>NZ_CP109090.1:6125514-6431790 GCF_035917575.1 Streptomyces sp. NBC_01788 | reverse complement strand
GGTGCTCGGCACGGGAACCATTGGGCAGGCCACCGTGGGGCCTGACGGCCGCATGCACGCCACCCTTCGCATCAACCCGGACGAGCTGGCCTGGGACCCCTCCATCCTGGTCATGCCCCATGGAGGCGACATCGAGCTCGAACTCGTCAATGACGACAACAACACGCACTGCGCGCTCCTGCCCAGCAACGGCGACCGGAAGTTCATCTGGCTGGTGAACCAGTCACGAGGACGGGCGGCCCTCAACCTCGACGGGCCCGGCTACTACTGGTACGGCTCGCCCACCGGCAACGACGAGGGCCGCGGGCTGACCGGGGCCATCGTCGTCATGGGCGACGCTCCGCCGGAGGCCCGCCTGGACCGCCCCGAACAGCCGCGCCCGTAGGCAGAAGGAGGTGGAGCACATGTCCGTCGACTACGTGGACGCGGGCTGGGCCGTCGACCAGGGAACCCTGAGCGGCAAGGTCGCGGGCGGGGACATCGCGCCACCCGTGGTGGCCCATGTCGACTACGAGCGCCTGCTCAACGCCCGCCAGGAACCCCAGAACTGGCTCACCTACTACGGCTCCTACGACGGGCAGCGGTACAGTCCGCTGGACCAGATCAACACGGAGACCGTCAAGCGCATGGTCCCCGCGTGGGTGTTCCAGGCCGGCACGACCGGTCTGATCGCCGGCGCGTCGACCTACTCGTTCGAGGCCGCCCCGATCGTCGTGGACGGGGTCATGTTCGTCTCCGGCTGGGACGGCTGGGTCTGGGCCCTCGACGCGAAGACTGGTGTGGAGATCTGGCGGTACAAGCACGCGGTCCCCTTCGACGTCTCCCTGTGCTGCGGGAACGTCAACCGCGGGGTCGCCGTGGCTCAGGGAAAGGTCTTCTTCGTCACGGCGAACGCCCGTATGATCGCGCTCGACGCCACCACCGGCAAGCGGGTCTGGGACAGGACCTACGGTGACGTCCGGGCCGGGGAGAGTGCCACGCTGGCCCCGCTGGTCGTGAAGAACATGGTCATCGTCGGCAGCTCCGGCGGCGAGTTCGGCGTGCGGGGCCACCTCGACGCGTTCGGCCTCGAGACCGGCGAGCACCAGTGGCGCTGCTACACGGTGCCCAAGCCCGGCGAGCCCGGCTCGGAGACCTGGCCCGCCGACGGTGAGGCCTGGGCCCGAGGCGGGGCGAACTGCTGGGTCACCGGCACCTTCGACCCCGAGACGAACCTGCTGTACGTCGGCACCGGCAACCCGGCGCCCGACTTCGACGGAGCCGTCCGCGAGGGCGACAACCTCTTCACCGACAGCATCATCGCCGTCGACGTGGACAGCGGCCGGATCCGCTGGTACTACCAGTGCACCCCGCACGACGTGTGGGACTACGACAGCATCGCCGAGTGCATCCTCTTCGAGCACGACGGCCGCAAGCTGCTCGGTCACTTCGACAAGAACGGCTACTTCTTCGTCCTCGACCGCACCAACGGTGAGCGGATCCGGATCACCCCGTTCGTGGACCGCATCACCTGGGGAGCGATCACACGGGACGGCCAGGTGACGGCCAAGATGTACCCGGACAAGGAGGGAGTGCCGGTCCACTTCTACCCGGGTCCGGCCGGCGCCAAGGAATGGACCCACGCGGCCTACAGTCCCAAGACCGGGCTCTTCTACGTCCCGGTACAGGACACCGGGGCCACGGCCACCCGGCGGCGCCGGGAGTTCAAGGAGAGCATTCCGTACTGGGGCGCGGGCGTTCAGGTGGACATCGAGGACATGGCCGGGTCCATCAGCGCGTTCGATGCGAACGGCGAGGAGAAGTGGCGCCGGCGCAACGAACTCCCGATGTGCGCCTCGGTGCTGGCCACCGGCGGCGACCTGGTGTTCGCCGGTAAACCCTCAGGGGAGTTCGTCGCGCTCGACGCCCGTACCGGGGAGACGTTGTGGCAGTTCCAGTGCGGAAGCGGCCACCACAGCAACCCGACCACCTACATGGTCGAGGGCAGGCAGTACATCGCCGTGCCCGTCGGCTGGGGCGGATGGGCCGAGGGGTTCCTGCCCGGCATGCTCGGCGCGGGGCACGGAAGCGCCCTGATGGTCTTCGCCCTCCCGGAATCGCCGTAGCGCGTGACCGGACCTGCCCGGTCCGGGCAGAGAGGAGGTGAATCCATGGAGTCCCAGCTCGAAGTGTGGGAGACGCCCGAGTTCGAGGAGATCGCGGTCGCGGCCGAGGTGACCATGTACGTCGCCAGGCTGGAGGACTGACCGCGGACCGGCGAACGCGGGAGGGCGCCGGACCTGGTCCGGCGCCCTCCGGAGGCTCGGCCACGGGCGGCCGTGAACGGCCGGGCCCGTGACGGGCCCGGACCCTCGACGAACGGAGTGACGGAGTGTTGCTGCGCGTACTGGGCTCGGCGGCGGGGGGCGGCTCCCCGCAGTGGAACTGCGGCTGCCCGGTGTGCACCGAGGTCCGCTCCCGGACCGGGCTCGCGCGCACGCAGTCGTCGGTCGCGGTCAGCGCCGACGGCCGCAGGTGGTTCCTCGTCAACGCCTCACCCGACGTCCGCACCCAGATCGAGGCCTTCCCCGGCCTGCACCCGCACGACGACCGCACCACGCCGCTGGAGGCGGTGCTGCTCACCGACGCCGAGCTGGACCACACGCTCGGCCTGCTCCTGCTGCGCGAGGCCCGCGCCCTGCGGCTGTACGCCACACCCGCGACGCACGAGACCCTGCTCAGCGGCTCGGGGATCCTGCGCACGCTCGAACGCTACTGCCCGGTCGAGTGGCGGGCAGTGGCCCCCGGCGCCTGTCTCGCCCTGGCGGACGGGCTGTCCTCCCGGGCGTTCGACGTGCCCACCAGCAAGCGGGACCGCTTCGGAACCGGGACGGACCACGGCCGCGTCGTCGGCTACCGGCTGACCGACGAGCGCAGCGGGGCAACGCTGGTGTACCTGCCGGGGGTGCAGTCGCTGACGCCGGAGCTGCGCGCGGAGATCGAGGGCTGCGCCTGCCTGCTGATCGACGGAACCTGCTGGCGCGACGACGAGCTCGTACGGCTCGGCCTGGCCGCCAAGACGTCCCGGGAGATGGGCCATCTGCCCATCGGCGGCCCGGACGGCAGCCTGGCCCAGCTCCCGTCGCTCGGCGTGGGCCGGACGATCTTCGTGCACATGAACAACACCAATCCGGTCCTTCTGGAGGACACGCCCGAGCGGCGTACCGTGGAGGAGAGCGGCATGGAAGTGGCCATGGACGGTCTGGAAGTCCGGGTGTAGAGCCGTGACGACAACGACGACCACGAGGACCGGCGCCGACGGCTTCGTCGAGGCGCTGCGGGACCACTCGCGGCGGTACCACGACCAGCACCCGTTCCACGTCCGGATGAACGCCGGCCGGCTCAGTCGCGGGCAGATCCGGGGCTGGGTGGCCAACCGCTTCTACTACCAGGAGAACATCCCCCGCAAGGACGCCGCGATCCTCTCCAACTGCCCGGACGTGGAGGTACGGCGCCGCTGGATCCGGCGGATCCTCGACCACGACGGCACCGCCGCCGGCGAGGGCGGCATCGAGGCATGGCTGCGTCTCGGCGAGGCAGCCGGGCTGACCCGTGAGGAAGTCAGGGACCACCGGCACCTGGTGCCCGGGGTGCGGTTCGCCGTCGACGCCTACGTCACCTTCACACGGACCCGCCCGTGGGTGGAAGCGGTGGCGTCCTCGCTCACGGAGCTGTTCGCGCCGGACCTGATGGCGGCGCGGCTGGCCGCGTTCGAGCGGTGGTACCCGTGGATCGACCCCGAGGGTCTCGCGTATTTCCGGGCCCGCCTGGAGCAGGCGCCCCGCGACTGCGAGCACGCCCTGGAAGTGGTCACCGCGCACTGCCTCTCCGCCGAGTCCCAGGCGCGCGCCCTCGACGCGCTGTCGTTCAAGTGCGACGTCCTGTGGAGCCTGATGGACGCCGTCGACCAGGCCTATCCGGAGTGACCATCATGGACCCGACCCCTACCGGAACGAAGCAGACGACCGCCGGAACCCGCCCCGGCGTCGAGGTGTCCGGCTCGGACCGGCCCCGCCTCGCGCGCCATGTCCGGCTGGCCTTCTCCCGGACCAGGCAGCGTCCGGTCCTGCTGCACCCCGAGACGGTGGTGGTGCTGAACGGCAGCGGCGCGGACATCCTGAGGCTGTGCGACGGGCGGCACACCGTGGCCGGGATCGTGGCGGAGCTGGGCGCGCACTACGACTCCGTTCCCGGCGACGAGGTGCGGCGGTTCCTGGCCCGGCTCGTCGCCCGGCGCTGGGTGGAGCTCGCCGATGGATAGCCCGTACGGACTGCTCGCCGAGCTGACCTACCGGTGCCCGCTGGCCTGCCCGTACTGCTCGAACCCGCTGAACCTGGGCGACCACCGGGACGAGCTGGCCACCGAGGAGTGGCAGCGGGTGCTGGCCGAGGCCGCCGACCTGGGGGTGCTCCAGTGCCATCTGTCCGGCGGGGAGCCGCTGCTGCGGCGCGACCTGGTGGAGATCGTGGCGGTCGCCCACGACCTGGGTCTCTACACCAACCTCATCACCAGCGCCGTCGGGTTCTCGCGTCCGAGGGCCGAGCGGCTGCGGGCCGCGGGCCTTGACCATGTACAGATCAGCATCCAGGCCGACGAGCCTGCCGTGTCCGACCGGATCGCCGGGTTCCCTTCCTTCCGGCGCAAGATCGAGGCGATGGGCCTGGTCAAGGAGCTGGGCTGGCCGCTCACCGTGAACGTGGTGCTGCACCGGTACAACATCGACCGCGTCGCCGAGGTGCTGGGGCTGGCCGAGGAGGCGGGCGCGGACCGGGTGGAGCTGGCCAACACCCAGTACTACGGCTGGGCCTGGCGCAACCGTGCCGCGCTGCTGCCGAGCCGGGCCCAGCTGGAGGCGGCCGAGGCCGTCGCACGGGCCGCCCGCGAGCGGCTGCGGGACCGCATGGACATCATCTACGTCCTTCCCGACTACTACAGCCGCTACCCGAAGCCCTGCATGGACGGCTGGGCCTCCCGGATGCTGACGGTGACGCCGAACGGCGACGTGCTGCCCTGTCCGGCCGCCCAGTCCCTGCCGTTGCCCCGGGCCAGTGTGCGGGAGGACTCGCTGGAGCGGATCTGGGCCGACTCCCCGGTGATGAACGCGTTCCGGGGGACCGACTGGATGCCGGAACCCTGCCGGAGCTGCCCCCGGCGGGAGGTCGACTTCGGCGGGTGCCGCTGCCAGGCGTTCCTGCTCACCGGCGACGCCGCCCGCACCGACCCGGTCTGCCATCTGTCGCCCGACCACGATCTGGTCGCCCGGGCGGTCGAGGCCGCCAACGCCGGCTCGCGGACCGACGCCCCCGCGCTGGTCCCCCGGGCGCACCGGACTAGCCGCCGAACAGCAGCGGCAGCACCGCGGCGGCAATGATCAGGCTGACCCCGCTCACCAGGTCCGCGCGGATCCGGACGAGGCGCGCGGCGGCCCGCCCGAGCCGGAGCCCGATCAGCGACATCACGGCCGTGATGAGGCCGAAGACGGGGGCCGCGACCCACGGCGAGAGTCCGAGGATCCCGAGGCTCGCCCCGGCCACCAAGTTGTCCAGGCTCAGCGTCAGCGGGATGCCGAACAGCGCCCACGGGTGGTCCAGCTCGTCCGGCTCGGGGTTACGGAGGGCCGAGACGACGAGGTAGAGGCCGTACCCGCCGAGCGCGAGCGCACCCACCACGTCCGCGACGCCCCCGACGGCCTCCCCGATCTCGCGGCCGATCAGCAGCCCGACCAGGGGCATGACCGCGTCCCACAGCCCGAAGGTCAGCGCCACCTGCACCGCGCGTTTCAGGCCGAAGGGGACGGTACCGAGCGCGATCGCCACCCGGAAGTTGTCCAGGCTGAGCACGAAACCCAGGCCCAGCATCTCCCAGATCACGGCGGCGCCACTGCCCGATGACGGCCGACGCCGGCGTGAGCGCGTCCGCCTCGGCTCCTACCCGCCATAATTCATCATTTTATAGGGCAATTTGCCGGAGTTCCGTCCCGGACAGGAGTCGGCCGGGTCAGCCGACCTGCGCCGCGAACGCCTGGTGGGCCCGGTCGTCGAAGAGGACGAAGCGGACCTCCTCGACCGAGGAGCCGGTCTCCCGCACGGTCTCCACCGCGATTCGGGCCGCGTCGTCCATCGGCCAGCGGTAGACGCCCGTGGAGATCGCCGGAAACGCCACGGTGCGCGCGCCCAGCTCGTCGGCGACGTGGAGGGACGTGCGGTAGCAGGAGGCCAGCAGGTGCGAGCGGTCCTCGGCGTCGCTGTGGACGGGGCCGACGGTGTGGATCACCCAGAGGGCGTCCAGTTCGCCGGCCGTGGTGGCGACCGCCTGGCCCGCAGGCAGGCCCTTGCCGTACCCGGAGGCGCGCAGGGCGCGGCACTCCTGAAGGATCGCGGGGCCGCCGCGCCGGTGGATGGCGCCGTCGACGCCACCGCCGCCGAGGAGGGAGGAGTTGGCGGCGTTGACGATCGCGTCGGCGCGCTGCCTGGTGATGTCGCCCTGGACGAGCGTGATGGCGGTGGTCATGTCTGACGCAGCCTCCTCCAGACGGCCTTCGCGGCGTTGTGCCCCGACATGCCGTGCACGCCGGGGCCCGGCGGGGTGGCCGACGAGCAGATGAAGACGGCCGGATGCGGGGTGCTGTACGGGAACAGCGACGGTTTCGGGCGCAGCAGGAGCTGGAGCCCGGAGACCGCGCCGGAGCCGATGTCGCCGCCGACGTAGTTGGCGTTGCGGGCGGCGATCTCGGGCGGTCCCGCGGTGGCGCGGGCGAGTACGCGGTCACGGAAGCCGGGGGCGAAGCGTTCGAGCTGGCGTTCCACGACGTCGGTGAGGTCGCCGGTCCAGCCGTTGGGGACATGGCCGTACGCCCAGAAGACCTGCTTGCCCTCGGGGGCGCGGGTGGGGTCGGCGACGCTGGGCTGGACGGTGATGAGGAAGGGCCGCTCGGGTGCGTGGCCCTCGCGGGACGCGGCGCGCAGTGCGCTGCCGATCTCGGCGCTGTCGGCGCCGATCTGTACGGTGCCGGCGCCGCGGGGCTCCCGCGCGGTCCACGGCACGGGGCCGTCCAGGGCGTAGTCGATCTTGAAGACGCCGGGGCCGTAGCGGTAGCCGTCGTAGTAGCGGCCGAGTCCGGCGATGCGGGCCAGCGCGGTGGGCGAGGTGTCGAAGATGTACGCCCGCGCGGGCGGCAGGTCGTCGAGGCGCTTGACCTCGTAATCGGTGTGTACGGCGCCGCCGAGGTCCTTGAGGTACGCGGCGAGGGCGTCGGAGATCGCCTGGGAGCCGCCGCGGGCCACCGGCCAGCCGCGGGCGTGCGCGGCGAGCGCGAAGACCAGGCCGACGGCGCCTGTGGCGAAGCCGCCTAGGGGTGCCATGACGTGGGCGACGAGTCCGGCGAAGAGGGTCCTGGCCCGCTCGTCCCGGAAGCGGCGCATCAGCCAGGTGGACGGGGGCAGGCCGACCAGGCCGAAGCGGGCCAGGGTGACCGGGTCGCGCGGAAGCGCGGTCAGGGGCAGTGACATGAAGTCGCGGGCGAGGGTGTCCCACCTGGGCAGGAACGGCTGGACCAGTCTGCGGTACGTGCCCGCGTCGCGCGGTCCGAAGGAGGCGGCAGTCTCCGCGACGGACCGGGACAGCACGGCCGCGGTGCCGTCCGGGAAGGGGTGCGCCATGGGCAGCTCGGCGTGCAGCCATTCGAGACCGTAGCGCTCCAGGGGCAGGGCGCGGAACGCGGGCGAGTTGATGCCGAGGGGGTGCGCGGCGGAGCACGGGTCGTGCCGGAAGCCGGGCAGGGTGAGTTCCTCGGTGCGGGCACCGCCGCCCACGGTGTCCCGCGCCTCGAACACCGCCACGTCGAAGCCGCGGCGGGCGAGCTCCACGGCAGCGGTCAGTCCGTTCGGCCCCGCACCCACCACGACCGCATCGAGCATCGACGGCACCTTCGGACCCCCTAGTCAGCCGATGGCCACTCGGCCCCAGGATATGCCGCACCACCGACACGACGGGGGCGGGTCGGCGGGCTGGTGGCAGGGTGGGCGGTGTGGGAGGGGGACTGCCCGGGTGCCTGGGTGCCTGATCGGCCTTGGCCGGAGGCACGGGCGGCCTCCCCTGCCGGGGTCAGCGCGCCAGGGGCGCGCCTTCCGTCTCCGGGGCCGAGAGCAGGTCCGTGATCCGGCGGGCCGTCGCCGCGTCCCGGGCCGTTGTGAAGGGCAGGGTGTTGCCGCCCGTGATGCGGAAGGGGGCGCCAGTCAGGGTCTGGTGGGTGCCGCCGGCCTCCTCGACCAGGAGCAGGCCCGCCGCGTGGTCCCATGCCGCCTCCCAGCAGAAGACAGTGGCGTCCAACTCACCCCGGGCGATGGCGAGATACTCCAGTCCGGCCGAGCCGCAGGGACGCGGTGCGACCCCGTCCGCCCACAGGCCGCGCAGGGCCTGCTTCTCTTCGTCCGTCGTGTAGTCGGGGTGGGACGTGGCGACTTCGAGGGGCCGCCCCGGCTCGGGCGCACCGCTGCGCAGGCGCACGCCGTCGAGGAAGGCGCCCCGACCGCGTACGGCCGTGGCGAGCTGGTCGCGCGCCGGCGCGTACGTCCAGGAGGCGAGCAGGACCCCGTGCCGGGCGAGGGCGACCAGGGTGCAGAAGCCCGGGTCGCCGTGCACGAACTGCCGTGTGCCGTCGACCGGGTCGACGATCCAGACCGGGGCGTCGCCCTGTATCGCCTCGTACACCGCCGGGTCGGCGTGCACCGCCTCCTCGCCGACCACGACCGAGCCCGGCAGCAGGGCGCCGAGCGTGTCCGTGAGATACTGCTCGGCCAGCCGGTCGGCGTCCGTCACCAGGTCGTGCGGTCCCGCCTTCTGGTCGACCTCGTGCTCCGCCAGCCGGCGGAAGCGGGGCATGATCTCGGCCGCGGCCGCCTTGCGGACCGCCTCCTCCACGTCGGCCGAGTGACGTGCGAGAAACTCTTCGATGGTTTCCGTCTCTTCGATCATGCCTCCATGAGAACATGCCCCACTGACATTCCCCGCCGGGCCGGTGCACTCCGGGTGGAATCGGCGTGAACACCCGTCATCGGACATCGGGGGACGGTCCGGTGGACACCCGCAGCCGGCGCATGCCGGACGCCGCCCGGCCGCCTCACCGGCCGACCGCGTACCCCTGCATCCCCCGCGGGTTCGCGGCCGCGGACAGGATGCCGGTCTCGGGGCAGCGCGCGACGGCGCACAGGCGCCCCTCGGACCACGGCCCGCCCACGGTCACGTCATGACCGCGCCGCCGCAGCTCGCTGACGACCTCGGCGTGCGGCAACCCGGTCGATCGGCAGCAGTGTCCCGTCCAGCAGGACGAATGCTTTCGTCGATGCTGCCCGGACCGCCTCTGCGAGCGTCGGGACGAGGGTGGCCAGGACCTTGACCGCTTCGGCGATGTAGCGGTAAGCGGTCGTGGTGCCCACGCCGAATCCGGCTGCGAGCTGCGCATACGGATGGCCGTTGCGGGAGACGGGCGAGGGTGAGCAGAGCCTGTCGACCCGCGCTCAGGCGCCGCCATCGGGTGCCGAGTCCGCGGCGGTGTTCGCGCAGGCGAGCGGAGAGGAAGCGGAGGGCGGAAGTGGACACGTCCAGCCCGGACGGGTAAACAAGCACGTGAAACCTCTGGTAGTGCCGGATTTCGCGGTCGAAAACCCATCTACCAGGGGCTTCACCCCCTGCGCCAGGCCAACTTGCAAGATTCCACGGCAGGTTGAAGTCGCTCACCGGCCGCCGGTGTGGTGTATCCGAACCCCGACCAGCGTGGTCAGCTGGATTCCCTGACCGGTGCGCTGCTGCTCCCGCGGTGTCGACCGCTGAGCTCGGCGTCGAGTGTCTCCTGGGCTACGCGCATGGCCTCGGCGTACACGGGGTCCTGCAGCCGCTTCCACATCTCGTCCTCAGAGACGTCCTCAACCCGGCTGACCACCCACCAGATGTTGCCGAAGGGGTCTTTGACACGCCCTCCGCGCTGTCCGAAGGCGTCGCCCGCTACAGCAGTGACGACCCGGCCGCCAGCAGCGACAGCTTGCGAAAACGCTTGGTCCGCGTCGGCGACGAACACGCGCAGCAGGCTCGGCATGGTGGGCCAGTCCGCGTGTCGGTCGAAGGCCAGCACGACGGTGTCGCCAACTCGGATCTCGCCGTGGCCGATCAAACCGTCCTCGGTCGACACTCGCCCCAGTTCCTCACCCCCGAACGCCTGGGAGACGAAGTCGAGGAAAGCCCCCGTGTCGTCGGTGACGACCCAGGGTGCAACGCTGGTGTAACCCGCCGGCGCGGCATTGGTCTGCTCGGGCATCGCGGTCCTCTCGGCAATGTCGGCTGTCAGCAGCGACCATAGGCGCCATATAGGTCTGGTTCTGTCCTAGACGTCGGGCGAACGTAGGTCGCAGTCGATCCTGCCTCGCGACTGCTCACACCGCTCTCGCTACGCCTTTGCCCTCCACCTGGCCACGCAGCTTGAGGTTGGGAAAAGGCTCACTGGCTACCAGGACGGCGGCCCAGTCGCCATAGGGACCCGGAGGTCGCGGACCGCTGCTGAACAAAATCCCCGACTCTCGGGACGGGTACGTGTCCGTCCGCTGCCCACGGGTGAGCATGTGCACCCGGGCCCGCCACCGAACTGCGCCGGTGGCGAGCCCATCCGAGGTTCCGGGGCAACGACCTCATCTCAGTGCACATTCGCCGGAAGCTCAGTCCTCACGGCGCCCGCCCGCATTTTCTCGTCACCGGCATGACGCTCGAACGTGGTGTCGGTGCCACCGTGTCGGCCGCACTCGGCGGCCGGCGTCGAGGCCGGCAGTTCGCACCACACAGTCTTGCTGCCGGGCCACTGGTCCACTCCCCACCGCAGGCTCAGCGCGTCGAGCAGGGCGAGGCCGCGGCCGGACTCGTCGTTCTCGTCGGACGTCCGGCACAGCACGGGCAGGGCGCGCGGGTCCGGGTCGGTGACCTCCAGTCGCGTGCGGTCCCGGGTGCGGGACACGCGGACGGTCACGGGGACGCCCTCGCCGAGGTGGCGGATGACGTTGGTGAGGAGTTCGCTCACACAGAGCTCGAGGTCGGCGCACGGCTCGGCCGCGTAGACGCGGATCTCCCTGCGTACCTCCCGCACCTCCCCCGGCGTGGCGAGCAGTTCCGGCGTCAGGGGCGGCCGCAGCACGCCGCCCCCTACGTGGCCCGCAGGGCCCTCGGCGCGGTCCTGTACATCGGAATGGTCGTGCATCGGGGGTTCACACCTTCCAGTGCGCTCTGTGACGAACTGCTCGCAGTCTGGTGCGCGCCGCGTACCGTGACAGAGGTTCGGGCTCCCGGCCCTGAACTGCGCGTATGACAGATGCGGTTGGCATCGCCAGGGGAACCGCCGGGACTCGGGCGGACACGCCGTGAGACGGACAGTAACGGCCACCAGGACGGTGAACGATGGGACAGCGCAAGGACATCGACGGCTCGGCAAGCGTTCCCACCTTCTACGGCGCGGAGTTGCGCTGGAAACGGGAGGAGGCCGGGCTGACGCTCCAGCAACTGGTCGACGGCAGCTTCTACGGTCCGAGCCATCTCAGCGAGATCGAACGGGGCGAGCGGTGGATGCCGGCGGAACTGGCCGAACACGTGGACCGGGTGCTCGGCACGGACGGCTTCTTCAAGCGGCGCTGCGAGGACGTACGCAACGCCAAGCGGCGGGGCCACGCTCGTTACTTCGAGCGCGTGCTGGAGGCGGAGAAGCACGCGGAGGCCATTGAGGAGTGGTGCCCGACCCTGATTCCGGGACTGCTCCAGACGGACTCGTACGCGCGGGCGGTGGTACGGGCGACGCACCCGCTGGCACCGGACGACGAGGTGGAGGAGAAGGTCGCGGCCCGCATGGCCCGGGGACGCCTCTTCGAGGACAACCACAGGACGCCCGTGTATTGGGCGGTACTGTCCGAATCGTTGCACCGCCAGCCGATCCTGCCGCCTCAGGAGACGGCCGAACAGTTGGAGCACATCGCGACGCTGGCTCGAGCGAACGGAACTGGGCCGCCGGAAACCGCACCGTGCGGTGCTGGGTGGGCCCGAAGGGCGACGCGAAAACGACACCACGGTCAGGCGCGACGCGTCCAACCTGGACTCCGGTCAGCTGGCCTTCCTCTCCGCCGTGAAGCCGCTGAACGCCACGGGCATGCTCCGTCCGGCGCGCGGCCCCCAGGACGATCTGGACGAAGCCAAGGCCTGGGCCAGGCAGATGGCCGAGGCGCAGGCCGAGAGCATCCGGCTGCTCAAGGACGCCGACCTGCCCGGGGCGCAGCGGCCGGCCGAACAACTCGTGGCGGAGCTCGAAGCGGGGCTGCCGTTCTGGCGGCAGGCCGCCAAGGCGTCCGACGCGGAGACCTTCCTCGGGCATGTGCGGTCGGTGGACCAGCACAACGGGCACACCCACGTCCGCCGGATACGTGAACTGCTCGATCTCCCCCTGCCCAGCACCACGCCGACGCAGGCACGCCGCGAAACATCCGCTCCGGGACCCGTGTGACCTTTCCCGCTCCCGCCCGGCCCGCGGGAACACCGCGAGGGTTCGTGGTGTTGGTCTGCTTCGGCGGATCGGAGGTCGGACGGTGCACGGTGAGTACAAGGTGCCCGGCGGGAAGCTCGTCGTCGTGGACGTCGGGGTGGAGGACGGCGCGCTGCGGCACGTGCGCGTGGCGGGTGACTTCTTCCTGGAGCCGGACGAGGCGCTGGACGCGGTGAACCGCGCGTTGGAGGGCGCCCCCGCGGACACGGACACGGCGGGCCTGGCCGCCCGGATCGACGCGGGGCTGCCCGAGGGCACCGTGATGTACGGGCTGACGTCCGAGGGCGTCGGTGTCGCGGTGCGCCGCGCGCTGGCGCTGGTCGCGGACCCCTTCGCCAGCTTGAACAGCCGCAGCATCTCCACTGGGCCATCACCCGTCTTCGCCGTGGCAGTGGCGCGACCGGACAATACGGCGCGGGCGGCGGCTTCGGCATCGATGGCATCGGTCTTGCCGTGGCGCCGCCGGGCGGCCTTGTCGGGCTGGTTGACCTCGGTGACCTCAATGCCTTCGGCCCGCAGGTGCCGCGTGAGGGCGGCGCCATAGGAGCCGGTGCACTCGACCCCGGCTCGCCGCAGCATGCCGAACGAGCGAGCCCAGGAGACGAGTTGACGATAGCCCTCCGCAGTCGCCGGGAAGCTGCGGCCGTCCAGAGCGGCGCCGAGCGTGGTGATGACGGCTGCGGCGTGGATGTCCTTGTGGGTGTCCACCCCGAGCAGAATGTCCTCCTCGGCTTCGGCCGGGACGTGACATGGGGCCGTGGGCTGCATGATGCTGGGCAAGGTCGCCTGTCTCCTGATCGCCTCGGGTGCTGGTGGCCGTCGCCGGGCCGGGGCGGTCAAGACTGTGACGGTGCCTGTCGCGAAGGCCCCTATCGGGACACGTCCCCTGCCCGGCGGCAGCGAATGCCGCTCCAGGCAGTGGCCGACAGATCAACGCCAAGGCAATAACGCCAGTCGAAGCACGGGTCAGGCCACCGCCTGAAGCGGTACCTGATCATCCTCACAGTCGAAGCACGAGCCGGTTCGGCCCATGCTCGGCCGCAGGCCCAACCGGCCTATTTCCCGGCGGAGTTCATCAGAGGTGTATTCCCCAGGTTCAACCAGTCGTTGCAACACCCCTGATCAGAGGAGTGTGTTGTGGGACGACCAGCGGGTTGGATGACGGAGTTGACGGGGCGGTCGGCCATCGAGTAGCCGACGATCTCGCGGGTGGCCAGGTCCAGCCAGGTCGCCAGATACAGCCAGCCCTCGTCGGTGGGGATATAGGTGATGTCCCCGACCAGTTTCCGGCCCGGGGCATCGGCCGTGAAGTCGCGGCCGATCAGGTCGCCGGCGGGCACCGCCCTCTTCGCCGGACGGGTCAGCGACCGGCGCTTGCGCCGGGTGACCCCGGCGATGCCGCGCTCACGCATGATCCGCTCCACTCGCTTGCGGTTGACCTGCCGGTCCAGCCTGCGCAACTCGGCATGGATACGCGGCACTCCGTAGGTGCACCGGGAGGCGATGTGCAACACGGTGATCTCGTGGGCCAGGGCGTCGTCGGCGGCCTGGCGGGCGGCGCGGGCCTGCTCGCCGGCCAGCCAGGCGTAGAAGGAGGACCGGGCCACCTTCAGCAGCCGGCACAGCAGAGCGACTCCGTGGGTGGTCTTCTCCGCCTCGATGAACGAGTACATGTCGTTCATCGATCGCTCTCTTTCGCGAAGAAGACCGCCGCTTTTCGCAGCACCTCGATCGTCTCGGCCTGCTCGCGGTTCTGCCGCCGCAGCCGGCGCAACTCTTCCCGTTCCGTGCTCGTCAGCTCGCCCGGCGCCCCTTGCCCGCGGTCGATCGTGTCCTGCTTGACCCAGTTCCGCAGTCCCTCGGCGCTGACCCCGATCTCCCGGGCGACCTCGGTGACGTTCTTGCCGGAGGACCGGACCAGCGCGACCGCGTCGCGCTTGAACTCCTCCGTATACCGCCTGCTGCGGTTGCTCTTGCTTCCCACCTGGCACTACTTCCTCTGGAACCTCACGTCCCAGTCTCCAGGTGTCCAACATCAAGGGGAAGCTTCACTACCGAACCCGGAACGATGGGTGTGGTGTGCCAAGGCCTGGACAGGTGAAGTCGTCGGGTGGCGGTGCACGTGGGCCTGCACCGGCCCGGGCAACTTCCTCGTCCCCGATGCGTCGGGCGAGATCCTGGCCGTGGCCCTCAGCGCCGTACGCGAGGATGAGCGGGACGGCTACATGCAGCGACTGGAGGCATTCGCCGAACAGCACAGCGAGCGCTTCCAGGAGCTGTTGTGCGCGTACGGGCCGGGCAGCGCGCCCGCCGAACACGGCCGGTATGCCCTGGTCGGCCAGCCCGAGAGCCTGATCACCGCGAACGGATGGCGAGCGCCCCGTTCCTCCTGCGCGGCCGGTGGAAGGGCTCGCTGGAAGACGTCCTGCTGGACGACCTCGAGTTCGCGTGGGGACCGCGCCACCGCCTGAGCCGGTGAGCCTCTGGGGCAGACACCGACGGGCCGCACAGGACTCTTCGTACGGCCCGTCGACGGAGGCCCGATCCCGATCGCCTCACGCCCGCCGCCGGGCGGCAGCCGCGCCGACCGGGCCGTCCGGGCCGGCGGCGGGCGATAGGCACGAAGGCCTGGAGGACCCGGACGGCGCCGGGTCCGACGCCCCGGGCGGGAGTCACACCGGCCTGTCGGCGAGCCAGAGGCCTCCTGGAACTGGAGGATCTGCGCAGCGCAGGTGGGTGGGGTAGGGACGGTCATGTGTCGGACGCTGCCGTCGCCCGAGACCCGGAGGCGTTGAGCCAGTTCTCGCTCTTCTTTGAGGACCGGCTCAACGCCACGTGAGGCCGGATGGCTCACACGAAGTCCCGGATGCGCCCTACGAATTCAAGTTCACCCAGAGGTGCCAGTTGCTGGTGGTGCTGCTCTTCTGGCAGTACCAGTCGGAGTAGACGCCGGCCCGCCCGAACGAAAGGCATGCGCTCTGGGACGGGAAGGTACCGATGTCGGTATACGTCCGCGCCACGGAGGTGGCGGGTGCCGCCTGCGCGGTGGCGACCGTACCACCCGTCAGCAGGGCGGCTCCCAGTGCAGCGCCGGTGAGCCAGATTCGTGCACGCATAGGTTCTCCTTTTCTGCGGACCTTTTCACCCAATGCGGGCGCGGTCGGTACTAGACCGGTAGGTTCCGGACACGTCGACAACGATGTACGGCCGACCTGGGGCAAACCTTGCGAAAAACCTTGAGGGGCAGGTCACAGTGATGCTCTCTGGGCCTGTACTGGCGCGAAAGGGGAGCGCGGCATGGTGGAGTTCCGATTACTGAGCGCTCTTCAGGCGCGGGTCGACGGCAGGCCGGTACCTCTGGGGCACCCGCGGCAGCAGTGCGTTCTCGCGGTTTTGCTGATCGACGCAAACCGCCCCGTCTCCGCCGACCAGCTGCTCTGCCGCGTATGGGACGATCGCGTACCCCTCCGGGCCCTCGACACGCTCTACACCTACATATCTCGTTTGCGCCGCGAGCTGGACCCGCACGGCATCCGTCTGGCCCGCCGGTCCGGCGGTTACGTGCTCGACATAGACGAGACCACGGTGGATCTGCACTGCTTCCGCCACCTGATCGCACGGGCCAGGAAGGTCCCGGACGACCGGTCCGCCCTGAGCCTGTTCGAGGAGGGGCTCGGGCTTTGGCAGGGCGAACCGCTGGCAGGCATGGACTGCCTGTGGGTGGACACCGTGCGCGAGCAGCTGCGGACAGAGCGATGGACGGCGGAGCTGGACCGGGCCGACGCCATGCTGCGTACCGGCCGCCACAACGAGTGTTTGGCCGATCTGTCGGCACGGGCCGTCGCCCATCCCTTGGACGAGCGGGTGGCCGGCCAGTTCATGCTCGCCCTGCACCGCGAGGGACGTCCCGCTGATGCCCTGGCCCACTACCAGCGCATGCGGGGGCGGCTGGCCGAGGAGCTGGGGGTCGATCCCGGCCAAGCCCTACGACAGCTTCACCAGCAGTTGCTCACCTCCGACCCTGCGCTCGACGTGCCCTCCCACCTTTCCGGCATCGCTTCCGTACCGGCACGCGTCCCGTCCCCTCAGCGGGCCGCGTCAGCGGCAAGCCCGCACGCGTCGGCTTCGGACCGGCCGGACGACGCCACCAGCAGCGGTCACGAGGATCGGGTCGGAGCGAACGCACAGCAACCGCGCCCCCACCTGCTTCCACCGGCCCCGTCCCTTTTCGTCGGCAGGGAGGACGAGTTGGCCGAGGCCTGCCGACTGCTCGGCCAGGAGACGTCCGGGCCGGTGACCCTCCTGGTCACTGGTTCGGCCGGGGTCGGCAAGACGGCCTTCGCCGTGCGCACGGGGCATCTGCTGGCCTCCCGGTTTCCGGACGGTCAGCTCTACGTGGACCTGCGGGGTTTCAGTGACGAGCCGGCCGAGCCGTTCACGGTCCTGGGCACCTTCTTGCGGGCGCTCGACGTACACGGCGGTGCGATGCCCCCGGACGCGACCGGGCGAATCAATCTCTACCGCACCTTGCTGGCCCAGCGCAGGACACTCGTCGTGCTGGACAACGCGGCCGATGCGCTGCTGGTGGACGACCTTCTGCCCAGCGGTGAACACTGCGCCACCATTGTCACCAGCCGGACCACACTGGCGAGCCTGGGCGGCGTCCGGCTCCCCCTGAGAGTCCTCGACTCCGCAACGGGGCTGGCTCTGTTGCGTGAGATGGTGGGCGCGGACCGGACCGTCGCGGAGTCCGAATCGGCCCGGTCCATCGTGGAAACCTGTGGCGGCCTGCCCCTCGCGGTATGGGTCACCGGAGCGAGACTGGCCGCACGACCGCACTGGCCGCTGGCCAAGGTCGCCCGTGCGCTCGCCGACGAGCAACGCAAGCTTGATGAGCTGGCCGTCGGTCACATCGCCGTACGGGCCAGCCTGGAGCTGACCTACCGGGGCATGGCCCCCATGACTCGGCACGCCCTGCGGATGCTCGCCCTGCTGCCTGGACCGGACTTCGCCGTCTGGGCCCTGGCCGCGCTGCTGGACATGGACCTGGGCCGCGCGGAGGCCGTGCTCGACGAGCTGGTGGATGTGCATGTGGTGGAGGTCGCGGCGGCTGGTGCCACCGGAGCGCGCTACCGACTGCACGACCTGGTGCGGCTGCTGGGCCGGGAACGGGCGGAGCGGGAGGTCTCGCCGCTGGACCGTACGGACGCGCTCACACAGCTGCTGGGCGCGAGCCTGCACCTGGCCGACCTGGCCGCGGACACCCTCAGCGTCGACTTCCAGGGCACCTCGCAGGCCGGCCTGGCATCCTGGCAGCCCTCCCCGACGGACACCACCCAGATCCTCGCGGACCCACTGGCCTGGTTCAACGACGAGCGCCAATTCCTCATCGACGTGGTGGACCAGGCGCTCGACAGAACCGAGATCGCACCGGCCGCCGGGCTGGCCGCCACGCTGACAACGCTCTTCCAGATCGGCAGCCACTTCGACGACTGGGAACGGCTCCAGAACCGGGCGCTCAAGGCGGCACTGAGCAGCGGAAACCAGCGCAGCGCCACCCAACTCCACCGCTGCCTGGGCGAACTCACCACCATCCTCGACCGGTACCCGGAAGCGCTGGACCACTTCGAGCAGGCGCTGCAGCTCGCCGACCGCGAGGGCCCGGACTACCGGGCCAGCGCCACAGCCGGGCTGGCGTACGTACACCGCCTGTTGGGCCACTACTCCTCGGCCGTGCGTCATTTCGAACAGGCGGCCGCGCTGGCCCGAACGGTGGAGAACGTCAACTGCCTCGTCTACGCCACCAACGGCATCGGCGTCATCTACCTCGAGCAGGGGCGTGTCGAAGCGGCCATGGAGCGGTTCACACAGTGCCTGCGGGCGAGCCGGGAAGCGGGCTACCGGCCCGGCGAAGCCCAGGCCCTGCGATGCCTGGGACAGAGCCACCGCGCACGTGGCGCCTACCCCGCCGCCGCCGACTGCTTCCGGCAGGCAGCCTCGATCAGCGAGAGTCTGGGCGACCGGCTCACCACCGCACACGCCACCTGCTGGCTGGGGGACGTCCTGGTGCGACAAGGCGCTCATGCGGAGGGGCGTCGACTACTGGCCGGCACCCTCTGGACCTACCGGGAGTTCGGCAACCTGTGGGGCGAGGCAGCGACGCTCTATGCACTCGCCGAGGCGCAACTCGTAGCAGGCCGACCGGCGCCGGCCCGCCGACGCGCCGAAGCAGCCGTCAGGCTGTGGCGACAGATCGGTTCCCGCACCTGGCTGGCCGTGGGCCTCGACACCCTGGCCAAGACCCAGACCATGGCCGGTGACCTCGTGGCCGCAGCCCGCACCCAGGACGAGGCCTCAGCAGTGCGGGACTTTCGAAATACGCCCTAGTAGCGTGTCGCTGCTTAGTTATGGGTTGTTTGGTTGGGAGGTTGGTGTCTGGCAGATTCTCCTTCCGTTCTTCCAGACAGGGCTGGTGTGATGGGTTTGCAGAAGAGGCCGGTGGTGCTGACCGCGGCTGATCGTGAAGAGTTGGTTCGGGTGACCACGACGGGGGTTCATCCGGCCTCGGTGATCAGGCGGGCACGGATACTGCTCGCGCTCGACACTTCTGCAGGCGCGATCGGCTCGCAGGACGTGATTGCTGCCCGGGTCGGGGTCTCGGGTGAGACGTTGCGGCTGGTCGCCAAGCGTTTCGCTGAGACCGGTGGCGATGTTCACGCCACGGTCGCGCGGAAGAAGCGCGACCTCCCGCCGGTGCCCTCGCCGGTGACCGGTGAGGTCGAAGCCCGGCTGATCGCGATGGCGTGCTCACAGCCACCCGAGGGTTATGCCCGGTGGTCGCTGCGGCTGTTGGAGAAGCACGTCGCGCTGGTCGAGGACATCCCCGATCTGGATCACTCCACCATCGGGCGGGTCTTAAAAAAACGAAACTGCGTCCTCATCTGAAGAAGTGCTGGACCATCCCACCACGAGCGAACGCGGAGTTCGCGGCCCGGATGGAAGACGCGCTGGCCATCTATGCCCGGCCCTATGACCCGGCACGTCCGGTGGTGTGCATGGACGAGAAGCCCTACCAGCTCCTCGATCAAGCCCGCAACCCGCTCCCGGCCCGCCCTGGTCACGACGCCTGCCAGGACAGCGAGTACATCCGCTGCGGCACGTGCTCAATCTTCGTGTGGGTCGAACCCCTGCGCGGATGGCGTCGGGTTCAGGCACTGCCCCAGCGGACCCGGATCGACTGGGCCGGCCAGGTCAAGCAGCTGCTGAGCGTGGATTACCCCGAGGCCGTGGTGCTGGTGATGGACAACCTCAACACCCACGGCATCGCCTCACTTTACGAGGCATTCGACCCAGAAGAGGCCTTCGCCCTGGCCCAACGCCTCGAAATCCACCACACACCCAAACACGGGTCATGGCTCAACATCGCCGAGATCGAACTCTCCGCACTGACCAGGCAATGCCTCGACCGCCGGATCGGCAACCTCGACATCCTCAACACCGAACTCTCGGCCTGGCAGAACGCCACCAACGCCGACCAATGTCAGGTGGACTGGCACTTCACCACCCACGACGCACGCATCAAACTCCGCCACCTCTATCCAAAAAATAGCTGCGACGGTCTACTAGACAGTCGCAGGCTCCTGCTCCTGGTCCTCAACTCCTACAGCCACTCCTCGAAGGCAAAGCCGACGGCTTGGTGGATGACCGCTTCTTCGAGCGCTTCCTGTCTGCGGCCGGTGGGTGCAAGCGTCGGTGGCGTCGGTACGGGATGAGCCCACCAGAGGGGACTTCCACCCGGGACGGACATCAGCCCTCCGAACCGCAAGTCGCCCGCGAACCAGAACACTCCGCGACCGTCCGGCGTACCGACCCATACGCTTTCCGGTACCGGAGAGCTGAAGGTGCACGCGACCGTCGAATCCGGGCCGAGCAGCATCATTCCCTTGCCTTTCCCCCCGGGTAGTTCTTCCAAGCGGCAGGGCCACACCTGCCAGGAACTCGAGAGCGCCACAGCCGCCTTGCGTTCCATGGCCTGCACGTTTCCCTTGATCTTGGTGTCCTCATGTACTGACCAGATCACCATAACGATGCCCAAGGCCAAGGGGAGGAGGACTGCGATCAGTGAGGGTTCGTCCTGGTACCAGAGGGGATTCAAGAAGACGGCTACCGCCAGGCCTGTTCCCGTGAGACCAAGAGGTATCTCCGACTTTTCGTTCTTCGCCTTGTTCAGCTCTGCGTTCACCACCGCCTCCACGGTCGGAGTCATCGCGGATGCCGGTCTCGGCGACATCTGATACCCGAACTCTTCCGCCATCATGGCGCCCCCCGATGCTCGATGTGCGTTCATTCAACCGGCTGTCGGCGGGGGCAGGAAGGGGGCCAGAACTGCGATCTCTCGGCTTCGTGTCGGTGGTGGTGAACGGGCAGATCGCCACGGAGAGTACAAGCGCCGCTTTTCTTGGCCTTGCCGGTGAAGGCGGTGTACTCGACCTCGGCGACTTCCGCTGCTGTATCTCCCCGCATGGCATGGGGCCCGGTTGTCTCTGGCCCTGGTCTTTCAGCGACGGGTCCGCCGCCTTGTGGCGGCGGACCCGTCGTTCTTCTAGTGTCCTGCGCCGGTAGTCCGTCGTTAGCCTCGATTCGTCAGCGGGGTTCGATCGGTGATCGGTCCGGCGGTTCGCCCGTAATGTCCTCTGCCGGTTGAGGGTGGGCCGTCGCGTGACGCCGCGGCTGCGCCGGGTTCCACGGGCCCGGAGACTGCGGGGCTGCACTCCTTCCTGGTCCTCGTGGGGGCGATGCCGGGCGTCAGGTGACGGCCGGAAGCCGGGTCAGCCGCTTCCAGCTGGTGGTGAACGCCGGTGCCCAGGGCCAGGTCCGCTCGATGCGCAGGAAGCGGCGGCGAGCATGGCGGGCCAGACGGGCGGGCAGGTGGTAGAGGCGAAAGCGCATGGTGTCCGGCTGGCAGTGGACGGCGCGGGTGCCGTAGCCTCCTACGCGCACACCTTCACCGGTCTCGACTCCGCGGCGAGGGTGGGGAGTTGATCGGCGCACGGCGGCAGCGACACTGCGACATAAGCAGCAAACGGTACGCCAGGAGCAAACGGCCGTGACCGTCCGGCTACAGAGCGCGGTATCGCTTTCGCCTCGCGGGGACTCGTGTGACACTGAGGTCCCGTCCGCGGTGTGGAATCGCTCCGCGTCCGTCCCCCACACGAGAAGTGCGCCGTGCGTGAACTTCCCCTCCCTCTCGCGCTCACCGCGCGTCTGAGTCCGGTCGTCGTGCTCGCCTGCGCGGGCTGGGCGTTGACGTCCGGCCCGTTCGCCGCGTCGCCGGCCGCCGCCGACCCCAAGGCCGCGCAGCAGGAGGAGCGCGGCTCCGACGACCGGTCGTCCTCCGAGCCGTCCGCGCCGTCGTCGACCGCGGCGACCAAGACGTACGCGTCCGCGCCGGTGCCGTGCACCAGCATCGCCGAGAAGACGATCACGTCCCTGGTGCCGGGGGCCAAGACGACGGGCAAGGAGATTCCGTCGACGGACACCAACGTACGCCGGACCTGCTCGTGGAACGCGCTCAAGGGCTACGACTACCGCTGGCTCGACGTGTCCTTCGAGATCATGGCGACGGACGAGGCGGCGCTGAAGTCGTACCAGCAGCGGACCACCGACAAGAGCGGCGGCGGGGCCGTGCCCGGCCTCGGGGACAGTGGCTACTCGGTGGTGAACCTGACCACCGAGGACAAGCAGGAGACCCGCGAGGGCGTGGTGCTGGCCCGCTCCGCCAACGCGATCGTGGTCGTCACGTACAACGGCAGCGACTTCGAGTCGAAGAAGGCGCCGAGCACGGACGAGATCAACAAGGGCGCCATCAAGGCCGCCAAGGAGGCGATGGCCGCCCTGGAGAAGGGTCGTGCGGGCTGACCGTCCTCCAGGGCGGCGCCGCGTGTCAGGCCGTGACGCGCGTCAGGCGGAGGCCCGCTGCCGGGTGCGCGCCGCCATCAGCAGCAGGTACAGCACCAGCGAGGTGCCCAGGCCCACCGCCCAGCCGTAGTCGGCGAGGGACCTCAGGGCCGGGATGGGGCGGCCGTCGATCAGCGGGTGGAAGTCCGCGCCGCCGACGGCCAGCACGCCGCCCGTCACGAAGGCCACGACCGCCCGCCAGTTCCAGCCGCCCTCGTACCAGTAGCGTCCGCCGCCCGGGCGGTACAGGTCGGCCAGGTCCAGTCGGGAGCGCCTGAGGACCCAGTAGTCGGCGATGAGGATGCCGGCCACCGTACCGAGCAGACCGCCGACCAGTCCGAGCCAGGTGAAGATGTAGCCCTGCGGGTCGGCGTACAGCTTCCACGGGCACATCACCACGGCGAGCACCGCGGTGACCAGCGCGCCGGTGCGGAAACTGACCTTGCGCGGCGCGATGTTGGAGAAGTCGAAGGCCGGGGAGACCATGTTGGCCGCGATGTTGACCGACAGGGTCGCCACCAGCACGGTCACCAGCGCGTACACCAGGCCCACCACGTTGTCGGTCTTCGCCGCCAACTGCACCGGGTCCCACACCGCCTCGCCGTACACGGCCTGGGAGCCGGAGGTGACCAGCACGGACAGGAACGCGAACAGGGTCATGGTCGTGGGCAGTCCGAGCGCCTGGCCCCGGGTCTGCGCCCTCTGGCTCCTGCCGTACCGGGTGAAGTCCGGGATGTTCAGCGACAGGGTGGACCAGAAGCCGATCATGCCCATCAGGGACGGCGCGAACAGCTTCCAGAAGTCCGCTCCCCAGCCCAGTTTCGACGGCTGGTCGAAGAGCGGGCCGAGTCCGCCGGCCTTGCTGCTCATCCACCACAGCATCACGAAGGCGCCGACGAGCACGAAGGGCGCCGCCCAGTTCTCGAACCGGCGGATGGTCTCCATGCCCCGGTAGATGACGGCGACCTGGATGGCCCAGAAGATGGCGAACGACAGCCACATCGTCCAGGCGTGGCCGCCCACCTTTCCGGCATCCGTCCAGCCGCTGCCGATCAGCTTCCCGGCGAGGAAGTAGATCGCCTCGCCGCCGATCCAGGTCTGGATGCCGAACCAGCCGCACGCCACCAACGCCCGTACGACGGCGGGCAGGTTGGCGCCGCGCACGCCGAAGGAGGCGCGGGCGAAGACCGGGAAGGGGATGCCGTACTTGGGTCCCGCGTGCCCGGTGAGCAGCATGGGGACCAGCACGATCAGGTTGGCCAGGGCGATGGTGAACACCGCCTGCTTCCAGTCCATGCCGACGGCGATCAGGCCGGAGGCCAGGGTCCAGGAGGCCGTGTTGTGGGCCATGCCGACCCACAGCGCGGAGAAGTTGTACGTGGTCCAGGTGCGCTGGGCGACCGGGACGGGCAGCAGGTCGGCGTTGGCGTAGGGACCGCTGGGCGGCGGGGTGCCGGGGGCGATCTCCACGCGCCCGTCGGGGAGGGTGACCTGCGCGGACGGCGGTATGGCCGGGGGAGCGGTGTCGGTCATGGGCAGCCCAATCGATGAGACGGGTAAAAACGGGGCGGTGCGGGCGCCCGGCCCCTCCCCGGGGAGGCGGGGAGGGGGGACAGAGGGGGGATGGGAACAGCGCTCGGGGACTCAGGAGTTGACGGCCGGGATGATCTGCTGCCCGTACGCGTCGATCACGGCTTCCTGCGCGTCGTGCATGTCGTACACGGCGAACTGGTCCACGCCCAGCTCGCGCAGCGCGTTCAGCTTCTCGATGTGCTTCTCGACCGGTCCGACCACGCAGAACCGGTCGACGATCTCGTCGGGCACGAACTGCGTGTCCGGGTTGCCGCTGCGCCCGTGGTGGGCGTAGTCGTAGCCCTGGCGGGCCTTGATGTACTCGGTGAGCTCGTCGGGTACGGCGGCGGAGTGCTCTCCGTAGCGGGCGACCAGGTCGGCCACGTGGTTGCCGACCATGCCGCCGAACCACCGGCACTGGTTACGGGCGTGGGCGAGCGCCTCGGGCGAGTCGTCGGCGGTGACGTACGCGGGGGCGGCGACGCAGATCCTCACCGCGGACGGGTCGCGCCCGGCGGCGGCCGCCGCGTCCTTCACGGCCTTCACCATGTACTCGGTCAGATACAGGTCGGCGAGCTGGAGGATGAAGCCGTCGGCCTCCTCTCCGGTCATCTTCAGTGCCTTGGGCCCGTACGCGGCCATCCAGACGGGCAGTCGGGCACCGGGCCTGACCCACGGGAACTTGATCACCGTGCCGCCGAGGTCGGCCTCCTCTCCCCTGCCGAGTGCCCGGATGACCTTCATCGCCTCGCTGATCCGGGCCAGGGTGTTGGGCTTGCGGCCGGCCACCCGCATCGCGGAGTCGCCGCGGCCGATGCCGCAGACCGTGCGGTTGCCGAACATGTCGTTGAGGGTGGCGAAGGTGGAGGCGGTGACCTCCCAGGTGCGGGTGCCGGGGTTGGTGACCATGGGACCGACGGTCAGCTTCTCGGTGTTCGCGAGGATCTGGCTGTAGATCACGAACGGCTCCTGCCAGAGCACGGCGGAGTCGAAGGTCCAGCCGTAGCGGAAGCCGTTGCGCTCGGCGCGCTGCATCAGGTCGACCACACGCGAGGCCGGCGGGTCGGTCTGGAGGACGAGTCCGAAGTCCATGGGCGGCACTCCTAGTCGAGGTACTGGCAGGTGGAGCGCGGGGTGTAGACGCCGTGCCCGGCGCGCCCGGTGTACTCCCGCTCGGTGATGACAAGTTCGCCGCGGGAGAGCACGGTCTCCACCCGGCCGGTGATCCGCCTGCCTTCGTACGCCGAGTAGTCGACGTTCATGTGGTGGGTCTCGGCGGACATGACCTGCTCGGCGTGCGGGTCGTAGACGACCACGTCCGCGTCGGCGCCCGGCGCGATTGTCCCCTTCTTCGGGTACATGCCGAACATGCGGGCCGGGGTGGCGCAGGCGATCTCGATCCAGCGGCGGCGCGAGATGTGCCCGTCGACGACGGCCTGGTGGAGCAGGTCCATCCGGTTCTCCACGCCCGGCATGCCGTTGGGGATCTTGGAGAAGTCGCCGCGGCCGAGTTCCTTCTGGCCGGTGAAGCAGAAGGGGCAGTGGTCTGTGGAGACCACCTGGAGGTCGTTGGTGCGCAGGCCCTTCCACAGGGCCGCCTGGTGCTCCTTGGGGCGAAGGGGCGTCGAGCACACGTACTTGGCGCCCTCGAAGTCGGGCTCGGCGAGGTTGTCGGTGGACAGGAACAGGTACTGCGGGCAGGTCTCGCCGAACACGCTGAGCCCGTCGTCGCGTGCCCTGGCCAGTTCGGCGACCGCCTCCTGCGCCGAGACGTGCACGACGTACAGCGGCGCGCCCGCGACCTGGGCGAGCCGGATGGCGCGGTGGGTGGCCTCGGCCTCCAGCAGGGCCTTGCGGACCTCTCCGTGGTAGCGCGGGTCGGTCTCCCCGCGGGCCAGTGCCTGTTCGACCAGGACGTCAATGGCGATGCCGTTCTCTGCGTGCATCATGATCAGTCCGCCGTTGTCGGCGGCGCGCTGCATGGCGCGCAGGATCTGCCCGTCGTCGCTGTAGAAGACCCCGGGATAGGCCATGAACTGTTTGAAGGAGGTCACGCCCTCCTCCACCAGCAGGTCCATCTCCTTGAGCGTCTCCTGGTTCACATCGGAGACGATCATGTGGAAGCCGTAGTCGATCGCGCAGTTGCCCTCGGCCTTGGCGTGCCAGGCGTCCAGGCCCTCGCGCAGGGATCCGCCGACGGTCTGGATGGCGAAGTCCACGATCGTGGTCGTGCCGCCCCAGGCGGCGGCCCGGGTGCCGGTCTCGAAGGTGTCCGCGGCGTAGGTGCCGCCGAACGGCATCTCCATGTGGGTGTGGCCGTCGACCCCGCCCGGGATCACGTACTTGCCGGTGGCGTCGATCGCCCGCTCGGCGGTGAACGCCTCGGCGGCCGGGGTGCCGGATGCGGCGAGGGCGGCGATGCGGCCGTCCTCGATCAGGACGTCGGCGTGGATCTCGTCGGCGGCGGTGATGACGAGGCCGCCGCGGATGACGGTACGACTCATCGGAAACTCCTTGCGTGAGAACCCCGTAGAAATCGCATTCCCCGAGCAGAGCCGCACAGCGGCGGAGATCGCTCCACCGTCCAAGCAACGACCCTTGCTCACAGGAGACCTGATAGAATGTGAGTCGTGACGCAACAGCTCAAGCGGGCATTCAAGTACCGCTTCCATCCCACGGATGAGCAGGCGGCAGAGCTGTCCCGCACGTTCGGCTGCGTCCGACTCGTGTACAACAAGGCACTTCAGGAGCGCACTGAGGCGTGATACGGCGAGCAGCGCCGAATCTCCTACGTCCAGTCCTCCGCGCGACTGACGGAATGGAAGAAGACGGAGGAACTGGCGTTCCTCGCAGCCGTTTCCTCCGTCCCTCTCCAACAGGCGCTCAGGCATCTGCAGACCGCTTTCGCGAACTTCTTCGCCAAGCGCGCCAAGTACCCCCGCTTCAAGAGCCGGAAGAATTCCCGGGCGTCGGCCGAGTACACACGCTCGGCCTTCACGTGGCGTGAGGGCAGGCTGACGCTGGCGAAGATGTCGGCACCGCTGGACATCCGCTGGTCCCGTCCGCTTCCCGAGGGCACGGAACCGAGCACGGTGACCATATCCCGCGACGCGGCCGGCCGCTGGTTCGTGTCCCTGCTGTGCGAGGACACCATCACCCCGGCACTGGCCACCGCGAACGCTGTCGGCATCGACGCGGGCATCACCTCGCTGGTGACCCTGTCGACCGGCGAGAAGGTGACCAACCCGCGCCACGAACGCCGCGACCGGGCGAGGCTCGCCAAGGCGCAGCGGGAGCTGTCCCGGAAGGGGAAGGGGTCGGCGAACCGGGAGAAGGCACGCCGGAAGGTCGCCCGTATCCACGCCCGGATCGCCGACCGGCGACGGGACTTCCTCCACAAGCTGTCGACTCGACTCGTCCGTGAGAACCAAACGGTCGTGATCGAAGACCTCACCGTCCGCAACCTGCTGAAGAACGGCAAGCTGGCACGCGCCATCTCCGACGCGTCCTGGACCGAGTTGCGGTCGATGCTGGAGTACAAGTGCGCCTGGTACGGGCGCGAACTCGTCGTGATCGACCGCTGGTTCCCCAGCTCGAAGCTGTGCGGGGCCTGCGGCACGGTCCGCGAGAAGCTGCCGCTGAACGTCCGCGAGTGGACGTGCGTCTGCGGCACCGTGCATGACCGCGATGTGAACGCGGCACGCAACACCCTGGCCGCCGGGCTGGCGGCGTCTGCCTGTGGAGACGGTGTAAGACCTCAACGGGAGTCCTCCCGGACGGGGCGGTCGTCGGTGAAGCAGGAAACCCAGCGGGCGACCGCTGGAATCCCCCGCCTCTAGGCGGAGGAGGACGTCAAGCTCCCTCTCCTTCCGGTCGGACGTGCATGGTGGGTCGCGGGCCCGGCGGTCAGGGCACGGTCAGCGGCTCGTACGTGCCCGGGGCGCGGTCTCGGTAGAACTGCCAGCGGTCGCGGACCTCGCGCAGCTTGGCCAGGTCCAGGTCCCGCACGACGAGTTCGGTGTCCTTGTCGCTCGCCGGTTCGCCGACGAACTGCGCCTCCGGGTCCACGAAGTAGGAGGTGCCGTAGAAGTCGTTGTCGCCGTACTCCTCGACGCCGACCCGGTTGATCGCGCCGACGAAGTACTCGTTGGCGACGGCAGCCGCCGGCTGCTCCAGCTGCCACAGGTAGCCGGACAGTCCGCGCGAGGTGGCCGACGGGTTGAAGACGATCTCGGCGCCGGCCAGTCCGAGGGCCCGCCAGCCCTCCGGGAAGTGCCGGTCGTAGCAGATGTAGACGCCGATCCGGCCCGCCTTGGTGTCGAAGATCGGCCAGCCGCTGTTGCCGGGCCGGAAGTAGAACTTCTCCCAGAAGCCCTTGACCTGCGGAATGTGGGTCTTGCGGTACTTGCCGAGGTAGGAGCCGTCCGCGTCGATCACGGCGGCGGTGTTGTAGAGGACGCCGGGCTGCTCCTCCTCGTACATCGGCAGGACCAGGACGAGGCCGAGTTCCTTCGCGAGCGCCTGGAAGCGCCGGACGATCGGGCCCTCGGGGATCTGCTCGGCGTACTCGTAGAAGGCGGGGTCCTGGACCTGGCAGAAGTACGGTCCGTAGAACAGTTCCTGGAAGCAGAGCACCTGGGCGCCCTGCGCGGCCGCGTCGCGGGCCGCCTGCTCGTGGACCTGGATCATGGATTCCTTGTCGCCGGTCCACCCGGTCTGGAAGATGGCGGCGCGGATCACCTTGCTCATCGGGACCTCCACTCGCTGGATGTGCCGGGAGCGTAGAAAGCCTGCGGCTCGGCTTTGAGGTGCACCGTGTCACGTCTGCGGGGGCGGGGCGTGCCACCGTGTCACTCCGGGTCCGTCCCATGTCTCACCGCCGTTCTCCCGGCCGTCCTTCCGGTTCACTCCTGTTGCGCGTCGTGCGCGAGGAGCGCGATGTGCACCGAGGCGGCCTGTTCGAAGTCGTCGAGGTCCACCCCGAGGCACGCCTGTATGGACTCCAGGCGGCGGTAGAGCGCGGGCCGGGAGACGTGGTGGAGCTGGGCGGTGCGGGACTTGTTGCGGCCGGTGGCGAGGTAGGTGCGCAGCACGGGCAGCAGGTCGTCGTCGGCCCGGCGCAGCAGTCCGTCCAGCTCGCGCTCGGCGAAGGACTGCACGTGCGGGTCGTCGCGCAGCAGTCGGACCAGTCCCCGCAGGTGCACGTCCTTCAGGCGTACGACGGCCGGGAGGTCCAGGGCGTCGGCGGAGTCGGCGACGGCCTGGGCGACGTGCCGGGCCTCGCGCAGCCCGGCGGGCACGTCGTCCCAGACGGTGCGGGCGTCCGCTGCGGCGACAACCGCGCGGTCCGCGCCGGACGCTTCGCGCAGCCGGGCCGCGAAGTGCCCGGTGAGGGCGTCGGCGTCCTGGTCGCGGGCGAGGCTGAGCAGCACGGCGGTGACGCCCTCGGCGAGCTCGGCGACCAGCCCGGGAAGGCCGAGCAGGCGCAGCAGCCGGTCGAGCGCGGCCACCTCGCCGTCCGGTACGACCAGCGGGACGAAGGTGCGCCGGTTGACCGGCAGTCCGGCGGCGCGCGCCCGGGGCAGCAGTTGCCGGGCCGGTACGGCTCCGCCGACGAGGTCGGTGAGCAGGCCCTGCGCGGACTGCTCCTCCCAGGAGCAGCCGGCGTTGCCGCCGAGCATGCGGTGCAGGACGAGGGCCTCGGCGGCGCGGTCGGCCAGCAGCCGTCCGGTGGCACTGTCGCCGCGGTGGCCGCACAGCACGATCCGTCCCCACCGCTCGCCGCGCCCGCCGAGTTCGGCGCGGATCCAGCCGTCGCCCTGTCCGGCGCCGGCCTGCCGGGAGATGCGCTCCCAGTCCCGCAGTACGTCGTCGACCGCCGACCGCTCCCCCGCCGTGGCCAGGACGCGGTGGGCGAGGTTGGTGACGACGACGGGGCAGGCGCTGTGCTGGGCGATCTCGTCGAGCAGTGCCTGGAGGGGGGCGCCCGTCGTGATCAGCGCGGTGAGGGCGGTGCGTACGGCCTCCGACAGGCTGACGGAGGCGAACTTGCGCCGTACCAGCCGGGACTGGACCTCCTCGGTCAGTTCGGCGAAGGGGAAGGGGCGGTGCAGGACGACCAGGGGGAGCTGGCACCGCTCGGCGGCCCGGCGCATCACGTCCGGCGGGGTGGGGAAGGCCCGGCCCAGGCCCAGTACGACGGCCGCGGCCTCCGCGCGGTGCAGGGAGCGGATGTACTCGGCCTGTTTCTCCTCGTCGCCGGCGAGCAGCACGCCGGTGGTGAGGACCATCTCGCCGCCGCTGAGCATCACGCCGACGTCGGCGGCCTCGGCGACGTGCACCCAGCGCACGGGCCGGTCGAGGTGGCCGGCGCCGGCCACCACCTCGGGCTCCCCCGCGAGCACCCGCTCCATGGTGAGGACCTGGCGCACCGACAGGGCGGGTTCCTGCGGGTTCCAGGTGGTCGGGGGTGTGTCCGAGGCGGTGGTCATGGCGACGTTCCCCTCTGCGTGCGGTTCGGTTCGCCTCCGGGGCGCCGGTGCCGTGGCACTGGTACGCGGCGCTTGGTGCCAGTGCCGTGGCGCTAGTACGCGGCGCGCAGTGCGCCCTCCAGGATCGCGGCGCCCTCCTCGGCCTCCGCGACGGTCAGGGACAGCGGCGGGGCGATGCGCAGGGCGCTGGTGCTGTGTCCGCCGCCCTTGCCGATGAGCAGGCCGCCCTGCCGGGCCGCCTCCAGCACGGCGGTGGCCGCCTGCGGGTCGGCCTCGTCGGTGCCCGGCCGGGTCAGCTCGACGCCGATCATCAGGCCGCGTCCACGGACCTCCCGTACGCCGGGCAGTTGGGCGGCGACGGCCCGCAGCCGCTCGATGAGGAGTCCGCCGACGCGCCGGGCGTTGCCCTGGAGGTCGTGTTCCAGGAGGTAGTTGAGGTTGGCGAGGCCAGCGGCCATGGTGAGCTGGGTGCCGCCGAAGGTGGAGATGCTGTTGGCGTCCAGGCAGTTCATGATCTCGGCGCGGGCGACGACCCCGCCGATGGAGGCGCCGTTTCCGATGCCCTTGGCGAAGGTGACGATGTCGGGCGGTCCACTGCGCGCGTGTGCCTGCCAGCCCCAGAAGTGGTCGCCGGTGCGACCCCAGCCGGTCTGCACCTCGTCGGAGATCCACAGGATGCCGTGCTCCTGGAGCACGTCGCGGAAGGCGGCGTACAGGCCGTCGGGCGGGGAGGTGAAGCCGCCGACGCCCTGGACGGGTTCGGCGATCAGCGCGGCGGGCGGGCGGGTGTGGCCGAGGAGGTCCCTGAGGTCCTCGACGCAGGCGGCGGTGAACTCGGCGTCGCTCAGGTGGGCGAAGGGGCCGCGGGTGCGTACGCCGCCGTGGACGTAGAGCGTCTGGAGCGGGGACAGGGAGGTCGGGGACCAGCCTCGGTTGCCGGTGATGCCCACGGCGCTGAAGGAGCGGCCGTGGTAGCTGTTGCGCATGGCCAGGATGGTGTTGCTGCGCCGGTGGGTGGTGGCGAGCAGCAGGGCGGTGTCGTTGGCCTCGGTGCCGGAGGTGGTGAAGAACACCCGGGCGTCCGAGATGCCGCTCAACTGGGCCACGCGCTCGGCGAGTTCGACCATCGGGCGGTTGAGGTAGAGCGTGGAGGAGTGGATGATCCGGCCGGCCTGCTCGGTCACCGCCTTGGTGACCTCGGGCAGCGCGTGGGCGGTCATGGTCGTGAGGATTCCGCCGAAGAAGTCGAGGTAGCGCCGGCCGTCGGCGTCCCAGACGTAACGGCCCTCGCCGTGGGTGATCTCGATCGGGTCCTCGTAGTAGAGCGCCAGCCAGTCGGGCGCGACGGCCCGGTGACGGTCGTACAGGTCGCTCACGGCTGCACCAGCCCTTCGTAGGCGTCGGGGCGGCGGTCGCGGTAGAAGGCCCACTGCTGCCGCACCTCTTCGATGAGGTCGAAGTCGAGGTCGCGGACGAGGAGTTCCTCCTTGGAGCCGTCGGCGACGTCTCCGACGAACCGTCCGCGGGGGTCGACGAAGTAGCTCGTTCCGTAGAAGTCGTTGTCGCCGTACTCCTCCCGGCCGACGCGGTTGATCGCGGCGACGAAGTACTCGTTGGCGACGGCGGCGGCCGGCTGTTCCAGCTGCCACAGATAGGCGGACAGGCCGCGGTGGGTGGCGGAGGGATTGTAGACGAGCTGGGCGCCGTTCAGGCCGAGCTGCCGCCAGCCCTCCGGGAAGTGGCGGTCGTAGCAGATGTAGACGCCGACCCGGCCGACGGCGGTGTCGAAGACGGGCCAGCCGAGGTTGCCGGGTTTGAAGTAGTACTTCTCCCAGAAGCCCTTGACCTGCGGGATGTGGTGCTTGCGGTACTTGCCGAGGTAGCTGCCGTCGGCGTCGATCACGGCGGCGGTGTTGTAGTAGAAACCGGACTGCTCGACCTCGAACACCGGGACGACGATCACCATGCCGGTCTCGCGGGCGAGTTCCCGCATGCGCCGGACCGTGGGCCCGTCGGGCACCGGCTCGGCCCAGCGGTAGTGCTCCGGCTCCTGGACCTGGCAGAAGTACGGCGCGTTGAAGACTTCCTGGAACCCGATGATACGGGCCCCCTGACGGGCCGCCTCGCGGGCGTGCTCCTCGTGTTTGGCGACCATGGACTCGGTGTCGCCGGTCCAGGTGGCCTGGACCAGGGCCGCACGGACGACGTTGGCCATGAGCTGCTCCTTCGACGTACGTCAGAGCCTCTACGCCCGTAGAACAGGCCTAGAGGCACGAACGTAAGCCTCTTCTCCTGGCTTGCCAAGACCATTGTCGTCAACCCGCGAAGTCGATCGTGTTTCGCACTCCGGTGGGTGAGCGCGTGGGAGCCGGTGCGAGGGGCGTCACTGCGAGGCCGGGACCGGGGCGCTCACCCTGGCCAGCAGCTCGCGGGGCGCGGGGGCGGCCTGGAGCCCGGGAAGCAGCAGCAGCCACAGGGCGGTCAGGCGGTCCTCGATCAGCAGACGGCCGTCGAGGACGTCGGAGAGCGTGTGGAGGCCGAAGAAGGCGGCGACCAGGGTGGGAGCGTCCCGTCCGGGTTCCGCCCCGGGGGCGAGACCGCCCTCGTCGCGGGCGGCGACGAGCATGCGTTCGACGGCGGCGATCCAGTCCACGAACGGCGGGGGCATCTCCACGTCGATGGACCGCCGCTCCGCCCACAGCCGCGCTCCGGCGCGTACGACGACGTCGTCACGGAACGCCCGCGCCACCGAGAAGCTCAGCCGCACCAGCCTCTCCAGGGCGGGCCCGGCCACCGACTCGTGCCGGGCGACCAGGGCCGGCCAGGCGGCGAAATGCGCCTCGACGACGGCGAGGGCGAGCTGTTCCTTGCCGGCGTAGTGGAAGTAGATGGCTCCGCTGGTACGGCCGGACCGTGCGCTGATGTCGGCGATACTGGTTCCCGCGTAACCCCGTTCGAAGAACAGGTGAGCTGCTGCCTGCAATACGGCTCTGCGGGTTTCCTCCGCCCGTTCCTGCACGCGTCTCCCTCGTCCGTTGGTGCGTCGCGGGGAGGAATCTATCGGCCTTTGCCGTACGGCCGGGAGAACCCAACATGCGAAACTCTTAATAGTCTTATTAGCATTTTTCCATGGACTCCGGATCGCGCACACGGTATTCCCGCACACCGTCGACCGGATCCGTCGGCCCCACCGGCCTTTCCCCCCTCCGCTCCCTCGCCCGGTCCCGGACGGTCGAGCGCGAACTGGTCCACCGGACCTCCGTGGCCGAGGTGTTGCTGACCGACGTCCTCCCTCACGGCGCGCTCTCCTACTCCGCCGCCGCCGCGTGGCCGCGCTCGCACCCCACGTTCCCCCGCGGACGCGACGACCGGCACAGCCCCTGGATGATCGTCGAAACCCTGCGCCAGCTCGGCATCTACATCCCGCTGCGCCACCTCGGCGTGCCCCCCACCGCCCGCTTCCTGATCGACGACCTCTCCTACGCCCTGGACGTGGACGCGGAACCCACGGCACCCCACGGGGCCAGCGAGGTCACCTGCCTGGCGCAGGTGGACGGCCTGCGCACCGACCGCGACGGCGGCGCGCTGACCGGGCTGCGCATGCGGGTCGACTTCCTGGCCGGACGGCGGCCGTTCGCCCGTGCGGCGGGCGGAGCCCGGTTCCTCGACGCCGAGCGCTACGCCCGGCTCCGGACCGGCGCCGGCGCGGCCGTGCCGTCCGGGCTCGGGTCACGGCCCGAACCCGCCCTGCTGGGGCTGGCGTCGGAGGCGGACGCCGTCGTCGCCCTGGCCGGCGAGGAGCTGCTGGTGTGCCCCGCCGATCCGCGTCACCCGTTCCTGTTCGACCACGGAACGGACCATGTGCCCGGGACGGCCCTGCTGGAGGCGGCGCGGCAGGCGATCGCCCTGCGCAGCGGAGGGCGGCTGGTGCGTCCTGTCGCCTGCCGGATGTCGGCGCTGCGGTTCACCGAACACGCTCCGCCCGCCGTCATTCACTGTTCCCCCCAGGGCCGCACCGGCGCATTCCTTTTCCGGCAGGGCGGCACCACCACGGCCGAAGGCGTATTCCGATACCCGTGAGGTGTCACCCACACGTGCGTATTGCGGCGATGAATATCCGCGACCGGCCAAGCGGAGCGTAATGTTCATTATGTTTCCGGTTCCGGATGAATTCCCGGAAACCACGCAGTGCGGTGCGTGTGCCCACCTCACTCCTCAACCATCCATGTCCGCCTGCGACTTCACGCTGTTCTGAAACGCGTGACCCACAGCAGGCGCCGACGTCCACGACCGGCGGACCGTGCCGCTCTCCGGCAGGTCCGTCCCGCGCCAGAACGGCAAGAGCACATGGCCACACATCACATGTTCGACCTCGACTGGACCCCCGAAGCCGTCGTCTTCGACTGCGACGGCACACTGGTGGACTCCGAACAACACTGGCAGCAGGCCCGGATCAGCGTCCTGCGGGACTTCGGCTGCGAACCCGGCCCGGACTTCACGGAGCGCGCGAAGGGACTGCACTACACCGAGTGCGGCGCCCTCATGGCAGGTGTCGCCGGGAGACCGGAGGCCGCCGGGGAGATGACCGAGCGGCTGCTGACGACCTTCCGCACCCTCGTCGCGCGCGAGCCCGTGGCCGCGCGCGGGGCCAAGGGGCTGGTGACGATCCTGAGCCGGGTCGCACCGCTGGCCGTGGCCAGCAACTGCCCCGCGGACGTGGTGGAGTTCTCCCTGGAGGCGGTGGGCTTACGGCACCACTTCCGGCACATCGTCGTGCCCGACGAGGAGGTACGCCCCAAGCCGCACCACGGCACCTACACGGAGGCCGTGCGCCGCCTGGGCGTGAACGAGGGCAACGCCCTGGCCGTCGAGGACTCGGTCAACGGGCTGAGGGCCGCGGTGGGCGCCGGCCTGAAGGTGGTCGGGGTGGGACCGCGACCGGGCCCCGAGGCCGCCGCCCTCGCCGACCTGTGGGTGGGCGCGCTGGACAACGCGGGCCTGATGGGGTGGGCGGCCAGCCGTCCCAGGACCGTCCGGCGCACGACCGGCACCCCCGGCACGGCACCGGCCCGCCCGTCGGTTCCGCCCCCGGGCGGCCCCTCCAGGACCGACACGCCGTCCGCCCCCTGAGACCCGTACCGCCCGCGGTGGTCCACACCCACGCCGACAGCCACCGCGGGCGGTGCGGACCCCTGCACGTTCCCGCTTGGCGCGGGCGGTGCGGACGACTCACGCCGCGGGACGCCCCACGCTCCCGGTCGGCGCGGACGGTGTGCACGCCTCACGCTGTGGCCGGCGTGCTCTGTTCGGCCAGGGCCTCCATGGAGAGCCCCAGCACACGGGCCAGCGCGGCGACGGTGAAGAAGGCCGGGGTCGGGGCGCGGCCCGTCTCGATCTTGCGCAGCGTCTCGGCCGAGATGCCCGCGCTCGCCGCGACCTGCGCCATGCTGCGGTCGCCGCGCGCAGCGCGCAGCAGACGGCCGAGCCGCTCGCCGCGCTCGCGCTCCTCGGGGGTCAGGGGTGTGCGCACCATACGGGCATCCTACCGTGATTCAAATACCGGTATAGTAATTGGCATGGTGGAACTGAAGACCGACACGTCGATCGACGCGATGTACGAGGCCGGCCAGGTCGCGGCGCGGGCCCTGACCGCCGCGGGCAAGGCCGCCGGCGTGGGAGTGTCCCTGCTGGAGCTGGACGAGGTGGCCCGCGACGTCCTGCGGGAGGCGGGCGCGACCTCGCCGTTCCTCGGCTACCGGCCGTCCTTCGCCCCGACCCCGTTCCCGGCGGTGCTCTGCGCCTCGGTGAACGACGCGATCGTGCACGGTATCCCCACGAAATACCGGCTGCGCGACGGCGACCTCCTCTCCCTGGACTTCGGCGCGAGGCTCGGCGGCTGGGTCGGCGACTCGGCGATCAGCCTCGTCGTCGGCCGGCCGCGCCCCGCGGACCTGCGGCTGATCGAGACCGCCGAGCGGGCGCTCGCCGCGGGTATCGAGGCGGCCCTGGTCGGCAACCGCATCGGCGACATCGCCCACGCCATCGGCTCGGTGTGCCGCGGGGCGGGCTACGGCATCCCGGACGGGTTCGGCGGCCACGGCATCGGCCGCCAGATGCACGAGGACCCCGGCGTCCCGAACGAGGGCCGTCCGGGCCGGGGCCTGCCCCTGCGCCACGGCATGGTCCTCGCCATCGAGCCCATGCTGATCGCCGGCGGAACGGACGGCTACCACGAGGCCCCGGACGGCTGGACCCTGCGCACGAACGACGGCACCCGCGCGGCCCACGCGGAACACACGGTGGCGATCACGAACTCGGGCCCCCGCATCCTCACGGAACGGTGAGCGGAGGCGGTGAAGGCCCGCGAAGCAACCCGCCGGTCCCGGGCTCGCAGGCGCTCTGAACGTGCCCCAGGAACCGGACCATGCCATCGTGGCATGAAACGCCCCCCACCCGGTTACCCGGCGGGAGCCACTGTCAGCGAGGGAACGGACAGCGATGACCAGCGGCTTCAACGGCCCGGAGGGCGACCGCGACCCCTTCGGTGAACTCTTCGCCCGCTTCTTCGGCGGACCGCACCCCGGCCCCCGGCACGTAGACATCGGCCGGCTGCTGAGCCAGCCCGCCCGGGAACTGGTGCGGGGCGCGGCGATGTACGCCGCGGAGCACGGCAGCCGGGACCTGGACACCGAGCACCTGCTGCGGGCCGCGCTCTCCAACGAGCCCACCCGCAGTCTGCTCAGCCGGTCCGGTGCGGACCCCGACTCGCTCGCGACCCAGATCGACGAGCGGGCCGGCCCCGCACAGCACCCGCCGGGCGAGGCCCCGCCGCCGACGTCCCTCTCGCTCACCCCGGCCGTCAAACGGGCCTTCCTCGACGCGCACGACATGGCGCGGGCCAGCGGCGCCGGTTACATCGGCCCGGAGCACGTGCTCAGCGCGCTCGCCGCGAACCCCGACTCGGCGGCCGGGCACATCCTGAACGCGGCCCGGTTCGCCTCCTCCGGCCGGCCGCCCGAGACCCCGGAGGCCGCCGCGCCGCCCGGGACGGAGCGACAGCGGGCCACCTCGACGCCGACCCTGGACAAGTACGGGCGCGATCTGACCGAGCTGGCCCGGCAGGGGCGCATCGACCCGGTGATCGGGCGGGAGCAGGAGATCGAGCAGACCATCGAGGTGCTCTCCCGGCGGGGCAAGAACAACCCGGTGCTCATCGGCGACGCGGGCGTCGGCAAGACCGCCATCGTGGAGGGTCTGGCGCAGCGGATCACCGACGGGGACGTACCCGACATCCTGATCGGCCGCCGGGTGGTGGCCCTGGATCTGACGGGCGTCGTCGCGGGCACCCGGTACCGGGGCGACTTCGAGGAACGCCTGAACAACATCGTGACCGAGATCCGCACCAACTCCGAGCGGCTGATCGTCTTCATCGACGAGCTGCACACCGTCGTCGGCGCCGGTGCGGGCGGCGAGGGCGGCGCGATGGACGCGGGCAACATCCTCAAGCCCGCCCTCTCCCGCGGCGAGCTGCACATCGTCGGCGCGACGACGCTGGAGGAGTTCCGGCGGATCGAGAAGGACGCGGCGCTGGCCCGCCGGTTCCAGCCGATCCTGGTGCCCGAGCCGTCCACCGCGGACGCGCTGGAGATCCTGCGTGGGCTGCGCGACCGCTACGAGGCCCACCACCAGGTGCGCTACACCGACGAGGCGCTGACGGCCGCCGTGGACCTGTCCGACCGCCATCTGACGGAGCGCCGTCTGCCGGACAAGGCGATCGACCTGATCGACCAGGCCGGTGCCCGCGTGAAGCTGCGTGCGCGCACCAAGGGCACCGACGTACGGGCCATGGAACGCGAGGTCGAGCAGCTCACCCTGGACAAGGACCAGGCGGTCGCGGACGAACAGTACGAGCGGGCGACGGAGTTGCGCGACCGGATCACCGAGCTGAAGCAGCGGATCGGTGAGGCCACCGGTGACGGCGAGGCCGACGAGGGCCAGCACCTTGAGGTCACCGCGGAGGCCATCGCCGAGGTGGTGTCGCGGCAGACCGGCATCCCCGTCAGCAGCCTCACCCAGGAGGAGAAGGAGCGTCTGCTCGGTCTGGAGCTGCACCTGCACCGGCGGGTCGTCGGCCAGGAGGAGGCCGTGAGCGCGGTCTCGGAGGCGGTGCTGCGTTCGCGCGCCGGGCTGGCAAGCCCGGACCGGCCGATCGGCAGCTTCCTGTTCCTCGGCCCGACCGGCGTCGGCAAGACCGAGCTGGCCCGCGCGCTGGCCGAGGTCCTGTTCTCCAGCGAGGACCGCATGGTCCGCCTGGACATGAGCGAGTACCAGGAGCGGCACACCGTCAGCCGCCTTGTGGGCGCCCCGCCCGGGTACGTCGGTCACGAGGAGGCCGGCCAGCTCACCGAGGTGGTGCGCCGGCATCCGTACTCGCTGCTGCTGCTCGACGAGGTGGAGAAGGCGCATCCGGATGTCTTCAACGTCCTGCTCCAGGTGCTCGACGACGGGCGGCTCACCGACTCCCAGGGCCGTACGGTGGACTTCACGCACACCGTCATCGTGATGACCAGCAACCTCGGTTCGGAGGCGATCACGCGGCGCGGCGCCGGCATCGGGTTCGGCGCGGGCGGCGCGGAGGCGGACGAGGAGGCGCGGCGCGAGCAGATCCTCAGGCCGCTGCGGGAGCACTTCCGGCCCGAGTTCCTCAACCGGATCGACGAGATCGTCGTCTTCCGCCAGCTCACCGCCGAGCAGTTGCGGCAGATCACCGACCTGCTGCTGGAGAAGACGCGCCGGCTGCTGCACGCGCAGGACGTCACGGTGGAGTTCACCGACGCGGCCGTGGACTGGCTGGCCCGGCGCGGCCACCAGCCCGAGTACGGCGCCCGTCCGCTGCGCCGCACCATCCAGCGCGAGGTGGAGAACCAGCTCTCCCGGCTGCTGCTGGCCGGCCGGGTCCGCGAGGGCGGGCGCGTGGTGGTGGACGCGAAGGACGACAGGCTCACGTTCGACGCCCAGAACAAGGAGGAGCCACCGCCTTCACCGTCTTCACCGCCCTCGTCGACGGAATGAGCGCGGGGGAACCGCCGGGGCCCGCCGTCCCTTTCGGGAGGCGGGCCCCGGCGTGTGACCGTTCAGGGTGACGGATTCACCACCATCGCCGAGCCGCCGCCCCGGCGCACCTTCTCCGCGGCGGCCAGCCACCTGCCGTCGGGCAGGCTCTGGATGCCCGTGGCGGCTCCGATCTCCGGGTTGAGTTTGAAGGAGTGGCCGATCGCCTCCAGCTGTTTCCTCAACACGCTGTCGTAGAGGGCGGGTTCGAGCTCGGTCTGGGCGGCGTTGCGCTGGCTGGCACGCGGTGCGGCGATCGCGTCGACCAAAGACAGATGCCGGTCGAGGAACCCGGTCAGGGTCTGCAGCACGGTGGTGATGATGGTCGCCCCGCCCGGTGAACCGAGCGCCACCACCGGCCGGTCGAGGCGGTCCAGCACGATCGTCGGCGAGATGGACGAGCGCGGCCGCTTGCCCGGACCGGGCAGGTTCGGGTCGTGCACGGCCGGGTTGGCCGGGGCGAAGGAGAAGTCGGTCAGCTCGTTGTTGAGCAGGAAGCCCCGGCCGGGCACGGTGATGCCGCTGCCACCGGTCTGCTCGATGGTGAGGGTGTAGGCGACGACGTTGCCCCACCGGTCGGCGACCGTCAGATGGGTGGTGTTCTCGCCCTCGTACGTCGTCGGCGCGGCCGTGCCGCCGCGGGAGCAGGCCGCGGGGTTGCGCGGGTCGCCGGGTGCGAGCGGGCTGGTGAGGACGGCGTCGTCCTTGATCAGGCAGGCGCGGGAGTCGGCGAACTTCTGCGACAGCAGTTCCTTCGTGGGCACGTCCTCGAAGGCGGGGTCGCCGACCCAGCGCCCGCGGTCGGCGAAGGCGATGCGGCTCGCCTCGATGTAGTGGTGCAGGTACTGGAACTCGCTCGCCGTGGCGAGGTCCGTACGCTGAAGGATGTTGAGCGCCTCGCCGACGGTCGTGCCGCCGGAGGAGGAGGGCGCGATGGAGAACACCCGCAGACCGCGGTACGAAGTCCGTGTGGGCGCCTGGAGCTTGGCGCGGTAGGCCGCGAGGTCCTTGGTGGACAGCTTGCCCGGACGGGCGTTCCAGCCCGACTTGGGCTCCACGGGCGGGTGGTTGACGGTCCTGACGATGTCCTTGCCGAGGTCGCCCTGGTAGATCGCGCCGACGCCCTTGGCGCCCAACTGCTGGTAGGTGCGGGCGAGGTCGGGGTTCTTCAGGGTCGAGCCGACCGTCGGCAGCTTCCCGCCGGGCAGGAACAGCTTGGCGGTGTCGGGGAAGTAGCGGAAGCGGGTCTCGTTGGCGGCGGTCTGCGAGCGGAAGGTCTCGTCGACGGTGAATCCGTCGCGGGCGAGCTTCTCGGCCGGCTTCAGGACGGCGCCCAGGCGTTTGGTGCCCCACTGGTCCAGCGCCGTCTGCCAGGTGGCGGGCGTGCCCGGGGTGCCGACGCTCAGACCGCTGCTGACGGCGTCGTCGAAGGCGAGCGGCTTGCCGTTCTCCACGAAGAGGTTCGAGTCGGCGGTCAACGGGGCGGTCTCGCGGCCGTCGATGGTGTGCACCGTGCGGGAGCGGGCGTCGTAGTAGACGAAGTAGCCGCCTCCGCCTATGCCGGCGGAGTAGGGCTCGGTGACACCGAGGGCGGCGGCGGTGGCGACGGCCGCGTCCACGGCGTTGCCGCCCTGCTTGAGCACTTCGATACCGGCGGCGGAGGCGTCCACGTCGACGCTGGCCACGGCGCCGCCGTAGCCGGCCGCCACGGGGACCTTCTGGACCGGTCTCGGCTTCGCCTTCTGCGGGGCGGTGGGCGGGGCCGCGGCGCCCACCGACACCACGGCGGCCGAGACCGCCAGGACCGCCAGTTTCCGTGCGACAGGGCGACGCATCCGCACCTCCACGCTCGTTGTGGTTCGGTTGCCTGAACGTTCGCGCAGCCTAATTCATTGCCATGCTCTCGTCAGGGTGGCAGGGCCAGTCGAGTGTCGAACAAAGGTACGCCGGACCGGCTACCATGCGCGGCCATGAACGACGACGTGCGCAACATCGTCCTGGGCGTGGCCGCGACCGCGGTCAGCGCCGCGTTCGGCTGGCTGGCCCGCACCTATCTGTGGCGGCGCAAGCTGCGCCGCAAGCAGGCCTTCCTCGGGCTGCCCGACCACGCCGAGTCGCTGCTGGTGGTCAACCGCGACCCGGCGACGGCGGAACTCGCGGTGCACCGGTTCGACGTGTTCGCCCTGCTCGAACTCGCCGCCCTGATCAAGAGCTGCGGGGCGAACGCCCAGATGGTCACCCAGGACACGGTCCATCAGGGATTCGGTGAGCGCACGGAATTCTGCGTGGGGGGCCCGGGGTCGAATCGGCGGATGATCGCACACATGGCGGCCATGCTGCCGGGCGTGCGGGTGAACACCGACCGGAAGCCCGGCCGCGACCGGTGCGCCTTCCAGATCGGCACCGAGCACTACCGCATGGACCCGGGCGTCACGGAGTACGTACTGCTGGCCCGTCTCACCGCCGGTGACCGCAGCGGCACCCGGCCGGTGTTCCTGTTCTGCGGCCAGCGCGCGATCGACAACCAGGCCGGGACCCGCTATCTGGCCCGCAACCACGAGCGGCTGGCCCGCAAGTACGGCAGCGGCTCCTTCGTGCTGCTGCTGAAGGTGGTCAACTCCGAGGCCTACGGCCCGGACGTGGTCGAACTCGTCGCGGACGTGACCCGGGCGGCGCGGGCCCCTCTGCCGGAGCCGGAAGCCGAGCCGTCAACAAGCGTTACCAGCACGTAACTTACGACGGCGCGCACGGAGGCCGTTCGGCGTGGATCCGGGGCGAGGGCGAGGGAGAAGGGCGAGCACAACCCGTCCGGCGCGCAGCTGACCTTCTCCTCGCGGGCGGACGGTCCGTCATATCGGTCCGTCCTGCCGCGCGAGCAGTGATCTCCGGCTGCCGCCGGCCGGGTATGGCTCTCTGTGACCTGCTGCCCCCTACGATCGAGGGGCCGCCGTGGGGGTGCCTCACCCGGCAGCAGCGTCCCCGTCCCGGTGACGGTGGGCCGAGGCGCCATCATCACTAGGACGAGCGGAACATCGTAGTCGAGGTCCGGCCCGCCGGTCCCGGCGGTGTGCGGAAACGCCCTTCGGCGGCCCCGCCGCCCCGCTCGTCCGGGCGCTCAGACCTCCGCGATCTCCGCGTAGAGCTGGGAGAGTTCGGGCGCACCGGCGCCGGCCCAGTCGTGCCCGGCGGTCACCACGTCGATCTCGCGTCCGGAGGCAAGCCGGACGACCGGACGGCCGCCGGGGCCGATCTCCCAGCCGGCGCCGGGGACGGTCCGTACGACGACCGTGCCCAGGTACAGACCGACGTCGTTGCCGAGCCGGGTCAGGGTCTCCTCGTCGTCGCGCCAGCGCGGCAGCAACTGGTCCAGCGCCTCAAGAGAGGCTGCCGAGTCGTCGAGCCGCAGGCCCGTGCCGGACACCTGGGAACGCAACAGCTCGCACTCGGAGAGGAGTTGGGCGAGGGCCGCCCGGCTCTCGGATCCCGCGGATCCCTCGGAGAACGCCACGGCACCGAAGGACGAGTCCCGCCTTTTGCGCCACCTGTCCAGGAAAGGGATGTCCATGGCCCCAGGGTGACATCCGCACCCCCGGTCGCACCACAGGCGCGCGCACCTGCCGGGGCCGGTCGCGGCACGAGAGGCCCTAGCCTCTCGTTTGGATCAGGCCGGGCTCGCGGGCCCTGGCACCGCTCCCCCAAGCTCTTCGAGCAGGGGGCACCCCCAGCCGCGTTGTCGTCGGTTGGCAGGGCTCCGCCCTGCCGCCCTCCTCCGCCTTGCGATCCACGGCACCAGACCCCGCTCCCTGATCCGGCCTGATCCAAACGAAAGACCCTAGACGTCGAGGTCCACCACCACGGGGGCGTGATCGGACGCGCCCTTGCCCTTGCGCTCCTCGCGGTCGACGTAGGCGTCGGTGACCCCCTTCGCGAAGGGCTCGTTGCCGTACACCAGGTCGATGCGCATGCCGCGGTTCTTGGGGAAGCAGAGCTGGCGGTAGTCCCAGTACGTGAACGGCTGGTCGTACTTCAGCGGCCGGGGGACGACGTCCGAGAGGCCGACCTCGCGCAGGGCGGTCAGGGCGGCGCGCTCGGCCGGGGTGACGTGGGTGGAGCCCTCGAAGGCGGCGCGGTCGTAGACGTCGTCGTCCGTCGGCGCGACGTTGTAGTCGCCGAGGACGGCGAACGGGCGGCTGCCGCCCGCGTCGCCGGCGACGGCCGCCCTGAGGGCCTCGAACCACTGGATCTTGTAGGCGTAGTGCGGGTGGTCCACCTCGCGGCCGTTGGGCACGTACACCGACCAGACGCGGATCGGTCCGCAGGTCGCCGAGATGGCCCGGGGCTCCTCCACGCCCTCGTAGCCGGGGTCGCCGGGCAGACCGCGGACCACGTCGTCGAGGCCTACGCGGGAGAGCACCGCCACGCCGTTCCACCGGCCGGTGGCGTGGACCGCCGCCTCGTAGCCCAGTTCGCGGAGCTGGTCGAACGGGAACTGGTCCTCGGCGACCTTGGCCTCCTGGAGGCACAGCACGTCCGTACCACTGCTCTCCAGCCAGGCCAGCAGCCTGGGCAGTCGGGCGGTGATCGAGTTCACGTTCCAGGTCGCGATGCGCATGCCCCACAACCTACCGGGCACCACTGACAACACCCTCGGCCCGGGGCCGGGGGCCCGGGGCCGGGGGCTGGGGGTCAGGGGGCGGGGGCTGGGGACCGGGGCTGGGGGCCGGGAGCCTGGGCCAGGGGCCGGGGCGAGAGGCCGGGGCCCGGGGCGAGAGGCCAGGGGGCCAGGAGCCGGAGCCAGGGCCGGGGCCAGAACTTGAGGCGAGGGCCCGGCGCGAGGAGCCGGCGCCAAGCGCCAGGGCCAGCGGCCAGGGCCAGGAGCCGGGGGCGAGAGTCCGGGGCCAGCGGCCGGGGCCAGGGGTCCGGAGCCGGGAGCCTCGGGGGCCAGAGGCCGGGGCCCGGGGTGAGGGCCCGCGGCCAGGGACCCGGGGCGAGAGGCCAGGGGGCCAGGAGCCCGTGCCAGGAACCGGGGGTGAAAATCCGGGGCCAGGGCCGGGGCCAGAACCTGAGGCGAGGGCCCGGCGCGAGGAGTCGGCGCCAAGCGCCAGGGCCCGGGGACGGGGCCCGGGAGCCGGGGGCTGGGAGCCTGGGCCAGGAGCCGGGGCGAGGGCCCAGGGATCCGGAGCCGGGGCGAGGGCCCAGGGATCCGGAGCCGGGGCGAGGGCCCAGGGATCCGGAGCCGGGGCGAGGGCCCAGGGATCCGGAGCCGGGGCGAGGGCCCGCGGGCAGGGGCCCGGGGCGGGAGGTGGCTCAGAGCTCTGCTGTTGTTCCCGGGGTCAGCCGTAGGTGTTCCGCGCCGCCCAGGGTGCCGATCTGGTGGTCGTAGATCGGGCGGGCCAGGTCGGTCAGGAGGGCGTCGTGGATGTCGTAGGTACGCTGCGGCCCGACCTCGCGGACGTAGTCGATCACCTCGGAGATCTTGTTCCAGGGCGCCATCACCGGCAGCATCAGCGTCTCGACCGGGACCTCGGGCACTGTGAGCGCGTCGCCCGGGTGGAAGACGCGGCCGCCGTCGACGAGGTAGCCGACGTTGGTGATGCGCGGGATGTCCGGGTGGATCACCGCGTGCAGCTCCCCGTGGACCTGCACGTCGAAGCCCGCGGCGGTGAAGGTGTCGCCGTGGCCGACGGTGTGGACGCGGCCCGGGAAGGCGGCGGCGATCTGCTCCGCGACGGACTTCAGTGTCCAGATCTCGGCGCCGGGACGGGACTCCAGGGCGGCGCGCAGACGGCCCTCGTCGAAATGGTCGGCGTGCTCGTGGGTGACCAGGATCGCGTCCGCGCCGGACGCGGCGTCCTGCTCGCTGAAACCGCCGGGGTCGATGACGAGCGTCTGCCCGTCCTTCTCCAGGCGTACGCAGGCGTGCGCCATCTTCGTGAGTCTCATGCACCCAGCCTGGACCACCCGTGCGCCGGGCGCGCGGGTGGCCCGGACGGGGGCGCTGGGCGGCGCCCCGCGACCGCACCCGGCACCCGGCGCCCGACGCCCGGCGCCCGGCCGCGGGATCACGCCCCGACCGATCACGCCGTGAGCGATCACTCCGCGAGCGTGGTCTCCTCGCGTATTACCTGCTGGGCGACCCGGAAGGCGGCGCCCGCGGCGGGAATCCCGCAGTACACCGCGGTCTGCAGCAGCACCTCCTTGATCTCGTCCGGAGTCAGGCCGGTGCGCAGCGCGGCCCGGGTGTGGGCGGCGACGTCCTGGAGCTGGCCGCCCGCGACCAGGGCGGTGAGGGCGACGCAGCTTCGGGTGCGCCGGTCGAGGCCGGGCCGGTCCCAGATCTCGCCCCAGGCGTAGCGGGTCAGGAACTCCTGGAAGTCCCCGGAGAAGTCCTCCGCCTCGCCGAGCGCCCCGTCCACGTACGCGTCGCCCAGCACCTCGCGGCGGATCTTCAGACCGGAGTCGTACCGGTCCGGCCCGCCCGTCGCCTCGGCCGGTACGGGCGCCGGGGCGATCTCGGCGATGGGCGCGTTCTGCGGGGGCGGGGCGAGCACCGGTTTGACCGGGGGGCCGACGATCGCCATGTGTCCGGTGGTCGATTCGAAACCGGGGTGCCAGGCGCTGGAGAAGTGACGCACCAGCAGGTCGGTCACGGCGACGGGCTGCTCCACCGGCACCAGGTGGGAGGCGCCGGGCACGACGGCCAGGCGGGCGTCGCGTATGCCGGCGACCAGGGTGCGTGCCTGGGCGGGGCCGGTGACCTGGTCGTCGGAGCCGACCAGGACCAGCGTGGGAACGCCGATGCGGCCGAGGTCGGCGCGGGCGTCGAACACGGCCAGGGCCTCGCAGGCGGCGATGTAGCAGCCGGGGTCGGTGGTGCGCACCATCTGCACGGCCCACTCGGTGATCGCGGGCTGCGCGGCGGCGAAACCGGTGGTGAACCAGCGTTCCGGGGAGGTGCGGGCGATGGGGTCGAGCCCGTTCGTCCGGACGATCACCCCGCGCTGCCGGAACTCGTCGGCGGTGCCGAACCGCGGCGAGGTGGCGATCAGGGCGAGGGAGGCGAGGCGCTCCGGGTGGCGCAGCGCCAGTTCGATGCCGATCGCGCCGCCAAGCGCGCACCCGGCGTAGCCGAAGCGCTGCACCCCCAGTCCGTCCAGAGTGGCCAGCAGACGGGTGACCAGGTCGGAGACCGAGTCGGCGGGGTGCGCGGGTGCTCCCCCGTGTCCCGGCAGATCGAACCGGAACACACGCCACTGCTTCGTCAGCTCCGGGACCTGCCGGTCCCACATGTGCCATGTGGGACCCAGCGAGGGCCCCAGGATCAGGACAGGTGCGTCTTCTGGCCCGTCAAAGCGGTATTGCAGGGTGTTCGGTGGTGTCTCGCTCACCCGTCAGACCCTCTCATCTCTCACGACTTCCCCTATGTCGGGGTTATGGCTGTGTGGGCCCGACCAGGTGGGCGACCTCCCGGGCAGCGTAGCGTTCAAGGCAATGACGGCCGTGTCCGGACCGATACCCACCACCGTGAGCAGCTGCGGAGAGTGGCGTTCCACGAGCCGGGCGAGGCGGCCGTCGAAGTCCTGGTGGATCACGCCGTCCCGCTCTCCAGGTACCGTCAGGGTATGAGTCATCCACACCCCGAGCTGAAAGCCGCCCCGCCTCTTCCCGAAGGAGGGCTGCGGGTCATCGCCCTGGGCGGCCTGGGTGAGATCGGCCGCAACATGACCGTCTTCGAGCACGCAGGCAAACTGCTCATCGTCGACTGCGGCGTGCTCTTCCCCGAGGAGACCCAGCCCGGCGTGGACGTGATCCTGCCGGACTTCACCTCGATCCGGGACCGGCTGGACGACGTCGTGGCCGTGGTACTCACCCACGGCCACGAGGACCACATCGGCGGCATGCCGTATCTGCTGCGCGAGCGGTCCGACATTCCCGTCGTCGGCTCCAAGCTGACGCTGGCGTTCCTGGAGGCCAAGCTCAAGGAACACGGCATCCGGCCGCGCACGGTGCGGGTGCGGGAGGGCGACCGGCGTGGCTTCGGGCCCTTCGACTGCGAGTTCGTAGCGGTCAACCACTCCATCCCCGACAGCCTCGCGGTCGCGATCCGCACCCGGGCCGGGACGGTGCTGCACACCGGCGACTTCAAGATGGACCAGTTCCCTCTCGACGACCGCATCACCGATCTGCGCGCCTTCGCCCGCCTCGGCGAGGAGGGCGTGGACCTGTTCCTCACCGACTCCACCAACGCCGAAGTACCCGGCTTCACCACCTCCGAGCGAGAGCTGAACCCGGCGATCGAGCAGGTGATGCGCACCGCGCCGCGCCGGGTCATCGTCTCCAGCTTCGCCAGCCACGTTCACCGCATCCAGCAGGTCCTGGACGCCGCCCACCAGCACGGCCGCAAGGTCGCCTTCGTCGGCCGGTCGATGGTCCGCAACATGGGCATCGCCCGTGACCTGGGCTATCTGAAGGTCCCCTCCGGTCTGGTCGTGAGCACGAAGGAGCTGGAGAAGCTCCCGGACCACAAGATCACTCTGGTGTGCACCGGCTCCCAGGGCGAACCGATGGCCGCGCTGTCACGGATGGCCAACCGCGACCACGTGATCCGCATCGGCAAGGGCGACACCGTCCTGCTCGCCAGCTCCCTCATCCCCGGCAACGAGAACGCCATCTACCGGGTGATCAACGGACTCACCCGGTGGGGCGCCCACGTGGTCCACAAGGGCAACGCCAAGGTGCACGTCTCCGGGCATGCCAGCGCCGGCGAACTCGTCTACTGCTACAACATCGTCAAGCCCCGCAACGTCATGCCCGTGCACGGCGAATGGCGCCACCTGCGGGCCAACGGCGACCTCGCCATCCGTACCGGTGTCGATCCCGAACGGGTCATCATCGCCGAGGACGGCGTCGTCGTCGACCTGGTCGACGGGCGCGCATCCATCACCGGCAAGGTCCCCGCCGGCAACGTCTACGTGGACGGCATGGAAGTCGGCGGCGCCACCGAAGCGTCCCTCAAGGACCGCCTCACCCTCGCCGCCGAAGGCGTGGTCACGGTGGTGGCGATCGTCGACGCGGACACCGGCGCCCTCGCCGAGGCCCCCGACTTCCTGGCCCGGGGCTTCGTCCACGACGACGCCACCTTCGAGCCGGTCATCCCCGTCATCGAGAAGACCCTGGCCACCGCGGCCGAGGAAGGTGTCGGGGACGCGCGCCAACTCGAGCAACTCGTCGCCCGCGCCGTGGCGAACTGGGCGTTCCGCACCCACCGCCGCAAGCCCCTCATCATCCCCGTCATCATCGACGCCTGAGCCGCAGCCCGGCAGCACGGTCCCCGACGTTTCGAACCGAAGTCGCACCGGCCCCGGCCTCCACAGGATCAGGGGCCGCGCAGCGTTTGCTGCGCGGCCCCTGATCCTGTGCACCCCCGGCACGAGCGCAGGCGCCTTCGTCCGGGTGGGCGGCTCGACTCGCACAGGCGGCGGCCACCGGACGCGGCCCTGCGCGATCCCTCGCGCAGGGCCGCGAGGTCAGGCCAGGTTGATGTTCTCGGCCTGCGGGCCCTTCTGGCCCTGGGTGACGTCGAACGTCACGCTCTGGCCCTCCTGGAGCTCACGGAAGCCCGTCGAGTTGATCGCGGAGTAGTGCGCGAAGACATCCGGGCCGCCGCCGTCCTGGGCGATGAAGCCGAAGCCCTTCTCCGCGTTGAACCACTTCACAGTTCCCGTTGCCATGTCTTATGCCTTCCAGTCGATGAAGCCTCCCACTACCTGTGGGAGGCGGAGGTGATCGCCCTGGTCCCTGCGGCACAGCACAGCAAAACGCCCACACCAAAGGCGCGGGGCAGGAGAGAATTCCGAACCACGACAGCTGACGCAGACGCTACACGTCCACACACCGCGTCACCATAGGAAATCATCACGCCTCACACCGAGACCGTGCGCGCGGTGCCCGCCGACGCTGACGGGCACGCTCATCTCATGCTTCTGCCGTTGGGTTCGCTGATTCGGCGGCGCGGCGATATTCGGCGTTGAGGCGCTGGGCTTCCTCGAGCTGGTCTTCGAGGATGACGATCCGGCAGGCAGCCTCGATGGGGGTACCCCGGTCGACGAGTTCCCGGGCGCGGGCGGCGATGCGCAGTTGGTAGCGGGAATAGCGGCGGTGGCCGCCTGCGGAGCGGAGTGGGGTGATGAGGCGGGCTTCGCCGATGGCGCGAAGGAAGCCCTGCGTGGTGCCGAGCATCTCGGCGGCCCGGCCCATGGTGTAGGCGGGGTAATCGTCGTCATCGAGACGGCCGAACGTGTCGTCTGCTGTCATTGCACCTCTCTGTGGCACGCGTGGAGGGGCCCTGGCGCCGTCCGGCACCAGGGCCCCGAAGGAACTACTACACCATCTGCCGGCCCTGATACTGCACCGGCCCTCTGTTTCCGCAGACCCGAACGAGACGCTGTCGGGGTCGCGGGGATCGCGGTTGCTTGACCGGAGACCACCTCACTATCGATGTCCTGCGGTACCCGGGTCCTGGACTTCCACCCGGGCGATCCTGATGGCGCTCGGCTCCTCCGTTCTTCCCTCTTGACCAACTAGTCACTAACGGAAACTGCGAACTGCTGGTACCGCAACCTGCTGGTGGCCTCGAACAGCGCCACTTGGGTACTGCGAACTTTCACTTACGGGTACTGCCACTGCGGTACTGCTCATGGCGGCCCCTGATCACTGCGGGCCACCCGGTCCGGTCGTCAGTCCCGTCACCGTCCTGCAACCGCTCTGGCTTCGGAACTCCACCACCGCACCGTTCTGCGAACTGCGACTGCGGTATTGCTGCCCGGCAGTTCATCTCTGCCGGGCCTCGCTTGATCTCGGCTACGAGAGAAACCATAACCACACCGCCACCCAATGTCTACTCTGGCTGGCATAGATTTCCGTGCGCTCGAAGATGAGGTAATCGCCTCGACCGGTCCATGGGCGGTTCAAGCGCAGCACGTCGGGCTGAGCGTGACGTCGCCGACTGCGCCGCGGCTACCGTCGGCGGGCATCCGGCCAACACTGCGTCTCGCGAAGAACACCACCGACCGGGTCGGACGCTTCCAGCCGTGACGCCCAGCAGGTCGGCCGTTGACGGGCGCGGCACGAGGGTCTGCGCCGCCCTCGACGATCCCGGGATGATCGAGCAGCTCGTGGAAGTGTGAACGCGGGTGCCGGGGTGGAAGCACGGGATCACGGCAGCAGGTGCCGTCATGCGTCGACTGTGGTCCTCAGTCCCCTTCAGGCAACCACCGTGGCTCTGCGGGGTTGGCGGGTGGAGGGGCGGGGCACAGGGTTGGGCAGGCACGGGCAGGGCATGGACGATCCAGAGGCCAGGGTCACCCTGATGATCACGGTGATTGCCGGCGCCGCAGCCGTCCGTTCCGCAACGGCCGTTGCCGACGCACGCCATACGGCACGAGCTTTCCTCGAAGGGTTGCGGCAGCCGGCCGTGGCCCCTGACGCAGGGGACACAGTTGTCCTGGTCGTGTCCGAGCTCGTCACCAACGCCCTGCACCACGGCGGGGGCCGCTGCGCACTGCAACTGACCGCGCACCCCGACGCCATCGAGATGGCCGGTCCACGACGGCAGTCGACATGCGCCGCGCATGGGCACCCCTGACCTGAACGGCGGTACCGGGGGCTTCGGCCGGCCCGTGGTCAACCGCCTCGCCCACACCTCGACGGTCACCCGCCGGGCCTCCGGCGGCAAGACCGTGAGCGCACGGCCGGCTGCCGCAACCCGGATGGCCGGCGAATGTGGTCCGCCTCATGTCGCAGCCTGACGAGCTGCTCGTTGACGTCGCCGCCCTGGTGGAGTCCGACCAGAGCAATCAGAGTCGCTGACCGTGGTCACCGGTGGCGCTGTCATCACCGGTCGACTGGCTCTCGCAGCCACGCGGAAGCAGAGGGTGTCGGATGTGCTGACGGATTCCGCCCGCTTGGGCGAGTTCGCCGCCGTCTTCGACTCCCCCGCGAAGAAGGACGGGCCGCCCACGCATCCGCACTTCCATGTCGCCCGGATCCTGCAGGGCACACTGGGGATCCCGGAGACGACTGGGATGTACCAGGTCGCGATCGAGGACGTCAGCGCCTGGACCGGGGTCGACTTCAGCTGTTCCGACCACTGAGCGACGGCGACGGGAACCCGCTGCGCGCAGTGTGGGCCCGACCGGCGTACCGGTCGGGCCCACACTGCTGGTCAGCTGTCGGCTCGTGCCTGTTTACCCGGTCAGACCGTCACGGGGGTGCCGAGCATCTCGGAGGCGTGCTGCAGCGAGCCGGGGATGTCCGAAGGCGCGGCCTTGGGGAGGGCGCGGCAGGTGAAGCCGAGTCGAGTCATGGCCCGGAGGACTTCGGCGGCGCTGAAGTCACGGCGGTCCTGGCGGGTGATGACTTGTCCGACTTGCTTGACGGGGTAGTGCCGGCGGCCGATGATCACCGATTCTCCGGTGACCGGTTCGGGCTTGATGCCCTTCATCGATTCCAGCACTCCGCCCTTGGTGAGCTCGAAGGGGAAGCGGGCGATGACGCAGCGCATGTGGCCTCACAGGGAGAAGGGAAGGACGGTCCGACCAGGGGCGAGGCGTTTCAGCGGGAGAGGGCGAGGATGCCCGGGGCGCTGCCTTGCTCGTCTACGACTCGCAGAGCACCGAGCCGACGGGAGCGCATCGTGTGCTCGGCTTCGCCGTCGTGGTCACGGGTGAGGTGGCCGATCCTTGGTCGCCGAGGATGTCGCGCAGGCGGACGCGGTCCGTGTGAGCGCCGCTGTCACGGACGGCGGTGAGGTCGGTTCGGGTCACCAGGCCGATGCGCTGGTCGTCCTGATCGCAGACGACCAGTCGGCCCGTGCGCGCGGCGGTCATGACGGCCAGCGCCACCTCGACGCTCATGTCGTCACAGACCTGCGGTCCGGCCGCGTCCATGACCTCCACCGCCGTCCTGTGCACGGGGTTGGCGTCCGCCGAGCGGGGCTGCATCTGAATCAGCGTCAAAAGGTACCTCCTGCAGAGATGGGTCAACTTCCTGATCATGAAGGTTCTAGGCCACCGCGTCGAGGACGGGCTGGCGTACGGGGGCGCGCCGGGTCGCCGAGGAAGGGCGGCGTCGGCCTCGGTAGGAGGCGCTGCGCTTGGGGCGTTCGACCACCGGTGCGGGGATGACGACCGGGATGCCGGACGGGGCCTGGGCTCCGGTGATCCGGCTCAGGGCCTCGTCTCCCGAGCGGATCTGGGTGGTCTGCGGCCTGATTCCGGCGTCCGACATGAGGCGGACCATGCCGCGGCGCTGCTTCGGTGTGACGAGCGTGACGACGCTGCCGGACTCGCCGGCGCGGGCGGTACGGCCGCCGCGGTGGAGGTAGTCCTTGTGGTCGGTCGGCGGATCGACGTTGACGACCAGGTCGAGATTGTCGACGTGGATGCCGCGCGCCGCGACATTGGTTGCCACCAGCACGGTGACGTGCCCCGTCTTGAACTGCGCCAGCGTGCGGGTGCGTTGCGGCTGCGACTTGCCACCGTGCAGCGCGGCGGCGCGTACCCCGCTGTTGAGCAGGTCCTGGGTCAGCCGGTCGACGGCGTGCTTGGTGTCCAGGAACATGATCACGCGGCCGTCGCGGGCGGCGATCTCGGTCGTGGCGGCGTGCTTGTCGGCGCCATGGACGAGCAGGACGTGGTGCTCCATCGTCGTGACCGCACCGGCCGACGGGTCGACCGTATGCACGACGGGATCGGTCAGATAGCGGCGAACCAGCAGGTCGACGTTACGGTCCAAGGTGGCGGAGAACAGCATCCGCTGCCCCTCCGGACGCACCTGGTCGAGCAACGCGGTGACCTGTGGCATGAAACCCATGTCGGCCATCTGGTCGGCCTCGTCCAGCACCGTGATGCCCACGTGGTTCAGCCTGCAGTCGCCACGGTCGATGAGGTCCTTGAGCCGTCCGGGCGTCGCAACGACGACCTCGGCCCCGCCGCGCAGCGCGCCGGCCTGCCGGCCGATCGACATCCCGCCGACCACCGTGGCCAGCCGCAGCTTGACGGAACGGGCGTACGGTGTGAGCGCGTCGGTCACCTGCTGCGCCAATTCACGCGTCGGTACGAGGATCAGCCCCAGCGGCCGGCGGGGTTCAGCACGCTGTCCAGCGGTACGGGCGAGCATGGCCAGGCCGAAGGCGAGGGTCTTGCCGGAGCCGGTGCGCCCGCGGCCCAGCACGTCACGGCCTGCCAAGGAGTTCGGCAGCGTCGCTCCCTGGATCGGGAACGGTGCGGTCACACCCTGCTTGCCGAGTTCGGTCAGCAGGTGCTCGGGCATGTCGAGATCGGCGAAGCCCTCAACGGGGGGCAGCGCGGGGGTGATCGTCCTGGGCAGCGCGAACTCACCTTGCACTGCGGCCGGCCGGCGGCCGTGACCGCCTGAACGGGCAGGGCCGCCGGAACGGCGCGGTGCCTGCGAGCCCATGCGACTGCCGCCCTTTCCGGCGTCGGCACTGCCGTGACGGGAGCGGTCGAAGCGGTCGTTCGTGCGTGTGCGGTTCATGCGGAACCTTCCTCGATGTGGCGCATATCAAGGAATTCCCGCAGTAATGAGCGGCATCGAGAATTACAAGTATGGACCGGTGACAAAAGAAAACCGATTTGGGCCGGCGGAAATATCCGCGACACAGGTGCTGAAATGGGTGACGCGATGGGGACGTAAGATCCGGGCGTCGGCTGCGGCGCAGCTCTTCAGTACGCTCCCGCATCACTGAAAAAGGAGCCGCGCATGGTGAGACTGCGGATTCCTCCGAGCCGTCCCGCAGGTGAAACCGCTGCGGGAGATGCGTGCAGCTGGGGCCCGCACCCCGAAGGATGCGGGCCCCAGCTACAAAATGTGCGTCAGCGTCAGGCCGGAACGATGTTCTCGGCCGTCGGGCCCTTCTGGCCCTGCGCGATGTCAAAGGTTACCTTCTGACCTTCGAGCAGCTCACGGAAGCCCTGCGCCGCGATGTTCGAGTAGTGCGCGAACACGTCAGCGCCGCCACCGTCCTGCTCGATGAAGCCGAAGCCCTTTTCCGCATTGAACCACTTCACGGTACCGGTAGCCATGTCATATCTCCTTCGGGGCAGTACATCGGAATCCGCACTGCGCGGACGCCATGTCGCCGCAATGATTGCCCCGCCCGGAAATGACCGGAAATACAGAAGCGCTCCCAACCGAAAGAACCGGTGGGGCACTTGAAGTTTCGGGAACCACAACTGCAACTGAGATCGACAGTAGCACACTGGAACGGCCCGTGCACATTACGCAATTCCGCTCTGCTCGGTGCAGCAAAAACTCTCACTACGCGGTCCACCAAAGCCTCACTTCGCGAGCACAGATATTGATCCACTCGGAGCGCTACGTTTCAGGAAGAGCGGTCTTACAAACGAGCGTGACATGCGAAGACGACTCCTAGAGGCAATACCGGTGACTTTGGTGGTCTCTCTGGGTGGGTTGCGCCAAGGCCGGGTCAGGTGAAGTCGTCGGGGGTTGTGAACTGCTGCCGGTTGACAGTGGTTGAGCGTGTTCTGGTGCGCATGAGTGAGTGTCGCGGTGGTGGTGCGTGGCGTGGGGAGGCAGTACGTGGCAGGGCGACGGGCGTTCTGGTTTCGAATGCGTGACCTTTGACCGGGGTGCTCGTTGGGCGCTGTGAAGGGTCCTTCGGGTGTCGGACGGGGGTGGGGTGGTGGGCGGGCTGCGCGAGGTGGCGGCGCCGTTCGTGATGCCGGGCCCGTCCGGGGTGGCAGTCCGCGCCGGTCTCAAGGGCCTGTCCGGGCAGGACGAGACCGTGTTGCGGCTGGTGGGCGAGTTGCTCGGCTCACTGGCCTCCGGCGATCTGAAGGCGCGTTGCGCGGCAGGCCTGGGACACGACGGCGAGCAGTGGGCACGGCGGAAGCGGGCGCTGACCGGCCAGTCGTCCTCGCGGTGGGCAGGCAGCATCACCAAGGCCACGCACGACCAGTGGGCGCTGGCCCGGCGCGGGCAGCTCGCCCACCTCCAGAATCTCCAGGCAGGCATCGACACGATCACGCACCGGCTCGCGCAGCCCATCGGGGCCAAGGGAACCAAGAACACGCCGGGCGGCTACGGTTCGCGGCGGGAGTGGTTCGCCAAGTCCCGGCGCCTGCACGTGCTTCAGGACCGGCTGGAGCAGGTACGGGCCGACACGGCAACCCCGTCGGCGCGCCCCGCAGATTCGACTACCGACTGACCGGCAGCGCACAGCACCGCGACGCCCAGGTCCGCCACGCCCTGATCCGCCTGCTGCACTGGGCCGCACGCCACGGCCTCGCCCTCGCGATCGAAGACCTGGACTTCGACGCGGAGAAGACCCGGGAGAAACACGGCCGCCGCAAACGGTTCCGCAAACTGATCTCCGGCCTGCCCACCGCCCGGCTGCGGGCCCGGCTGATGTCCATGGCGGCCGAGCTGGGCGTCACCATTGTCGCGGTCGACCCCGCCTACACCAGCCGCTGGGGCGCCCAGCACTGGCAGAAACCCCTCACCAGCGAGAACAGGAAGCCCACGCGGCACGACGCTGCCGCCGTGGCGATCGGACGACGCGCCCTGGGATGTGCGATCCGGCGTCGGACGGCACCGCCCCCACCGCACCGGAGTGATGCGGTGGGGCATCGGACCGTCCAGGCCCGACCGGACACCCCGAGGCGTGAGGGACCCCGCCCCCGCGTTCCCGGACCACGGACACGATCCGTGCCGCCCGGACGCGGAGCGAAAGCGGGCGACCAGTGTGCCCACGACCGTTCGGGACACACGGCTGAGCACGAGCCCTGGACCCAGGACTCACTCCCGCTCAGTCCATAGGAACGGTTGATCGGTTCTCGGATCGGATCGCGTCGGGGGTGCTGACGCGGGCGTTCCCGCCGGAACTGGTCGACGAGGTGATCGCCGAGTGCGGCAGGGTCGAGCAGCGGACGCGGCTGCTGCCGGCACGGGTGGTGGTCTACTTCGTCCTGGCGATGTGTCTGTTCTTCGGGCAGGGCTATGAAGAGGTTGCCCGGCTTCTGGTTCAGGGGCTGGAGCGCGAGGGCCCGCAACGGCTCCGGCCCAAGCCGCAACCGCGCCCGCCCGATCGCCGCCGTCGTGGGCACCCGCCAGGTGGTCGCCCACCGGCCTTCGCGCTCCCGCCTGTACAACCTCACCCTCACCGGATGACAGGTGAACGAGCAGGTCATCAGCATGCCCCAGGGCATTTACGGGACACCATCCAGTCCGAAGCCCCTCACCGATCCGCTCCACCGAGGGCCGCACCAACGCCGGCCGGCCACGCTCCACGAGGCAACCCCCCGCCAGGGCAGAGACGACGGCACACGCGGAGCGCGCGGCGTCCAGCGGCTCCTGCTTGCCGGCCACCATGCAGGCGAAGCCGGTGCCCTGCGAACCGGCACACCGCGTCATTCCGAAGGAATGCGAAACTCGAATTCGGGACGGTCCCACGGCACGGCGGGCGGGTTCGCGAGCGCGGTCCCGGTCCGCACCGCACCGACGCGGTGGTAGAAGTCCCCGGCGGGAAGATGCGACACGACCTTGACACGGTCGAGCCCGGCGGCACGGGCCTCGGACTGCATGTGCGCGACGAGCAGTCGTCCAATACCCCGTCCCTGCACGTCGTCGGCGACGAACAGCAGGTCGAGCTCCGGCGGAGCGAGGACGAGCGAGTAGAACCCGAGGACCCGGCCTCCGTGCTCGTCGGCGCCGACGGCCACAAAGGCGCGGTGGGCCTCGATGTAATCAGGACCGACCCGGTAGCCCGCCACTGCGGCTGCGTACTTGCCCTCGTAGGCGCCTGAGCCACGCACGAGCCGCGTGAGCCGTTTGGCATCCCGCGCGACGGCCCTCCGTATCGTGATCGGCTGGCTGATCGGGGAAGTGCGTGAACTCATCGGGAGAGTATTTCGCACCGTGGGGTGTCTTCCTGCGGCGGGTCGGCTGCTCGGGCAGGCGTTCGTGCACCGCTCCCGGGAACCACTCGCCCAGGCCCCGATCGAGTACGTCCACTGCCGACGAATGGGCCGCCCGCCGGCAGCAACTGGACGCCCGACCGCTGCGGGCGAGCTGGAGAACGGGGTGGGTTGTGCGGTCCACGTAGCGGATGCCGCGCAGTTCGCGGCCGGTGGCCTCGACGCCCAGTGTTCGCAGCGCGGCGACACCGCCGGGCATGACTCCTTCTCCGCAGGCCTTGTCCACGGGCGCGGTCCGGGGTTCGACGACGACGGCCTCCAGGCCGGCGAGCGCTGCGTGGATGGCCGCGGCCAGTCCGGCGGGTCCGCCGTCGGCCACCAGTACGTCGATCATGCCGACGCCGGCGTGGTCGCGGCGGCGAGCGCCCGGTTCTCGCAGCGGATGCGCACGGTGAGCAGGGCGGCGTCGAGTACCGTGAACGCGGCCGCGGTAACCCAGGCGGTGTGTACCAGAGGCAGCGCCACGCCCTCGGCGACGACGGTCACGTAGTTCGGATGCCGCAGCCACCCCCACCGGTAGGGACCGCTCGTCACCAGCGGCAGGCCGGGTACGACGATCACCCGGCTGTTCCGACGGGGTCCCAGGGTGTGGATGCACCACCACCGCAGTGCCTGGCCGGGTATGCCGCGCTGGCGCTGTGCGTGCCGTTGTCGTTCGCATGTGGCGTGTGGGCGGGCGTCGTTCACCTGGCTGGCATGGCGGCGTGGGCGTACAACCTGCGGCTCAAGGCGACAGCATGGTCCTGGGCCCCGTACGCGGTGGGTTTCGCCGCGCTCCCGGCGTTCGTGGCGCTGGGCTCCCAGGGCAGCCCTGGCCGGCCTGGTGGGTTGTCACCGCCGGGGCGCTGCTGGGGGTCGGTGCCCATCTGGGCGACGTGCTGCCGGATATCCGTGGGGATCCGGCGACGGGCGTACGGGGATTTCCGCACCGACTGGGCCCGGACGGCGCGCGGCTGCTGCTGCCGGCACGCCTCGTGCTCGGATCGGGCCCGTCGGTCGCTCTCGCCGTCGTGATCCTGTACATCGAGGACGTCGCCGGCCGTCGTGTGCGGCGCTCAGACTGTGTGGTCCCGGGCGGTGATGCGGGTGACCGTGACCCTGACTGTCACGGTGACCGCCACAGGGGCGTCGTGTGCTGCAAGGTAGGAGAGGACAGCGGCCCGTACCTGGTCATGGACATTGCGGGCGGTGTCCACCGCTCGGTGGCCTTCGGTCAGGACGCAGCGCACCTCGACGTGCCATCCCGAGCCGTCGGGCACCCGGTCGACGCGGACGCCGGCCTCGGGGGTGCGTTGAGCTGTTGTCTCCGGTCCTGCGGGCAAGGCGGCTGCCGTGAGGCGGTGGGCGAGACGGGGTTGCAGGCCGGCCACACCGGGAACCGCGAGGGCCGCCGAGGCCGCGACGCTGAGGGGAGGCGGCGTTCCGGTGGCGGCCATCAGAGGCCACCGCCCGTGTACTGACCCGAGCCCGCCGGGCCGAGGGACGAGGGGGGCTCCAGTACGTCGACCACGATGATGTCGACGGCCGACACGTCCATGCCCAGGGCTTGTACGGCGGCGCTGGTGATCGACCCGCGTACCTGATCGACCCTGTCGGGCAGCGGGCGGTCGAGGGCGGCGGCCAGGGTCATGGTCACCTGCACGCCGGTGCCGCCCACGGGCACGAGCCGGCAGGTTTCGGCCCTCGCCCCGGGGACCGTATCCGCGGCATGCCGCAGCACTTTCACCGCGGCGCTCTCGGCGATCAGTAGATCCAGCATCGTGTCGGCCAGTGGCAGCAGCCGTCCGAGCCGGACCTCGGCCCTGACGATGCTCATGACCCGGTCAACCAGTGCCTGCAGGCCGGGAGGGTCCTTGGCACGCAGCGCCCGCGTGGCCGCGTTCAGCCTGGCCAGCCCCTCGACGGCCTCGCGGCACTGGGGACATGACATGGTGTGCGGATCCGCGGTCGGCGTCGCGTCCTGTACCTGTTCCCAGACCTGGCTGAGCAGGCGGCCGCAGGTCAGTACCTCGTCACCTGCGAGCGGAGCCGCGTCGTCGATGGCCGAATGGTCGGGAGGCCCGTCGTCTCCGGGCGGTTCGGAAGGCTGCGCGTGCGGGTCGTCTAGCGCCATGGGGCCATCGCCTCCTTCAGGGACCGGCGTGCCCTGAACAGTCTGCCGCGCACCGTTTGCTCACTGGTCTGTGTCACGACGGCGATCTCCTTGTAGGGCAGGCCCTGCAGTTCCCGCAGGATCCAGCAGACACGCTGTCCGGTGTCCAGCTCGCCGAGCGCGCACGTCAGGGCGGCCGTCTCCGCGTCCTCCTCTGCGGCTCGGGCGGGCTGGCCCCACGCGTCGCCCGTGGCGGGTTCGGCAACGGCGTCCAGTCGAAGGGGTGGCGGTCGGTGGCGTCGCAAGTTCAGGCAGCGGTTGACGGTGATGCGGTACATCCAGGTGGGGAACTCCGCATCGTGGCGGTATTCCGGCAGTCGCCGCCAAGCGCTGACGAAGGCGTCCTGAACGGCCTCCTCGGCGTCCTGGGCGTCACCGAGCATGCAGTGGGCCAGGCCGAGGAGAGGACGGCTGTGCCGCCTCACGAGAACAGCGAAGGCGTCCTCGTCCCCCTCGGCAGCCCACACAGCCAGCAGCCCATCCGGCAGGTCGCCTCCCAGAAGTGAAGAGCCGGTCCGTTCGATCATGCCGCTCCTGCTCATGTTCAGGACGGTCGGGTACCCACCACCTTGCATGTGATGCACATCACACATCATGTGTGTGAGGAATCCGCCGCCCCGCATGTCCAACCTTTCGACGGGCACCACGCCGGTGTCCGACCGACCGATCGAGGCGACCGCCATGACGGACAACATCACCAGCGTCGGCGGGGGCAGCCGACCCGATGCGGGCGTGAGCGCGCTGAAGGGCCGTACCGGAGCCGGAGCTCCGGCCGAGACCCGGGGGAGGACCACCATCGCGGACGGCGTGGTGGCCAAGATCGCCGGCATGGCCGCCCGCGAGGTACCGGGCATCCACAACCTCGGGGCGGGCATGGCCCGTGCCTTCGGCGCTGTGCGGGAGCGTGTGCCCGGCGGAGGCGGCAGCGTCGCACAAGGGGTGAAGGTCGAGGTCGGCGAGCGGCAGGCCGCCGTGGACCTGGACGTCGTCGTCGAGTACGGCGTCTCCATCGTCGACGTCGCCGGCGATGTGCGCTCCAACGTGATCAGCGCGGTGGAGCGGATGACGGGACTGGAGGTCGTCGAGGTGAACATCGCCGTCGACGACGTCCACCTTCCCGACGAGGAGGAAGGGTCCGAACCGGACGAGGGCCGCGTGAGGTGATCCGCCGTGACCACCGCCACCGCCGCGTCCCGGCGTAAGCGGCTGATCACGCGGACGACGCTCGCGAGACGGGTGAGTGCATCATGAACACAGCGACCACGGGCCTCGCGGCCGGGATGGCCCTGGGCTTCGCCGGTTACTTCGGCGGCTTCTGGGCGTTCCTTCTGGTTCTCGTCCTGGGGGCGGCGGGGCTGATCGTCGGCCTCGTCCTGCAGGGCGACCTCGACCTCCGTGCACGGAGGCGGCGGTGAGGACCCGGCCCAGCTCCCCGCCTCCCGGCGAAGGGTCCGGCCCGTCGGCGCGGGCCGCCGGCCTGCCGCCACCGGCCGAGCGGGGCGCCACCGTCATCCCGGACAGGGTGGTCGCCCGTATCGCCACCCAGGCCGCACGCACGGCCCAGTCCCGGCGGGCCGCCCTCCCGCCCGACCCGAGCGGACCGGCGGCACCCAGCGCCTCGGCCACCGTCCGGAGCGGATCGGTCCGCCTGCACCTGACTATGGAGCTGCCCTACCCCACCGACATCCCCCATGTCTGCGAGCGGATCCAGCAGGACGTCGCCGAACGGGTGGCTCAGCTGACCGGCTTGCTGGTGGGAGAGGTCACCCTCACCGTCCGACGGCTGGTGACCGCCTCCGGCGCGAACCGGGGGCGGGTCCTGTGAGCGGCCACCCGGCCCGCACCGCCGGGCCCATCACGCAGGAAGGAGGACCGGAATGACACCCGACCCGGACCCTCCCGCCCGCGACTCCGCGCCACCTCCGCGCCGTGCAGCGGTGCCGCTGGCAAAGGAGCCCGAGCAGCCGAGGGAGCCCGCAGAGCCCGGTCCGCCCGACCACCACGCGCCCCCGCCGAACCCGACGGCCGGCGAAGGCGACAGAGGGCACCGGACCCACCGCCCGTGGTCCGCGCGCCGCCTTCCGGCCACGCTCGTAGCCTCGGTGATCCTCGTGGCGGCGGTCGCCGCGCTGGTCGACGTCGTCGCCGTGCGGGCGGGACGCCCCGCGGCAGCCTGGCGACGGCACCTGACCGACGCACTGGCCACCCGCCCCGTGGACGACGTGTGGATGCTCACGGGAGCCGCCGTGGCCGCCGCCGTCGGCGTCTGGCTGATCGTCCTGGCCCTCACCCCCGGCCTACGTCACTGGCTGCCCCTGCGCTCCCCCTCGCCCCGGCTGCGCGCCTCCCTGGACCGCAATGGCAGCGCCGATCTACTGCGCGACGCCGCCATGCGGGTACCCGGGGTCGGCAAAGCCCGCATCCGGGTGCGCCGCCACCGCGTCAAAACGCGCGCGGACGTCCGCTTCCGCGACCCTCAACAGGTGAAGGACGACCTCACCGCCGTCCTCGACGAGGAGCGCGACCGGCTCGCCCTCGCCCGCCCTCCCCGCATCGTCGTACGGGTGCGGCAGCGCACCAACTGACCGGAGACCCCCAGACCCGGAGTCCGCACCATGACGCCGCGACCCGTACTCAACCGCAGCCTGCTGGCCCTCGCCGGACTGGTCCTGCTCGGCGGCGGCCTGCTGATCCTCTTCGCCGGGTTCGACGTCTACCGGCGACACGATCTGGCCCCGCCCGCCGGCTGGCCCCTGACCACCCCGGACGACGTCCTGCTCGGCTCCGCCGACCGGGCTCGCTGGAGCAGCCAGGGCTGGTGGTGGTGGCCCGCCGTCATCGCCGCCCTCGCCCTCGTCGCCCTGGTCGCCCTGTGGTGGCTGCTCGCCCAACTGCGCCGGCGCCGCCCCGGAGGACTGTCCGTCGGCGGCACACCTCCGCAGGAAGGCGTCGAACTGCGCGACCGAGCACTCAGCGACGCGATCGCCGCCGAAGCCGGTGCCCTGCCGGGAGTCGAGCACGCGGCCGTACGCATCACCGGGCGGCCCGCCCACCCCCGCACCCGTGTCAGGCTCACCCTCACCCCTCACAGGGCACCGGGCGCCGCCCTCGCTGCCCTCTGCGAAGGCCCGCTCCGGACCGCCCGCCGGTCCACTGGCTTCCCTGACATGCCCACCGAGGTCCGCCTACAGGTCGCCCGCCACAAACCACACCGCGCGGAGTGAGGAGGGGACGGCATTCCCGTGTCCACGCCCTTGTGGCCCATCGCAGTTCACAGGGGAACCGGCAACTACTCCCCAAGGGAGAAATCATGATCATCCTGGGCGTCATTCTGCTCGTCGTCGGCTTCGTCACCGGGATATCCATCCTGTGGACCATCGGGATCATCCTGGCGGTCGTCGGAGCCATCCTGTGGGTCCTCGGCGCGATGGGACACGCCGTCGCAGGGCGACGCCACTACTGGTGACCGTTGCTCAGAGCCTCAGCGGCTCTCAGCATTCCGGGTATTTCGGCCCGGAAGGTCCGTCACATCAAAGCGTGAGGGTTTCGGCTTGAGTACGGTCTCTCGCTTCTGTCTGCCGCTGCTGCGACAGGGTTGCGCCACCTGCCCGCCACCCGTGGCCCTGCGGCCGTGGGTGGTGGTGCGGGTCTTACGGTTGGCTCCACGAGGCTTCGACACCGCGGGGGCGGTGTCCTGGTCTCCGGCCACTCCGGTACCAGTCACCGCGACTGCCGCGAGTGCGGCGAGGTTGAGCGCGGCGTTGTCGTCCCGGTCGCAGACCAGGCCGCGGGCGTCGCACTCGCACGTCCGGATGTGCAGCGGCAGCTCGGCTTTCACCGCGCCGCACCCGGAGCAGGTCTTGGAGGAATACCGCCCCGCCTTCTCTCACCAGCGTGCGGCGGCTCTGGTCGAGCGCCCGCGCGTCGGCTCTCTCCAGTTGCCGTTGCCGTGTGCTAAGCGCTTTCTGGAAGAGCGGGTGGAACGGCCCGCCCTTCCAGGAGGAGCGCACCATGGCGCAACCGGTAAGTCGGCAAACGATCAGCGCTGAGCAGTTCAGCCGAGTGTGTGACGAGATCAGGAGCACGGCGGCGCCCGAGAAGGACGATCAGTCCATCCGGGACTGCGCTCTGCGCATCGTGCAGACCCTGGGCCTGGCGCTGTCCAAACCCCCGGGGAGCCCTCGGTACACCCGAGAGGCCATCCTGGACATGCCTGACGAACAGCCAGGAGAAAACGAGGGCCCGGTCAGGTAGACCGGGCCGTCGGCTTGCTCCCGCTGCGAGCGCAGTACGCGGACGATCTGCTCAAGCTCGGCGTGCTGGGCGAGTCACTGGCCGCGCTCACACCGCAGGCCGAAGAGGCGGCGATTCCCGAGGAGCAGGCTGCCCCGCTCCGGACGAAGGCGACTTCGTCCTCGGTATCGCCGTTCCTCCCCGCCCGCGACAACCTCCACCGCCGGCGGGAGCAGGCACTCCCGCCTCGTCGACCAGGCGGAAAGCACCGCAAAGCCCCAGGAGGGACTCGCCCGGCGCGCCGCCGCGGCGGCGCGGCGCGAGGCGCGGATCGCCTGCTTGCCGTTCATGCCTTCTCGGCGGGCCGAGGCCGGTCGCCGTTCACGCCAGGTGGAATCGTCGTCGACCTCTTGAGCGCGTCGAGGATCGCCATGCCCTGGCCGACGATCCCCGATGCCACCTCGCTGACCCCTGTCGCGCCATTGAGGACGGTGAGGGTGGCGCCCGCGAGACCGCGGGCCGCGGCGTCTGCGAGGGCGGGCAGGTTTTCCACGACACGGTTGGCCGCGATCAGTTCCTGGTTGCCGTCCCTGAGAGAGGCGGCACGGGCGTTGTTGGCGTCGGCCTGTGCCTGCGCGATGGTCCGCTCGGTGTAGGCGGCGCCGTCCGCTTCGAACTTGGCCTGATCACGGTGGGCTTCGGCGAGGGTGCGCTGGCGGTAGGCCTCAGCGTCGGCGGGGCGCCGCACCTCCGCTTCCAGCCGCTGCGCAGCCAGCGCTGCCTGGCGCCTGGCCAGGGCGGTCTGCTCCTCTGTGACCTCCTGGGTGGCCCTCGCCTGGGCGAGCGGACCGGCTTGCGCGGCGCGGGCGTTGGACTGCTCGGTCTCGGCGAGGAACCCCGCACGCTTGATGGCGGTGTCCCGTTCGTACTCGGCTTTCAGCGCCGCGGCCTGCTGTTCGCGTTCGGCGGCTTCCTGGTCGGCCTTGGCCTGCGCGATGCGTGCCTGGCTGGCGACGGCGGCGGCGTGCGGGGCGGCCAGGTTGTCGATGTACCCGGAGACGTCCTCGATCTCCTGTATCTGCAAGGCGTCGACGACGATGCCCAGCTTCTCCATCTCTGTGTGGCTCGCTTCCTTGACCTCCTGCGCGACGCGATCACGTTCGCGGATGATCTGTTCGACCGTCAGCCCGCCGATGATGGAGCGCAGGTGTCCGGCGAAGATCCGGCCCACGAGTTCCTCCATGGCGTTCTGTTCCGCCAGGAAACGGCGGGCCGCGTTGGCTATGGAAGCAGGGTCGTCACCCACTTTGAACACCGCGACGGCTCGGGCCCTGAGGCGAATGCCCTGCTGCGTCACGCAGTCCTCGGTGATCTCGGCCTCGCGCAGCGCGAGGGACAGCAAGCGGGCCTTCTGTTTGACGGGGAAGACGAAGCTTCCGTGACCGGTGACGATCCGGAATTGCGTGTCCTCCGCCCGGCGTTTCGACCCGGAAATGAGCATTGCCTGGTCGGGGGCGGGAACGTGCCAGAACAGCATGGAATTCTCCTGTCGGGATCGTGATTCACGGAAATCGTGATTCACGGGTCGGGAAAGTGCTCCACGACCACGGAGCGGGCCGAGGTGCGGTCCACGACAATGACGCGCTCGTGCTTGGGTATGGGATGCCGCGACCACGCGGCGAATGCCTCGGTCCCGCCCCGTACCGCCACGAGCACTTCCCCCGGGCCGCCCGGAGGGATGGACACGGTCACCCGGCCGATCGCCCCCACAGGGCTCTGGTCTTCGTCGTCTTCTCGGTCGGTCATCCGGTCCCTCCTGCGCCCCGGCCGCCCGCGTTGCAGGTCAGGGCCCGCACTGCCCTCGTACTCCCAGGATTTCGTACGGTCCTGTACGGCGGTCAGCGGCCGTGGTTCACGGACCGGATGTCCCGCATGACGCCACACGTCGTCCGGGCGTATGGAAAAGGTCGTTCATGGCGTAAACCTTCATCCAGGTGCAATGTGCGGGCACCCGTTCTCCTGCTCCCGACGACGACGCCAACAGGGCCGCTGACGTGCGGAATGCCCTCGGTGTTTCCAGCGTACTACCGGCGACCGGGGCCACCCTTGGGACGGCCGGCCCCTTTCGGCACCGCCGGGAAACGGGCGGGCCGCCCTGAAAGAGACGGCCATGGCTCGGTCCGGCACAGTCGGCCTGGAAGACGACACACTTTGAACGCCACACGTGCCGCGGGCGCGGAGCGCTGCTCCCGCGCCCGCGGCTCAGCCTGCCTTCCGCGACCTGCCGGATTCATTTCAAGGGAGACAGTCTCGCATGTCGGACCGGCATGTCATCGCCGCTCGGGGACCGCCGATCGACCACACTGCGCGGCGTGACGGATACACATGGTGGTCGACGCGAGGAGTCGACGGGGCCGCCCGGACCCGCCGCGCAACTGGCCGAACTGGACGAGGAACAGTTGCGCGTCCTGCGCCGGGTGGGCCGTGCCTGGGGCCGGGTGTCGGCGTCTCCCGAAACCTGGCGTCGCGCCCTGCCCGTCGACCCCGACCTGGGCGCGTTCCCCCCGGCGGCACAGCTCCGGCCGGCCCGGTTCGGGCGCCTGGTTCCCCTTTCGCCCTTGGGGGCGTCTTCGCCGGGCGAGCAGGTCGACACAGAGGAACCGCCCAGTGGTCGGCTGGGTCGTGCCGAGGAGTGGGCGCGGCGACTCGTCCTTGGGGTGCCGCTGAGGAGTTCCGCCCTGGTGTCCGAGCGGATGCGCAAGCTCGTGGCTCTGCCCGTGCTGTCGGCCGACGCGCTCTCCTCGGTCGCCTACGGTCCCGAGGCCATGCTCGCGGTCCTCGTGCTCGCGGGAACGGCCGGACTGGCGTACTCGTTCCCGGTCTCCGGCGCGATCGTGTTCCTCATGCTGGCGGTCGGGCTGTCGTACCGTCAGACCATCCGCGCCTACCCGCACGGCGGCGGCTCGTACATCGTGGCCGGCGACAACCTCGGACAGGTGGCCGGTCTGGTGGCTGCGGCGGGACTGATGACCGACTACGTCCTCACCGTCGCGGTGTCGATCGCCTCGGGCGTGGCGGCCATCACCTCGGCGATCCCGTCACTGGCCCCCGACACCGTGCCCATCGGCGTCGGGGTGATCGTGGTTCTCCTCGCCGGAAACCTGCGCGGCATCCGGCAGGCGGGCGCCCTCTTCGCCGCCCCCACCTACGCCTTCATCATCGCCATGTTCGCCCTCATCGTCTCGGGACTCGTCCACGCGGCAGGGCAGGACTTCCGGCCGCGCCCCACCCCGGCGGTCACGGTCACCGAGAGCGCGGGACTCTTCCTGATCATGCGGGCTTTCTCGTCCGGCGCCACGGCGATGACCGGTATCGAGGCCATCTCCAACGCGGTACCGGCGTTCAAGCCCGTGGAGTGGCGCCAGGCCCGTACGACGCTCACCTGGATGGTGGGACTGCTCATCGCCATGTTCGCCGGCATCGTCGTCCTGACCCATCTCGTCGGCGTGGTGCCCAGTACCCGGGAGACGGTGCTCTCCCAACTGGCCCACCTCGGCTTCGGCTCCGGGTGGATGTACGTCTTCGTCCAGGCCGCCACCGCGGCCGTCCTCCTCCTCGCCGCGAACACGGCGTACAACGACTTCCCCCGCGTCCTGTCCCTCCTGGCGCGCGACGACTACGCGCCCCGGGTCTTCATGCGGCTGGGCGACCGGCTGGCCTACAGCAACGGAATCATCCTGCTCTCGGTGGCCGCCACCCTGGTCTACGTGGCGTTCGACGGGCAGACGGCGGCCCTGATCCCGTTGTACGCGGTCGGTGTCTTCCTCGCCTTCACGCTCTCCCAGGCAGGCATGGTCGTGCACTGGTGGCGGCTGCGCGACCGGCACTGGCGCAAGAGCCTGCTCCTGAACGCCCTGGGCGGCCTCCTGTCGGCCGTCGTCTTCGTCACCGCGGGCATCAGCAAGTTCACGTCGGGTGCGTGGGTGGCGATCGTCGCCGTCGGACTGTTCCTGCTCGTGACGTTGCGGATCCGGCACCACTACGCCACCGTCCGCGCACGCCTGCGCCTGCGCCCGCACACCGTCGAACTGCCCGCGCACACCGCCGTGGGGCCGGGTACGGAGCCCGCCGCGCCGTACACGGCCCCCGCCCCGCGACGGGACGCGGCGCGGCCGGAGACGAACGGCGAGAACGAGGAACTGCCCGGGGAGATCCGCCACCTCACCGTCGTCGCCCTCGCGACGCTCGACCTCGCGGGCATGCGGGCCCTCGCCTACGCGGCCTCCCTCCGCCAGCCCGTGCTCGCCCTCCACATCAGCCTCACCCCTCAGGAGGCCGAACGGGTACGCGCCTACTGGACGTTGTGGGGCGACCATCTCCCGCTGGAGATCGTGGTCTCCCCCTACCGGGCGACCGTGGCGCCTCTCGTCCACTACATCGAGGCCCTGCACCGGCAGCACCCCGACCTCACCCTCACGGTGATCCTCCCGGAGATCATCACCCGGCACCGGCGCCACCAACTCCTCCACAGCCGCACCGCCCCACGCCTGCGCCGCGCCCTGCGGTCCCTCCCCAAAATCGTCATCACCACCGTGCCCTTCCACGTATAGCGCTCCTGCCCGGACCCGAAGTCACTTACGTGCCTCAGCAGCCCGTCAGGAGGTGCCGGCTGTCACCAGTCCCCCTCCACGCCAACCGGCTGACTCACCAACCGGGTTGGACGGGGTTCACGGCCGGGGATTGGGAACCGTCACAGCTTCGGACCGCTTCACTGATTCGGCCTCGTGACCGCCGAAGCGGCCCTCGACCGCGGAGTCTGGATCATGTGCTTCACCGACGGACCGATCGAGGAGCACGAAGTCGAACGTATGGCGCAGGCGGTCCGGGCGGTGGTCCGCTCGGAGTACGACCGACACGCGGTGTGAAGAGCCGCCTCGCTTCCCGCTCTCGAAAGCCGTGACGGCTCTCCAGGCCCTCCACCCGGCCTTGGTGGGCACGACGGGGGCGCTCCAACGCTCGGACCTCGGCCAGCCTCAGAACCGAGGTGACGCCCTCGTGCGTGTACGTGAGCCCTGGCCGGCGCGGCGCGTGCACCGTCGGGCGGACGGTCTCGTCCCCGACCGGTAAGAAGTCGATCCGCACGACGTCCGACCGAATCGGGTGACAAGTCCGGGATGCTCGGCCAACGCGGTGCTCAAGGAGGGGAGGCTCGGAAGCGATGCCCCGCGTCGCGGTCATCACGCGCCACTGCCAAAGTCAACGGCTCCGGCGTAGACCCGCCGGAGCCGCCCTTCCGGGCCATTGCACATGAGCGTGCGCCGACCCGATTTCACCCTACGCCGGAGGGGACTACTCGGGCATAAGTGATTTTTCCCGAAGTTCACCCAGGAGCGGCGTCCGGTGCGTGCTCTGGGGCCCCTGCCAGGGCGTGGGAGGGAAGTCGTCTTCACCGACGACGCCGGACATGAGGTCCGCTTCCGTGCCCGGCCGGGTGCGAGCACCTTCAAGCGCCTCTGCGCGTAGCGCTTCATCTGGACAAATGAGCCCAAGGGGCGCGTAGAAGCAGTCAGTGAACTCCCCCGCGCGGAGCCGACCCCGACTACGTGCCGTCCCAGGTCGTGACGGCTTCGCGAAGATCCCTGCTGTTCACCGTCCTCATGCTTGACCTCCGTAGCCACGCTCACCTGGGGAAACGGCGCGCCGGCCGCGCTTCTGCCGCTTGTCCTGGCCACCCGTCTCGCGCCCCGCCGAGACGAGCCTTCCGGGCTGCCGTGCCCCAGCGGTGGGTGTAAGCAGGAAGCATGCGTCTTCGGCGGCGGATCTCGCAGGGCATTCACTCGTGGCAGGCCAGCGATGCCCTGCTCGCGGTGCCGCTCGCTTTGATCGCCGCCATCATCGTCGCCGACGTTCTGACCGGGCCCCACGTGCCGCTGGGGCCACTGCTGATCGTGGCTCCCGCGATCACCGCCTCCTTCGCCAGCCCCTTCCTCACCGCCCTGGTCGGTGTCATCGCCGTGGCCGCCCTGCTCGGCGTCGGTGCGGTGGCCCACCTCCTGACCACCGAGAGCGTCGGCGCGCAGATCATCTCCCTGATCGTGGTCTCGGTGGTCGTGACGGCCTTCCGTTATCTGCGCGAGCGGCACTCCCGTGAACTGGAGCAGGTACGAAGAGTGTCGGAGGCCGCGCAGCGTGTGGTGCTCAGACCCTTGCCCCGGCGCATCGGGCCGCTCCGGGTGGCCTCGGTCTACCTGGCGGCTCAGGAGGAGGCACTGATCGGCGGCGACCTGTACGCGGCCGTCCGCACCTCCTTCGGCACGAGACTCATCATCGGCGATGTGATGGGCAAGGGCCTGACCGCGATGAGCGACGCCTCGCTGCTGCTGGGCGCGTTCCGGGAGGCCGCGCACCGGAAGGCGGCCCTGCCCGAGCTGATGGCCTACCTGGAGCGCAGCGTGTGCTGGAACCTGGCCGAGCCCACCGAGCCCGGCCAGGAGGAGGAGTGCTTCATCACGGCCGCGATCATCGACATCCCCGACGCACTGCCGCAGGCGCAGATGGTCTCCTGCGGGCACCCGCCGCCCTTGCTGCTGCGCGGCCGGCAGGTCGTCACCTTGCGCGCCAGCGCTCCCGCGCCGCCGCTGGGACTGGGTGAGCTGAGCACACCGGAGTACCGGGTGGACACCTTCCACCTGGAGCCCGGGGACCTCCTGCTGCTGTACACCGACGGTGTCGTCGAGGCCCGCGATCCGGGGGGCGCCTTCTATCCGCTCGCCACGCGGGCCCTCTCATGGGCGCAGGACAGTCCCATGGCTCTGGTCCACCACCTGCGCGCCGACCTGCTGAACCACGTCGGCGGGCAGCTGTCCGACGACGCCGCGGTGGTCGTCCTGCAACGTACCGCCGGCCCATAGAGCCCTCGCGGGCGTACGAGTGCCCGGGGTCGTCAGAGGGCGCCCGGTGCGCCCAGGCCGGTCAGGGCGCCGACCGGGTCGAGGTCGGGGGTGCCGCGGGGCCACCAGTCGTCGCGGTCCTGCTCCGATTCGTACGCGTACCACAGGCCGTCCCGGCCCAGGCGGAGCTGGAGATGACCGCGGGGGTGGGTGAGCCGGTTGCGCCAGGGCCGGAAGGCGGGCAGGTCGGCGGCGAGGAGCAGCGGCCGGGCCCGGTCGAAGCGGCCGGCCGGCGGGTCCCAGGGCTCCTCCAGGACGGCGAGTCCTTCCCCGCCGCCCTGGCGCCAGGCCGCCACCGCGCGCGCCAGCTCGGCCGTGGTGCGGCCGGTGGCCGAGGCGAGCGAGGCGTACAGGGAGCGGGTGGCCGCGGTCAGTCCGGAGCCGGGGCGGGCGGCGGCGAGGCGTACCGCGTCCTGCCACAGGGTGAGCCCGCCGACCGGATCACGGCCGGTGGTGAGCAGGGCGTGGGCGCGGGCGGCGGCGTCGGTGGCCAGCTGGTCCAAGGCGAACGGGTCGGGGCCGCCCGGAGCCGCCGGGTACACCGGGGGCTGCTCCGGGTGCGGGGGTGCGGGCAGCGGCGCGGGCAGCGGCGGGCGTTGGCTCTCGGCGAGCGCGTCGGCCGCGCGCAGGCCCGGGAACGGCTCCGGCTCCCGCTCCTGCGCGGCGCGGGCCGCGCGGGTGGCGTTCAGCCGGGACAGGGCGTCGAGCAGTTCGCGCTCGCCCCGGCCGCGAAGCAGCAGCAGGACGAAGGGGTCCGCGTCCAGCAGGCGTGCGGTCTGGTAGCAGAGGGCGGCGGCGTGTTTGCAGGGGTGGCCGCGGTCCGGGCAGCTGCAGTGCGGCTCCAGGTCGCCCGGGCCGGGGAGCAGCGGGACCCCGCAGTCGGCGAGGGACTGGGGCATCTCCTTGTCGAGGAGTGCGGCGATGTGCCCGGGGCGTTCGGCGACGGCGTCCAGGAACCGGTCCCAGTCGGCGTCGTCCAGCGTTCGCAGCCGCACCTGGACCCGGTACGGGCGCGGCCGGCTCCCCTGCACGTACGCGAGGACCAGCCCCGGGGTGACCGTGACGGCGTCCACGTGCCCCGTCTGTGCGTACCCGCGCCCGCGCGCCAGCCGCGCCGCGTCCAGCGCGCCCTCCTCCAGCGCGTCGATCCACGCATCGCCCCACCAGGTCTCGGCGAACCGCTCCCCTTCCCCCTCCCGCGCCGGAAACGCCGGGAACGTACGGCGAAGTTCGCCGTCCCGGCGAGGGGAGGCCATGGTGCGCGGCATCCCGGAGGGGACGCCGGGGATGGCCTCCTGTGGCGTGTGGTGCGGAGGGTCGGCGGAGGGGGCGGGCGACGCGTCCGCGCCGGAGGAGGCGACAGGACTGCGGTCCTGTGAGGTGCGGTACGCCGTGAGGACGCGTGTCGGGGCGACCTGCGGCGCGGCAGCCCGGGCGGCGGTCGGGAGGGCCGCCCGGGCGCTCGCGGTGGAGGGGTCCTCCGTCCGGGGGTCGGGACTTCTCCGGTCCGTCGGGCCGTCGGCTGCGGAATCCGGGTCGTGGTCGGGCTTTGCCGGGGGCATCCGGAAGGCGCCGGTGGGCGCGTGGGCGTGGGTGTCCGCGCCGCCGTATTCGACGGTGGCTCCGGCCGGGGGGTCGGCGGGCGCCGGCCGGGGTGCCCGGCGCGCAGGCGTGGTCGGACCGCGAGCGGCCCTGGTCCCCGCCTGCGCGGCGTCCTCGCGGGACCGCTCCGCACGGGCCGCACGCCGGGCCAGGGCGCCGCGCAGCGCCTCGCGCGCGGCCTCCGAGGGACGCGCCCCCGCGTGCCGCGGTGGTGGGGCGTCGTCCGTGAGGGCGTCATCCGTCGGGGCGCCGGAGGGCGCCACCGGCCGGGGCTCCGACTCCTCCGTGCCCTCCACGGCCTCCGTGCCCTCCGCGACCTCCGTATCCTCCGCGACCATCGACGGCCCGTGCCCGGCCCCGTCGTGCGCGGTGCTGTCGCCGTGCCGGGCAGACACCGCGCGCCGCAGGGCGTCCCGGGCGGCGTCCCCGGGTCGGCTCACCGAACCGGCCGGGTCGTCCGGCGTGGGCGTGCGCCGGTCCGCGGGTCCGTCAGGTGTCCGGGAACGCTGTTCCCGGGCGGCGCGCAGGGCCCGGCGTGCCACGTCGGCGGGGCGCTCGTCCATCAGGCCTCCCTTCGCAGCGAGACCAGGTCGGACAGCTCGCGGTCGGTCAGTTCCGTGAGCGCCGACTCGCCCCCACCGAGGATCGCGTCGGCCAGGGCGCGCTTCGCGGCGAGCATCTCGGCGATGCGGTCCTCCACGGTGCCTTCGGTGATCAGGCGGTGCACCTGCACCGGCTGGGTCTGGCCGATGCGGTAGGCGCGGTCGGTGGCCTGCTCCTCGACCGCCGGGTTCCACCAGCGGTCGAAGTGGACGACGTGGCCCGCGCGGGTGAGGTTCAGGCCCGTGCCCGCCGCTTTCAGGGACAGTACGAGGACCGGGGTCTCGCCGCTCTGGAAGCGGTCCACCATGCGCTCACGCTCCGGGACCGGCGTACCGCCGTGAAGCAGGTCCACGGGGACCGCGCGGCTGGTGAGGTGCGAGGTGATCAGGCGGGCCATGCCGACGTACTGGGTGAAGACCAGCGCCGAACCGTCCTCGGCGAGCAGGGTGTCCAGCAGCTCGTCCAGGAGCGCCAGTTTTCCGGAGCGCGCCGCCGGCCTGTCGGCGCCGCGGGCGTGCTCGTCCTTGAGGTAGAGCGCCGGGTGGTCGCAGATCTGCTTGAGCGAGGTCAGCAGTTTCAGGACCAGTCCGCGCCGGGCCATGCCCTCGGCGGTTTCGATGGCGAGCATCGACTCGCGCACCACGGCCTCGTACAGCGCGGCTTGCTCGCGGGTGAGCGGGACGGGGTGGTCCGTCTCCGTCTTGGGCGGGAGCTCGGGGACGATTCCGGGGTCGGACTTCCTGCGGCGCAGCAGGAAAGGGCGTACCAGGCGGCCCAGGCGCCGCACGGCCTCCTCGTCCTCGCCGGTCTCCACCGCGCGGGCGTGCCGGGCCCGGAAGGACTTCAGCGGGCCGAGGAGCCCCGGGGTGGTCCAGTCGAGCAGGGCCCACAGTTCGGAGAGGTTGTTCTCCACGGGGGTGCCGGTGAGGGCCACGCGCGCGGGGGACGGGATCGTTCGCAGCGCCTTCGCGGTCGCCGAGTAAGGGTTCTTGACGTGCTGGGCCTCGTCGGCGACGACCATGCCCCAGGGCTGCCCGGCCAGCAGGGGCGCCGCCGAACGCATCGTGCCGTACGTGGTGAGCACGAAGCCGCCGCCGAGGCCGTCCAGGGAGCGGTCCGGGCCGTGGAAGCGGCGGACGGGGACGCCGGGTGCGAACCGGGTGATCTCCCGCTGCCAGTTCCCCAGCAGGGAGGCCGGGCACACCACCAGGGTGGGTTCGTGGTGCGCCCGCTTGAGGTGCAGGGCGATGACGGTGACCGTCTTGCCGAGGCCCATGTCGTCCGCGAGGCAGCCGCCGAGACCGAGGGAGGTCATGAGGTCCAGCCAGCCCAGGCCGCGCAGCTGGTAGTCGCGCAGGGTGGCGTCGAGGCCCGGCGGCGGTTCGGCGGGCCGTACGCCGGCCATGAGCCGGTCCCGCAGGGCCGCCAGCGCGCCGACGGGCACCGCCTCGACCGTCTCGCCGTCCACGTCCGCGGTGCCGGAGAGGGCGACGGACAGCGCGTCGACCGGGTCGAGCAGGCCGAGGTCGCGCCTACGGGCCTTGCGGACGAGGGCCGGGTCCACGAGCACCCAACGGTCCCGCAGCCGCACCACCGGGCGGTGGGCCTCGGCGAGCGCGTCCATCTCGGCGTCGCTGAGCGGATCGCCGCCGAGCGCCAGCTGCCAGCGGAACTGGAGCAGTGCCTCGCTCTCGAAGAAGCCGGTGCCGTCCTTGGCGGAGCCCGGCGCGGGGCGCACCACCGCGGTCGCCGTGAGGTCCTGGGCCAGGTCGCGCGGCCAGTGCACGGCGACGCCGGCCGCGGCGAGCCGCGTCGCGGCCACGCCGAGCAGCTCGCTCACCTCGGCTTCGGAGAGGGCGAGGACGTCGGGCACCTCCTGCTCGGAGAGCCGGTCCAGCGGGGTCCAGACGCGGGCCGCGCGCCGTACGGCGAGGGCGGCGTCCACGCGTGCGCGTGGGCCGAAGGCCGGGTCCGCCTCGCCCGCCCACAGGGCCGCCGCGTCGGTGACGAGGGTGGGGTCGGCGAGGCTGTGCACCTGGACGATCGCCGCGCCGGCGCCCCGGGCGGCCTCGTCGTCGGCGCCGTCGAACAGGTCGTGCGCGGACAGGTCCAGGCGGAGTGAGACGCGTACGCCCGCGTCCATGCCTGCGGCGACCTCGGCCGCCCAGTCGTGGGCGTGCGGCAGGCACTGCGGGCCGCGGGCGGCGAACGGCTTCCCGCAGGTGTGGGGCGCGGCCGGGGTGCGGGGCAGGGTGTCGGCCACCGCGTCGAGGAAGGCGCGCAGCAGCGCCTCCGGTTCGGGCAGGCGCAGCGGGCCCGGACCGGGCAGCGGGACGGCGTGGCCCTCGTGGGGCAGGGCGGCGGCGATCGCGCGCAGGTGGGCGATGTCGTCCGGGTCGAGGGGGCCCGCGCGCCAGGCGTCGTGCCCGGTGGCGGTCAGGCCGGGCAGCAGCCGTCCACGGGCGACGAGCCGCAGCGCGTGCAGGGCGGCGGCGCCCCAGCACGCCGTGGCGGGGTGCGCCGCCGGATCGTGCCGTGCCCGGACGAGCTGCGGCAGCGCGTCCTCGATCGGCAGCGTCAACGCGGGCGCGCTCCTGCGCCGGGCCCCCTGCCCGTGCCGCCGCACGACCGTGAGCTCCGTATGCGCCGGGTCGGCGGCTCCGTTCCCCGGCCATACGTCTCCGGTCGGGTCCCAGAAGGCGATGCGGCTGTCGCGGGGAAGGGGGGCCGGGAGGAAGAGCGCGGCGAGGCGGGGGGACAGGGGGGCCGTGTTCGTCGCGTGGGCCGTCACGCCGGCCGCCGTGTCGCTCATACGTTCTGTCACCTCCCGCTCGCCGTCCGGTCCAGTCGTCTTCGACTCTACGGGCGGGGTCTGACAATCGGCTCCGGCGGCCCGGGACGGGCCGCGGTCGGTGCCAGCCAGCGTCAGGGGACGGTGCGGGAGACGACGTAGACCATCGGCAGGACCGGGTTGGACAGGTTCACGACCACGTCCTGCGTGGGGGCGGGGTTCTTCTGGCTGTGGCTGAGGCCCCACCAGGGGCCGGGGCTCGTGAAGGTCCAGCCGGTGGTCGTCTTGTCCCGGGCGCCGACGGTGACGGCGCCCTCCTTCAGGTCGTCGCGGTTGACGCCCATGGCCTCGAGGAAGGAGGTGAGGCCCGGTTCGGTGGTCCGGAACTGGACGTAGAGGCGGCTGGTCTTCCAGTTGTTGGTCTCGTAGTAGGAGACCATGTCGGCCGGGTGCGGTATCGGGACCTGGTAGAGGCGGCGCTGGACCTTGGACGGGTAGCCGGGCGCGAGGCCCCTCACCGCGTACCGGGCCTCCTTGTCCTTGCCGCTGTCGCGGCTCTGGTTGGCGGAGATCACCAGGTAGCCGGCCGGGACACCGATGAGCAGCACGATGATCAGCAGGGTGAGGGTCCTGCGGCGGTTGCGGCGCCGGCGGTCCTCGACGCGCGGTGGCCGGCCGTCCGGAGGCGCCGCCTGGCGGGGCAGCGACATCGTCACAGCGCCTCCCGGGCCTCGCGCCGCGCCTGCGCGTACCGCTCGTAGCGCTCGTACCGCTCGACCCGGCGCCGCTTGGCGCGCCGGAAGCGGCGGGCGACCAGCCGGGCGAGGTCGGCGGCGCCGACCATGCCGGCCTCGGGGCCGAGCTGGGCACGGGTGATACGGGCCTCGGGGCGGTAGCCGCGGCCGGTGAGGTGCCGCCGGAACGCGTCGCGCGCGGGGCCGATCAACAGGTCGTCGGCCGCGGAGACCCCACCGCCGATGACGAAGCAGGACGGGTCGAGGGCGGCGGCCAGGTTGGCGATGCCGACGCCGAGCCACTGGCCGATGTCCTCCAGCAGCTCGATGCACATGGCGTCGCCCTCGCGGGCCAGCTCGGTGATCATCGGCCCGGTGATGTCGGGGATGCTCCCCTTGACGTGCTCGATGATCCCGTAGGCGACCGGGGAGTCGGCCGCGGCCAGCTCACGCGCCTCCCGCACCAGGGCGTTGCCCGAGCTGTACTGCTCCCAGCAGCCGCGGTTGCCGCACGGGCAGCGGTGGCCGCCGGGCACGACCTGCATGTGCCCGAACTCGCCGGCGACCCCGAACCTGCCCCGCTTGACCTGGCCGTCCTCCAGGATCGCGCCGCCGATACCGGTACCCAGCGTGATCATGACGAGATGGTCCTCGCCGCGGCCCGCGCCGAAGCGCCACTCGGCCCAGGCGGCGGCGTTGGCGTCGTTGTCGACCAGGACCGGCACGGACAGGCGTTCGGAGAGTCGGTCGCGCAGGGGTTCGTTGCGCCAGGACAGGTGAGGGGCGAACAGCACGCGGTTGCGGTCGGCGTCGACCCAGCCGGCCGCGCCGATGCCGACCGCGTGCACGTCGTGCCGGTCGGACAGGTCCAGGACCAGTTCGACGATGGTGTCCTCGACGACCCGCGGGCTCTTGGACTTGTCCGGGGTCTCCGTGCGGAGCCGCTCCAGGATGTTCCCGTCGGCGTCGACGACGCCCGCCATCACCTTGGTGCCGCCGATGTCGATGCCCACCGTGGGGACGCGGGGCGCGGTCAGGTGGGAGCGCCGCTCCCGGGTACCGACCGTGCGCAGCACGGGGGCGCGTCGGGAGCCGATGGGGGCGGTGAGGTCGCGGTAGGTGCTCATCGGGCCCGATTCTGCCGCACGCTTGGTAAGGGTTCCGTACGGGGCACCGAGGGGGCGACGCCCGGTTTGTGCCGGTACTTGTACCGGGTACGGAGGCACGGGTGCCGTCGCGTCCGCGCCGCGGAGCCGCATGATGTCACAACCTCCCGGGCCCTCAGGACCCTTGCAGTTCATGGCGCAGATCGTCCAGGTCGCTGCCGCCGGCCATCTGCCGGGTCAGCTCGTCCAGGGTGATCCCGTCCCGAGTGTGGTGGCCGGCCATGGCGCCCCGCTTCAGCAGAACGAACCGGTCACCTACGAGGTAAGCGTGATGCGGGTTGTGGGTGATCAACACAACGCCCAGGCCCTGGTCGCGGGCCGCCGCCACATACCTCAGTACCACGCCCGACTGCTTCACGCCGAGTGCTGCGGTCGGCTCGTCCAGGACGAGCACCTTCGCCCCGAGGTACACCGCGCGCGCGATGGCGACGCACTGGCGTTCGCCGCCCGACAGGGTGCCGATGGGCTGGTCGACGTCGCGCAGGTCGATGCCCATCCGCAGCAGTTCGGCCCGTGCCGTCCTGCGCATGAGGCCGACGTCCAGGCGCTTGAAGGGGCCGGTCCCCTTGCGGGGCTCGGAGCCGAGGAAGAAGTTCCGCCAGACCGGCATGAGGCCCACGACCGCCAGGTCCTGGTACACCGTGGCGATGCCCCGGTCCAGGGCGTCGCGCGGGGAGGTGAGCCGGGTCTCCTCGCCCTCGACGCGCAGGACGCCGCCGTCGTGCTGGTGCAGCCCCGCGATGATCTTGATCAGGGTCGACTTGCCGGCGCCGTTGTCGCCCAGGACGCAGGTGATCTCCCCGGCGTGGACCTCCAGGCCGACGTCCTCCAGGGCGCGGACACCGCCGTAGTGCTTGCTGACGCCGGACAGCTCCACGAGTGCCGTGCGGGCTTCGGTCCGCGTGCTGGTACGTGCTTCGGTCTGCGTCACTTGGTGGCCTCCGCCCGCCTGCGGACCCAGGTGTTGAGCAGGGTCGCGAGGAGCAGCATCGCTCCGAGGAAGAACTTGAACCAGTCGGGGTTCCACTCGGCGAAGACGATGCCCTTGCTGGTCATGCCGAACAGGAGGGCACCGACCGCCGAGCCGATGGCGCTGCCGTGTCCGCCGGTGATCAGGCAGCCGCCGATGACGGCGGCGATGATGTAGATCAGCTCGTTGCCGACGCCCTCGCCGGACTGCACCGCGTCGAAGGAGAACAGCAGGTGCTGCCCGCAGATCCAGGCGCCGAGGGCCACGCCCATGTAGAGGCCGGTCTTGGTCCGGGTGACCGGTACGCCGACCGCGCGGGCGGCGTCCTTGTTGCCGCCGACCGCGAAGATCCAGTTGCCGGTGCGGGTGCGCAGCAGGATCCAGGAGGCGACGGCGACCAGGCCGAGCCACCACAGGATGGTGACCTTGACGCCGACGCCGCCGATGGTGAGCGTCGAGGCGAACACCGCGTGGGCGCTGGGGAAGCCCTCCATGTCGCCGATCGTCTTGGTGGAGACCGTGCCGTCGATCAGCTTGGTGAGACCCAGGTTCATCCCGGTCAGCATCAGGAAGGTGCCCAGGGTGACGATGAAGCTGGGCAGCCCCGTACGGGTCAGCATGAAGCCGTTGAAGGCACCGATCGCCAGGGTGACCAGCAGTGATACGCCGACCCCGACCCAGACGTTCGCGGTCATCCGGTAGCTGAACATCGAGGAGACCAGCGCGGAGGACGTCACCATGACGCCCGCCGACAGGTCGAACTCGCCGCCGATCATCAGCAGCGCGACCGGAACCGCCATGATGCCGATCACCGAGGACGCGTACAGGACGGTGCTGAGGCTGGAGGCGCGCAGGAAGCCGTCCGCGGCGCAGGCGAAGAAGACGAAGACGGCGATCGCGCCGACGACCGAGCCGAGCTCGGGGCGGGTGAGCAGCCCGCGCAGCGCGGAGGTCCGCGGAAACGTTTCAGCGACGGAGGTCCCGGCGGGGGCCGCGGGCCGGTCGGTGGTGGTACCGCTCATCGGGTGCCCCGCTTCGTGTACTCCTCCAGCGTGGCCGCCTGGTCCTTGGTGACGATCTGCGGGCCGGTGAGCACCGGCCGGCCGCCGCCGAGGACGTCGCCGTTGTACTTGTAGAGCCAGAGCAGGTCGACGGCCTGGTAGCCCTGGAGGTAGGGCTGCTGGTCGACGGCGAAGCCGAGCGTGCCGTCCTTGAGTTCGGCGGCGACCTTGGCGTTCAGGTCGAAGGTGTCGACCTCGGCGCGGCTGCCGGCGTCGGCCTTCGCCTTGACGGCGGTGTCCGCGTAGGGGGCGCCGAGCGTGACGACGGCGTCGACGGACCTGTCCGCCTGGAGCCGGGCGCCGATCGCGGCCTGCACGTCGGGCATGTTGGTGCCGTTGACGTAGAGGTTCTCGACCGTGCCGGAGAAGGTCTTCGCCACCCCGGCGCAGCGCTGCTCGTGGCCGACGTTGCCCTGTTCGTGGAGGACGCAGAGCACCTTCTTCCTCCCGCGATCGGTCAGCTCCTGCCCGACGGCCTCACCGGCGACGGACTCGTCCTGGCCGATGTGCGTGAGGGCGCCGTACGCCTTGGACTGCGCCGATCCGGAGTTGACCGTGATCACCGGGATGCCGGCCCTCTCGGCGCGGGCCACGGCGGCCTTGAGCGCCTCGGGCTTGGCGAGGGTGACGATGATGCCGTCGACCTTCTTGTCCACCGCGGCGTCCACGAGCTGGGCCTGCTGCTGGGCCTGGGCGTCGTGCGAGTACAGGAAGTTGATGTTGTCCTTGACGGCGGCCTGCTTGGCGCCGCTCTGCACGATGTCCCAGAACGTGTCGCCGTCCCCGGAGTGCGTGATCATCGCGAAGGTCCAGCGGGGGGTGTTCACCGCGACCCTGCCCTGGGCCGCCGCGGCCTTGCGGGCGTCCTCCGCCCGCTTACCGCCGGTGCTGCTGCACCCCGCGAGCGACAGGGACAGGGCCCCTGTCAGCGCGATGACTACCCAGGTTGGAAAGCGTGCCACGAGGCCGTGCCCTTCTTGCTGTGCCCAAACGTACGCAAGGGGCCGACAGTGATCCCACCGGCCCCGAACGTTCCATTATCGGACACCGGAGTGCCAGGTTCCGCGGCCGGGGAGCGATGACCGGTCACATTGTCCGGACATGGGGACGTGAGGTCGGAGGCGCGCGAGGCCGTCAGGACCGTACGAGGAGCTGGAACTCGAAGGAGTAACGGGAGGGGCGGTAGGTGTGCGTGCCGTACTCCACCGCGCGGCCGGTGTCGTCGAAGGTGGTGCGCTGCATGGTGAGCAGGGGCGCGCCCTCGGCCTCGGCGAGCCGCTCGGCCTCGGCGGGGGCGGCGGCACGGGCGCCGATGCACTGGCGGGCGCTGTGCAGGGTGATCCCGGCGGCGCGCATCAGCCGGTACAGGCCGGTGGCCTCCAGCTGGCCGGTGTCCAGGTCGAGCAGTCCGGACGGCAGGTAGTTGGTCAGGTACGCCATCGGCTCGCCGTGGGCCAGGCGCAGCCGTTCGATGCGGTGGACCTCCTCGCCCTCAGCCACCGCCAGGGCGGCGGCGACCTCGGCGGAGGCCGGGACCACCGTGTTGACCAGGACCTTCGTCGACGGGCGCTGCCCGGCCGCCTCCAGATCGTCGTAGAGGCTGCTCAGTTCCAGCGGGCGCTTGACCCGGCTGTGCACGACCTGGGTGCCGACACCTCGGCGGCGCACCAGGAGGCCCTTGTCCACCAGCGACTGGATGGCCTGGCGGACGGTGGGCCGGGACAGGCCGAGCCGGGCCGCCAGCTCGATCTCGTTGCCCAGCAGGCTGCCGGGGGTGAGTCTGCCGTGCTCGATCGCGGCCTCCAGCTGCTGGGACAGCTGGAAGTACAGCGGTACCGGGGAACTCCGGTCCACACGGAGCTCGAGTGAGACGGTGGGGTCCACTTCTGGTTTCGGCACGGGCCGAGCGTAGCTCCGCCGCCGGATGACGGGAAGTAGTGAAGTCCGATTGTCCGGACATGCCGATTGACAGGGTCAGGGGTCCGCCCTCACTTTGTTTCCATGCGCATCGGGGTCATCGGTACGGGCCGCATCGGCACCATCCACGCGAACACGCTCAGCCGTCATCGAGAGGTCGGATCCTTGATCCTCACGGACGCCGATCCGGCGCGGGCACAGGCCCTCGCCCTGCGGCTGGGTGAGACGGCGGCACCGGGGGTGGACGAGATATTCACCTGGGGGGTCGACGCGGTGGTCGTCAGCACCGCGACCTCCGCCCACGCCGAACTGATCGGCCGGGCGGCACGGTCGGGACTGCCGGTGTTCTGCGAGAAACCCATCGCCCTGGACCTGCCGGGGACATTACAGGCGCTCGCCGAGGTCGAAGCCGCGGGCACGGTGCTTCAGATGGGGTTCATGCGCCGCTTCGACACGGGTTACGCGGGCGCCCGCGAGGCCGTGCGCTCGGGTCGCCTCGGGCGTCTGCACACGGTGCGCGCGCTCACCTCCGACCAGGCACCGCCGCCGCCCGAGTGGCTTCCGCTGTCCGGCGGGCTGTTCCGGGACGCACTCATTCACGACTTCGACATGCTGCGATGGATAACGGGCCGTGAGGTCGTCAGCGTGTACGCGACCGGGTCCGACGCCGGCCCCCCGATGTTCCGCGCGGCGGGCGACGTCGACACCGGCGCGGCGCTGCTCACCCTGGACGACGGCACACTCGCCACGGCCACCGCAACCCGCCTCAACGGCGCCGGGTACGACGTGCGCATGGAACTGGCCGGTGAACTGGACCAGATCGTGGTCGGCCTCGACGACCGAACGCCGATCGCGTCCACCGAGCCCACCGGCCCGCCGGCCGCGGACAAGCCCTATCCCGACTTCCTGGAACGCTTCGGCCCCGCCTACGAGGCCGAACTGGAGGCGTTCGTAGGGGTGTTGCATGGTGAACGCCCCAACCCGTGCGACGGCCGCGAAGCCCTCCAGGCTCTGCGCATCGCCGAGGCCTGCGAGGTCTCCCGCCGCGAACACCGTCCGGTGAGCCTGGCGGAGATCCCGGGCGCCGACAGGGCCGTCTTCCGCTGACGGGCCGACGCCCGCGGCCATCGCGGTCGGGCCGCCCGGAATCCCGAAACGGCTTTCCGGCCGGCCGCAGGCGTCATCCGCGCCGCGCAGGGCCTTGCGGTGGGAGAATCGGTGGTCATGCGCGCCGCCTATGTCGAACAACTCGGGTCGCCCGACGTCATTCGCTTCGGCGAGTTGCCCGATCCCGTGCCGGGGGCGGGTGAGGTGCTGGTGGACGTGGTGGCCACCGTGGTCGATCCGGTGGACACCTTCGTCCGGTCGGGGCTGTTCCGGACGCCGCTGCCGTTTCCGTTCGTGGTCGGACGGGACCTCGTGGGCACGGTGGCGTCCGCGGGGTCCGGTTTCGCCGTCGGTGAGACGGTGTGGTGCAACAGCCTGGGCCACGACGGCCGGCAGGGCGCGGCCGCCGAACGGGCGGTGGTGCCCGCCGACCGCCTGTACCGGCTGCCTGCGGGCGTACGCCCTGAGGAGGCGGTGGCCGTGTTCCATCCCGCCGCGACCGCCTGTCTCGCGCTCTTCACCCACGGCGGGCTGCGCCCCGGAGAGACGGTGCTGGTCGGCGGCGCGGCCGGCAACGTGGGCAGCGCGCTGGTGGAGTTCGCGTACCGGGCGTACGCACGCGTCCTCGCCACGGCCGCCCCGCGCGACCACGAGCACGTCCGCTCCCTGGGCGCGGCGGAGGTCGTGGACTACCACGCCCCCGATCTCGCGGCGCGGCTGGCGCGGCTCGCGCCGTCCGGCGTCGGCGTCCACGTCGACACCTCGGGACGCAACGACCTGACGACCGCGGTCGGCCTCCTCGCCCACCGCGGGCGCATCGTCGTTCTGTCCGGCGCCCGCGACGAGCCGACCCTGCCGGTCGGTCCGCTCTACATGAAGGACGGCTCCCTGCACGGCTTCGCCATCTCCAACGCCACGGCCGCGGAACTGGCCGAGGCGGCGTCCGCCGTCAACGACCTCCTGGCCTCGGGCGGCCTGCGGCCCCGCTCGGTCGAGTACCAGCCCCTCAGCGCCGCTGCGGAGGTCCACCGGCGCATGGAACGCGGCGAACTCCACGGCCGACGCGTGGTACTGCGCCCCTGAGTCGGGCCGCGTGTGGCATGGCCCCACCCGGCTCCGGCTCCGGCTCCGGCTCCGGCTCCGGCTCCGGCTCCGGCTCCGGCTCCGGCTCCGGCTCCGGCTCCGGCTCCGGCTCCGGCTGGGATCTCCCCCCACCCGGCCCCGACCACAACCTGCCCGTCGCCAACTTCCGTTCCCGACGGCGCGCTCGCCCGGACAGCCCGAGGCCGGGCGCGTATGACAGGGAGGCCCCCACCGCCGGGCGCACCCGACCAGGCAGCCCCAGCCGCCGGGCGCGGACGACCGACTGACCCGCCACCGGGCGCCGACCGGACGGCCCCATCGCCGGGCGCACATGACGACGGCCACCGGCGCCGGGCGCGCCCGACCGGGCCGGCGGTGGCCGGTGCCCGACCGCCGCTCCCGGGCCGGCACCGTACGTACCGCTCAACGTCCGCAGGCTTGACCTGGCTATGACAGAATCCGCCGACACCTCATGGCACGACAGGAGTGTGATGGACGGTCGCATATCCGGGGGGCCGCGGGTCTCGGCGGTCCGCGCGTGGTCGTTCACCGCGGCCATGGCAGCCGTCGCCTGGCTGCCACTGATCGGCTTCCTTCTGCTGATCGCGGCCGGGGGGCTGGTCTGGGGAGGCTGGCAGATGATCGCGCTGCCGATGCTGTGGCTGCTTCCGGCCCTGTACACGAGGGCCGTCCTCCCCGACGCCCTGCCGGGCCGGGCGGTACGGCCGGACGACGAGCCGGAACTCGCGGCGCTGGTGCGGGACATGGCCGAGCGCACCGGTTTCGGCGCTCCGCTGCTGGTGCGGATCCTCCCCGAGCCGGCGGTGCTCACGGTCCGGGTGAGGACCGCCGGCGGACACGCCTACGCGCTGCTGCTCGGGCTACCGCTGGTCCGGGCGCTCTCGGCCACGCACCTGGCCGCGGTGATCGCGCACGAGCTGGCCCACGAGCGTCACTTCGACGACCGTCGCACACGTGCCCTGCTGGCGGCTCGCGTCGCGCTCGCCGAACGGCTGGAGGGGCGCCTGCGGCCACTGGCCCCGCTGGCCGCTCCCCTGCTGCGCGCGACCCAACCATGGCCCTGGCAGGAGGAGTTGGCAGCCGACGCGGAAGCCGCCCGGGTGGTGGGCGGTGACGCGGCGCGCGAGGCCGTCGAGCGGGTCGCCGTGATCGACGCGGCTTTCGACGGGATCGCGCAGGACTGGGTGGAGGACCTGGTCGAGGAGGGCTCGTACCCGGTGGACCTCTACGAGGCGTTCGACCTCGCCCTCCAGGACCCGCTGGTGCGGGCCCGGGCCGCCCGCGAGGATGCCGAGGAGGAGGATCTGGACGTCTACGCGACGGCCACCCATCCGCCGACGGCCGTGCGGACGGCCGCGCTGCCGCACACCGGCACCGGCACCGGCACCAGCACCAGCACCAGCACCAGCACCAGCACCAGCACCAGCACCAGCACCAGTGCGGCGTACGGCTCGGCTCCGCTTGTGCTGCGTGACGCCGAGGTGGTCGCCGAGTGGTGCGTCCAGCGTCTGGCCTGCGCGGACGGACCCGGTGGGACGCTCCAGGCGGGCGGTGGGGGCGGCGCCCTCCGGCCCGAGGACCTGAAGCCGGTGCGCCTCCTGGAACTGGACCCTGACAGGTTCCGCCTCCCCGCCGACGGCGGCCACCGCGCGGAGGCGCTGGCGGCCGCGACCGGGCAGCCCTCCCCCACCGGGGCGCTGCGCGCGGCACTGGACGCCGTCGCCGACGGCGACTGGTACGGCCTCGCCCGCCGGATGCGCCCTCAACTGCGGTGGCTGCCGGCCGCCGTGCGCAGGAGGCTCGGCGGCCAGGTACTCGCCAGTGCCATGGGCGCGGCCCTGGTGCCGCTGCTGCTGGAAGCCGGCTGGTCCTGCACCTCCCGCTGGATGAGCACCGTGCTCACGGCGCCGGACGGCACGGTCGTCGACCTGTACGAGGTGCTCGTCACGGCCGTGGACGGCGGCGACCCGGCGCCCGTCCACGCCCTGCTGGACAAGTCCGGGACCGAGAAGGCGGAGAGAGCATGAGACGCCCCGGCCCCGCCCTGCGCGTCGCCCTGCTGGGCATGACGGCCACCCTGACCGGATTCGCGCTGTTCGCGGGCTGGCTGGGTTTCCACGCGCACGCCTACGGCCAGGCCCGCGACCGGGCCACGGCCCACGCCACCGGCGTGGTCGTCGAGGACGACCTCGGGGACACCGAGGACATCCGGGTGCGCTGGAAGGACCGCACGGGCCGTGAGCACGTGCAGCGTTTCGAGATCTACGACACCGACCACTACACCAAGGGCCGTCGGTTCCCCGTCGCCTACGACCCGGACGAGACGGACCCGCGGGGCTTCCCCGGTGACTCGGAGGAGACGGCCGCCGAGGACGACCTGTTCGTCCCCGTCCTGCTCGCCGGGGCCACGGCCGCTCTGCTGTGCTCGGTGTGGGCCCGACGTGGTCTGCGGTTCTGGTGGGCGGCGCGGCGGCCGTCCCGCCCGATGACCGCGACGGTGCACTGCGGTACCGGGTCCGCCTCCCCACATGCGCTGTCGGAGAGCCTGTGGCTCAGGCTCACCGAGACGGGCGCGAGCGACCGGCCGGCCGTCTGGCAGCGGATCATGTGGCATCCCGTCATCGACGGGCTCCGGGGCCCGGTCGAGGTGAGTGCCCATCACGGCACCGGCTCGCGCGGCGCGGTGGTGGTACGGCTGACGGACGGCACCCGTCTGGTCCCCCTCGGGCGGCGGCGGCGGGTTGCGCCACGCCGTGTGTTCCTCGACGAGCACACGGCGGTCCGCACGACCCTGAGGGACTCCTTCACCGCGGTCGACGCCACGGCGCGCTTCACGCGGCCCTGGTGGTGGCCGGGCGTCCGGGTGGCCGCGTTCGGACTCGTCCTGGGCACCGTGGCGGGGGCGCTGCTCATCGGCGGGAGCCTGGTGGCCGCCGTCGGGATGGCGCTGTGCGGGGCCACCTTGCTCACCGCGCTGTGGGCGCTGAGCGCTCCGCGGCCCTGATCAGCCCCGTCGCAGGGCAGCACCCACGGCACCCACGTGCGGCCGCCCGGCCCCGTCCGAGCCCGAGGCCGGGTCCGGGCAGCCACTCGCCCCGCGGCCGGTGTGCGTGGAGGGGCCGCGGGGCGAGGGACATGCGGTCGACTCGTGGTTCAGCAGCCGAAGTTGACGAGCTTGAACGTGACGTAGTGGTCCGCGGTGTAGTAGTCCTCCCGCGTCTTCTTGCCGGTGACTATGCGCCGGGCGCCGCGGTCGGAGGAGCCCGGGGTGACGACCGTGTACTCGTGGTAGTACCCGCTCGCCTGCGCGGGCAGGACGCCTTCGCGGTTCTGGAAGACGACGCCGTCCTGGGAGTACGGGAAGGGACCGCCCTTGTCGATCAGACGGAGCGTGTCGTACGCCTGCGAGGGCAGCGCGCTGTAGCAGATGCTGCCGACCGCCGTCGCGGCGGCGTCGGCCGGGGCGGCGGCGACGGTGCCACCGACGAGGAGAGCGGACAGGAGGGCGCCCGCGGCGCCGATCCGGGTGGTACGCGGGGGGAATGTCATGGGCTCATCATGACGCGCGTAGATAGTGGCATGTCAATGACAAGTTCAGGAGTTCACCGTCAAGTTCGGTGAATTCGCGGGAAGTTAATCCTGATAGGAGCCGTATCGTGGGCGTCCCACGACGTCGTACGACTGGATGGACACGCCCGCCCCGGTGACACGGCCACCGGTGTGCGTGAAGGCGGTCGGGACGGTGCCCTCCTCGAACAGGCGGTGTCCGGCGCCGAGTACGACCGGGAACGTCAGCAGGTGCACCGTGTCGACGAGGTCCAGCGCCAGCAGGGAGCGGACGAGGTCGCCGCTGCCGTGGACCTGGAGTTCGCCCTCGGTGCGCTCCTTGGCCGCGGCGACCTCCTCGGCCAGGTCCTTGGAGATCACGGTGGTGCCCTGCCAGGCGGGGTCGGTCAGGCTGGTGGAGACCACGTACTTCGGCAGGCCGTTGAGGCGGGCGGCCACCGGGTTCGCGGGGTCGGTCACCTGTGGCCAGTACGCGGCGAAGATGTCGTAGGTGCGGCGGCCGAGGAGGAAGGCTCCGGCGCGGTCGAAGACCTCGATCATGAACCGGCCGAAGTCCTCGTCGCCGTACGGAACGCTCCAGCCGCCCTGCGTGAAGCCGTCGCGGTCGTCCTCCTGGGGACCGCCGGGCGCCTGGTGGACGCCGTCGATGCTCACGAAACCGGTGACGACGAGCTTGCCCATGGCGGGTGCCTCTCTTTCGGTGGGTCTTCTCTTCGGTGGATCTTCCGGTGCGGTTCTCCGTCACCGGTACAGACCCCACCGTCCCCCGAAACTCATCGGCCCCGGCGGACCCGGCGGGCGGGGCGTGCCGGTCCGTGCGGACGGAACGCCCCGCGGGCACGGACGGGTCAGCCGCCCAGTTCCTGGTGGCGGGCCGCCAGGGCGGCCGCGCCCTGCTCGGTCAGCGCGCCGAACAGGCGGAGCCGGGAGATGCCTCCGTCCGGGTAGATGTCCACGCGCGCGTGCGTGCCGACGGCCGCCGCGGGCAGCACGAAGCGGTGGTTGGTGTCGGGCTGGAGACGGGTGCGCGGCAGGATCTGCGTCCACTCGCCGTCCTCCCCGTCCTTGACGGAGACCGACGCCCAGCCGGCGCTGTTGCCCTTGAGGTAGGCGGTGTCGATCTCCAGGGCGCGGATCCCGGTGTGCCCGGCGAGGCGGTAGCTGATCCAGTCGTTGCCCTGGTCGCGGCGGCGGCGGGTCTCCCAGCCGTCGTCCATCTTGCGGGAACGACCCGGCTGGATGGTGTTGGTGGCCGGCGAGTAGAAGAGGTTGGAGGCGTCCTCGACGCTGCCACCGTTCTCCAGCGCCACCACGTCGAAGGTGCCGAGCGCGGCCAGCCACGCCGGGTCGGGCACGACCTCGCCGTACACCCGCAGGCGGGCGATGCCGCCGTCGGGGTGCTGCTTGAGACGCAGGTGCGTGAAGCGCTGCTCGACGTTCACCTCGAAACCGTTGGCCGCGTGGCCGCCGACTGCGGTACGCGGGACGAGGGTCGTCCACTTCACATCGTCGCCGAGGAGTTCCTCGGGCGTGGGGGCGCCGTCGACCGAGGTGCCCTCGACGGAGACGGCCTGCGGGTAGTTGCCGCGGAAGTGGGCGGTGTCCACGACGATGCCGCGGACGACGCCGGGCGCGCCGAGCCGGATCAGCGCCCAGTCGTGGTCGTCCTCGGTGGGCCAGGGGTGCTCGGCCGAGACGCCGCGCCGGCGGCGGGTCTCCCAGCCGTCCATGACCTTGCCCTTGTGCCCGAAGTCCTCGGGGTCGAAGTCGGCCCGCTCGGGCACCAGCAGGTTCTCGCGCTGGGCGAAGAACTCGTCGTTGGCGGCGACGACGCCCGCGCCGAGCCGGCGGTCGGCCAGGTTGGCGTGCCTGGTGAAGGGGAAGTCGGCCGTACGGTAGTCGGCGTAGGGGTCGCCGCCGCCGTAGGGGTTCGCGTCGCCGGTGAAGTACAGGGTCGCCGTCACAGTGATCAGTTCGTCCTTTCCAGAAGTCGGCCGGTGGGTTCGGTGAAGCGGTCGTCGAGCGCGGGGTCGTAGACGCGCTCGCCGCGCAGCCAGGTGGATTTCACGACGCCGCGCAGGGTCTTGCCCGCGTACGCGGTGATGCGGTTGCGGTGCTGGAGCGCGGCCGGGTCGACGGTGAAGGTCTCGTCGGTGGCCAGGACCGCGAAGTCCGCGTCCCGGCCGGGTGCGATGGCGCCCTTGCGGTCGAGGCCGGCGAGGTTCGCGGTGCGCTCGGACATCCAGCGGACCACGTCCTCGATGCCGTGGCCGCGCCGGGCCGCCTCCGTCCAGATGGCCGACAGGCTCAGCTGGAGCGAGGATATGCCGCCCCAGGCGGTGGCGAAGTCGGACGTCTTGAGGTCCACGGTGGACGGCGAGTGGTCGGTGACGACGCAGTCGATGGTGCCGTCGGCGAGCGCGGCCCAGAGCAGGTCCTGGTTGGCGGCCTCACGGATCGGCGGGCAGCACTTGAACTCGCTGGCCCCGTCGGGCACTTCCTCGGCGGTGAGCGTGAGGTAGTGCGGACAGGTCTCGACGCTGAGCCGGACGCCCTCGCGCTTGGCGGCGGCGATCAGCGGCAGCGCGCCGGAGGAGGACAGGTGCAGGATGTGGACCCGCGCGCCGAGCCGGCGGGCCAGCTCGATGAGGCCCTCGATCGCGCTGTCCTCGGAGACCTGCGGGCGGGTCTGCAGGAAGTCGGCGTACTTCGGGCCGCTCAGCCGGGGGGCGAGCCCGAGTTCGTGCGGGTCCTCCGCGTGCACGATGAGCAGCCCGCCGAAGCCCGCGATCTCCGCCATGGAGGCGGTCAGCTGGTCGTGGTCCAGCTCGGGGAACTCGTCGACCCCGGACGGGGACAGGAAGCACTTGAAGCCGAAGACGCCCGCGTCGTGCAGGGGCCGCAGGTCCTTGACGTTGTCCGGGAGCGCGCCGCCCCAGAAGCCGACGTCGATGTGGGCCCTGCTGCGGGCCACCTCCTGCTTGACGCGGAGGTGGCCGACGGTGGTCGTCGGCGGCAGCGAGTTGAGGGGCATGTCGACGAGGGTGGTGATGCCTCCGGCGGCCGCCGCCCGGGTGGCGGTCCAGAAGCCCTCCCAGTCGCTGCGCCCGGGGTCGTTCACATGGACGTGGGTGTCGACGAGTCCCGGCAGCAGAGCGTCGTCGCCGACGTCCTCCAGCCGCGCGCCCACCGGCACCTCGGCGTCATGCGGCAGTACGGCCACGATCCGGCCGTCGGCGACGGTGACGGACGCGGGGCGCACGCCCTCGGGGGTCACGACGCGTGTGGAGCGCAGTACGAGCTGTACGTCGGGCAACGGACGCCCCTCCTCTGGTGCGGTTCCTCTGTTCACTGTCGCTCACCCGCGAAACAAGCAAAATTCCGGAGAGCGGAAACAAGTTTCCTGTATACGGAGTCTTCATGGCCGGGCCTCATGAGTCAAGACCTTCCTGACGGAGCGGACCTCGTCGCGGCGGCCTGCGCGGGCGACGCACGATCTGCGTCAACGCGCGCTCGGCGGCCAGTTGACCATCCGCTTGGGCCGCGGCCGGGCGTATGTGCGCACCTTGGAGGTGGACAGGCCGAGCCGGACGAGGGACTCGGCAATCGTCACGGCGGCGGTCACGCCGTCGACGACGGGGACCCCGGTGCGTTCGGCGACGCGCTCGGTGAGCCCGGACATGCCCCCGCAGCCGAGGCAGATCACCTCCGCCCGGTCTTCCTCCACGGCGCGGGCGGCCTGGTCGGCGATCGCGGCGACGGCGGCCTTCTCGTCCCGCTCCAGATCGAGCACGGCGAGCCCGCTGGCGCGCACGGAGGCGCAGCGGGCGCTCAGCCCGGCGGCGTGGAGGCGCTCCTCGATCAGCGGGACCGTGCGGTCCAGGCTGGTGACGACGGAGTAGGTGCGGCCGAGGAACTGGGCGGTGCTCGCGGCGGCCTCGGTGATGTCGACGACGGGGACGTCGAGGAGTTCCTGGAGGCCCTCGCGGCCGTGCTCGCCGTAGCCGGCCTGGATCACGGCGTCGAAGGGCCCGGGGTAGGCGCGTACGGCCTCCATCACGGCGATGGCGGCGAGGTAGCTCTCGTAGTTGCCCTCCACGGACTCCGCTCCGAAGGAGGGAGTCAGCGGGACGATCTCGGTGCCTGGTGACGCCGCGGCCGCCGCCTGCTCACCGATCGAGTCGGTGATGGACTGCGTGGTGTTGACGTTCACGACGAGGATGCGCATGGTCGGCTTTCTGGGTGATTCCGCTCGACGGCTGGTTCAGTGCGCGATGCGTGCGCGGCTTATTCGGCGGCGACCGCGATGGCCTCGCCGTCCACGTCCTGGATCAGGACGCTGCGGTCGGCGATGACCGAGTAGAGGACGGCCGCGAGGATGGCGCCGACGAACCAGGAGAAGCCGGCGACGGCGTGGAAGGCGGGCATCAGGGCGAGGACGACGGCGATGGCCGCGGAGGGCGCGAAGGCCCAGACGGCCCGCGGGTTGTAGCCGCGGCGGTAGTGGTACTCGCCCCGCGCGTCCTCGGTGTAGAGGTCGGGGACGTTGACCCGGGCCCTGCGCAGCAGCCAGTAGTCGGCCATGATCACACCGAAGAGCGGTCCGAGCAGGGCGCCGAGGCCGCCGAGGAAGCACTCCACCGCGATGGGGCTGTTGTAGAGGTTCCACGGCGTGATCACCAGGCCGACGCACGCGCTCACCAGGCCGGCGCGGCGGAAGTTCAGCCGGCGCGGGAAGAGGTTGACCAGCGCGTAGATCGGTGCCACGAAGTTGGCCAGCAGGTTCACCGCGACGGTCAGGGCGATGAGGGCGATCGAGGCCGCGGCCAGCAGGATCATGTTCGGGATGGTGCGGACGATGTCCGTGGGGCTGGTGATGATCTGCCCGTCGAGCTTGAACTGCGCGCCGCACAGGACCGCCACGATGACGGCGAAGAAGAGCATGTTCACCGGGATGCCGATCACGTTGCCGCGGACGATCGAGGCGCGGCTCCTGGCCGAACGGGTGAAGTCGCAGAAGTTGAGTACGAACGTGCCGTAGATGACCACCCACAGCGCGGCGGCCTGCAGGACGTGCAGCCACATCGTGCCGCCCGGGAGCGGGTGGCCGTCGGACAGGGAGATCGATCCGCCCGCCCGGAAGAACATCCACGCGGCCAGGGCGCTCATGGTGATCAGGGTGGTGGGCGCGGCGAAGGCCATGTAGCGCCGGATCATCTGCATGCCGTAGCTCACGATGAGGACCTGGAGCAGCCACAGGGCCATGAAGGTGATCCAGCCGAGCAGGGACTGACCGAGCACGGAGTGCTTCTCGAGGCCGCCCAGGCCGGGGAACATGGCTACGAGCAGCGCGCTCAGCACGGAGGCGGCGAGATAGGTCTGGATGCCGAACCAGGCGATGGCGACGCCGCCGCGGACGCCGGCGGGTATCTTCGCGCCCTTGATGCCGAAAGCGATGCGGCTCATGACGGGAAACGGGACGCCCGTCTTGTGTCCCATGAACCCGGACAGGGTGAGCAGGAGGAAGAGCAGGAGAGAGGCGAGTGCGAAGGCGGCCAGGATGCCCCACACGTTCAGGCCGAGCGCGAACAGTCCGATCGCGAAGGCGTAGTTACCGAGGCTGTGCACATCGTTGGCCCAGAGCGTGAAGACGTTGTAGGCGCCCCAGCGGCGCCCTTCTTTCTTCGTGGGGGCGAGGTCGTACGTGTACAGGCCAGAACTCGCGGTGTTGCCGGTGTCCACGGACGATCGGTCATCCACAGCAGGAGGCATACGGGCTCCCGGGGAGGGGAAGGTGGGGGAACATTCGGTGTTTTCCACAGAACGGAAGTAGACTTCCGGTGGCCAGAACGTAGTTTTCACCGAGAGCAGCGTCAAGGGTCAGCCCGCATTTCAGACGAGGATATGGACAAACCCTTGCTGATCGGTAGTAACGGTCCATGACAGGCCTGGGTGGGCATCCGACCAGGCCGGTAACATGCGGCCACACCCGCAGAAAGGAATGCGACGTGCCGCCGTCAGACGAGCGCAAGTCCTCCGCCTCCGCCGGCCCCGCCGCCACCGGTGGGGTCCAGTCCCTCGAGCGCGCCTTCGATCTGCTCGAACGGATGGCGGACGCCGGAGGCGAGGTGGGTCTGAGCGAGCTCTCCGCCGCGAGCGGTCTGCCGCTGCCCACCATCCACCGGCTGATGCGGACCCTGGTCGCCTGCGGCTACGTACGGCAGCAGCCGAACCGCCGGTACGCGCTCGGGCCCCGCCTCATCCGCCTCGGCGAGTCCGCCGCGCGGCTGCTCGGCACCTGGGCTCGGCCGTACCTGGCCCGGCTGGTGGACGAGACGGGCGAGACGGCGAACATGGCGCTGCTGGACGGCGACGAGATCGTCTACGTGGCGCAGGTGCCGTCCAGGCACTCCATGCGGATGTTCACCGAGGTGGGGCGCCGGGTGCTGCCGCACTCCACGGGTGTCGGCAAGGCGCTGCTCGCGCACACGTCCGACAACGAGGTGCGCGCGCTGCTGGCCCGCACGGGGATGCCGGCCGCCACGGACAAGACGATAACCACCCCGGATGGCTTCCTGGCGGCCCTGGCGGAGGTCCGCCGGCTCGGCTACGCGGTCGACGACAACGAGCAGGAGATCGGCGTCCGCTGCCTCGCGGTCACCGTCCCCGACAGCCCCACGGCCGCGGCGATCTCCATCTCCGGCCCGGCGGGCCGTGTCACGGACATCGCGACGGAGCGCATCGTCCCGGTCCTCCAGCAGGTGGCACAAGACCTCTCCAAGGCCCTGGCCAGCTCGGGCCCGGCGGTCTGATCCCCGGCCGGGCGGCCGCGGGCGGCGCCGGTACACCCGGCCGGCGCCGGCGCCCCGGCTGGTGGTGCCCGCCGGCCCCCGCTGCCCGTCCAGCGACCGGGGAACCCCGGGCGGGTGCGCCGGCCCGCCACGGTGAAGCACCAACCAGCGCTGTTCATGCCAAGCTGGCACGGAGCACCACGGCGGCGGCGACAACGCCGCCGGACCAACGCCCCGCCAGGCCGTCCACCCGGCCGCCGGACACCGACGGGCGGTGGACGCCTGGCGGGGCCGCACGGTGAAGCCCCAACCGGCGCACGCACATGCCTGGTTGGGCATGGAGCCGCGCACCACGGCGGCGACGACGGCACCCGGCCGACCCTTGGACGGGGCCGCGCCCGGCGGGCCCGCACCGGTGGACGCCGCGGCTTCCGGGCCGGCCGTCCGCCCGGCGGCCGGAGCCGTCGACCGGCCGATTCCAGGGCCGGCACGTCAAGCCGCTACTACCATGCAGCCCACAGGCCGCCACGCCGCCTGCCGGCAGACCCAGGCGGGCACGCCAAGGCGCCACGGCGAAGCCCCGACCGGCGCATGCCGGGCCCAGCTGAGCGCAGAGCCGCGTACCGCGGCGGCCGGCCGAGCCGACGCGCTCGTCAGCCTCGCGGCTGCTCGCCGAACAGGTCCACCGCCGTGCGCACCTGGGACAGTCCGGACGCCAGGGCGCTGACCGAGCCGATGGAGCCGACGATCAGGAGCAGGGAGCGGCGCAGGCGCGGGAGTTCGGGGGTGCCGTGGGTGGTCATCGCGGCGAGTGCGGCCAGTTCGTCCTCGGCGATGACCCGGTCGGTGAACTCCGCCGGATATGAGGCGAGTTCGCGGCGCAGCCGGGCCACCGCGGTCCGCAGTTCCGTCACCCTGGGATCCTCTTTGCCGCCGGTCGCCGGCCGCCGGTCCAAGCTCCGCAACACAGCCCCTCCCCCTCGCACGCCGTCGTGCGCCGTCCCCTCCGTGGTCCCGTCGGACATCCCTGTGGAGCGGGTCGGGCGCCGGGGGACGCAGATCAGTAAACGCCACCCGGACCGGGACGCGCCACCGCGCGGACCGAAATTCAGCCCCCGCACACCGGCTCGAAGCCGGCCGGTGCGCGGTATGCAGGACCCATGACACGCACAGAGGACGAGATCGCGGGACTGGTGCTGGCGGCCGGCGGCGGGCGCCGGCTCGGCGGGCGCCCCAAGGCCCTGCTCGCGCACCGGGGCCGGCCGCTGGTGGAGCACGCGGTCGCGGCCCTGCGGGCGGCCGGATGCGAGCGTGTCCACGTGGTCCTGGGCGCACGGTCGGCCGAGGTGCAGCAGCGTGCGGAGCTGCCCGGCTGCGTGCTCGTGGACAACCCGCACTGGGAGCAGGGCATGGGTTCCTCACTGCGGGCCGGACTGGACTCCCTCGCCGGCACGGGGGCACGGGCCGCCCTGATCCTGCTGGTGGACCAGCCCGGCGTGAGCGCCGAGGCGGTGGCCCGGGTGCGGGCCGCGTACCGGGACGAGGGCTCGCTGGTCTCGGCCGCGTACGACGGCGTGCGCGGCCATCCGGTGCTGCTCGGGGCGGCCCACTGGGACGGCGTCGCGGAGAGCGCGGCCGGCGACCGGGGGGCACGCGCCTATCTGAAGGCGCACGAGAGATCGATCACCCTCGTCGAGTGCGGGGACGTGGCACGGACATACGACATCGACACCGAGGCCGACCTGGGCCACCTTGAGTGAGCGGCGCGGCACCGAGCGCCACCTTCCCTCGACCCGAAGATTCTCGACATCAACACACCTTGAACTTCCACCATGAGGAAACTACTATCCACATTTCAGAAGCACCCGCCGCTCCCCGGGTGCGGTATGCCGCTTTTCATGGCCATGGGCACCCGGTGCCACGGCAAGGTGGCACTGAACGTGGTTCGCTGAAGAAGCTCCCCCGAAGGAAGTGACAGCTCATGTCCGCACCAGCGCCGTCCCCGCTGGCCATCGTCGACGCCGAGCCCCTGCCCCGGCAGGATGAGGTCCTCTCCGACGCGGCGCTCGCCTTCGTGGCCGAGTTGCACCGGCGGTTCACCCCGCGCCGCGACGAACTCCTCGCCCGCCGTGCGGAGCGCCGCGCCGAGATCGCCCGCACCTCCACGCTCGACTTCCTCCCGGAGACGGCCGCGATCCGCGCGGACGACTCCTGGCAGGTGGCCCCCGCCCCCGCGGCCCTGAACGACCGCCGGGTCGAGATCACCGGCCCCACCGACCGCAAGATGACCATCAACGCGCTCAACTCGGGCGCGAAGGTCTGGCTCGCCGACTTCGAGGACGCCTCCGCCCCCACCTGGGAGAACGTCGTCCTCGGCCAGCTCAACCTGATCGACGCCTACACCCGGAACATCGACTTCACGGACCCCGGCTCCGGCAAGTCCTACGCGCTGCGCCCGAACGAGGAACTCGCCACGGTCGTCATGCGCCCGCGCGGCTGGCACCTGAACGAGCGTCACCTCGTGGACGCGGACGGCACCCAGGTGCCCGGCGGCCTCGTCGACTTCGGCCTGTACTTCTTCCACAACGCCAAGCGTCTGCTCGACCTCGGCAAGGGCCCGTACTTCTACCTGCCGAAGACGGAGTCGCACCTGGAGGCGCGGCTGTGGAACGACGTGTTCGTCTTCGCCCAGGACTACGTCGGCATCCCGCAGGGCACCGTCCGCGCCACCGTCCTGATCGAGACGATCACGGCCGCGTACGAGATGGAGGAGATCCTCTACGAACTGCGCGACCACGCGGCCGGGCTGAACGCGGGCCGCTGGGACTACCTGTTCTCCATCGTCAAGAACTTCCGTGACGGCGGGGCCAGGTTCGTCCTGCCGGACCGCAACGCGGTCACTATGACGGCTCCGTTCATGCGCGCCTACACCGAACTCCTCGTGCGCACCTGCCACAAGCGCGGCGCGCACGCGATCGGCGGCATGGCGGCCTTCATCCCCTCCCGCCGGGACGCCGAGGTCAACAAGGTGGCCTTCGAGAAGGTCCGCGCCGACAAGGACCGCGAGGCCGGCGACGGCTTCGACGGCTCCTGGGTGGCCCACCCCGACCTGGTGCCGATCTGCGCGGAGTCCTTCGACAAGGTCCTCGGCGACAAGCCGAACCAGAAGGACCGGATGCGCGAGGACGTGCACGTCGAGGCGGCCGACCTGATCGCGATCGACTCCCTGGACGCCAGGCCGACGTACGCGGGCCTGGTCAACGCCGTCCAGGTCGGCATCCGCTACATCGAGGCCTGGCTGCGCGGTCTGGGCGCGGTGGCGATCTTCAACCTGATGGAGGACGCGGCCACCGCGGAGATCTCCCGCTCGCAGATCTGGCAGTGGATCAACGCCGGTGTCGAGTTCGAGAACGGCGAGAAGGTCACGCCGGAACTGGCCCGCAAGGTCGCCGACGAGGAACTGCGGAACATCCGCGAGGAGATCGGCGACGAGGCATTCGCCGCCGGCCACTGGCAGCAGGCCCACGACCTGCTGCTCCAGGTCTCCCTCGACGAGGACTACGCCGACTTCCTGACCCTGCCGGCGTACCAGCAGCTCAAGGGCTGACCCCCGCACCGCGTCAGGTGGCCCCGGAACTCTCCGGGGCCATCGCGCGTCGTGCCCCGGCTCATCCCAGGTGCACGGACCAGTCCTGTGCGGCGGCCGGCCCGCCGTGCAGGTCGGGGACGGTCTTGAGCCAGTCCGGGCGGCCCGCCCGGGTCCGCGCCGTCCGCCGGGACTCCTCCGCCGCCAGTTCCTCGCGGGTGGGGAAGTCGGTGGGCAGCCAGGCCGGGGACGCCCCGACGCGGGCGGCCAGGTAGTCGACGTAGGCGTGCCGGGCCTCGTCCGCGGTGGCGAAGCCGGGCTCGTCGGCGAGCCAGGCGTCCGGCACCTCGGCGAGGACGGACCGCAGCAGCTCGCGGGTCACCCTGGGGGCCAGTTCGGCGTCGGCGGCCCGCACGTCCGGCGCGTACCGGCCGAGGGCGTGATGGCGGAAGTCGTAGGCCTTCGCCGGATCCGATGCCTTCCCCGGATCCGAGGCGTCCCAGCGGTGGTGGAAGACCAGGGCCGCGCCGTGGTCGATGAGCCACAGGCGCGGCGGCGCGGTGCCGAAGGTCGGCCACACCATCAGGTTGGAGCTGTGGACGGTGCGGTCCACGTTCACGGTCAGCGCGTCCAGCCAGACGATCCGGCCCGCCTCCACGGGGTCCACCGGGAAGTGCTCGGCGACCTCGGGGGTGAAGTCCGCGGCGCCCGGCAGGTAGTCCATGCCGAGGTTCACGCCCGGGCTCGCGTCGAGCAGGTCGCGGACCTCCTGGTGGGGTTCGTGCGCGGCGAGCGCGGGGTCGAAGTGCACGAGGACCAGCTCGGGGAAGCGCAGTCCGAGGGCGCGCGCCAGCTCACCCACGATGACCTCGGCGACCAGCGCCTTGTGGCCCTGCGCGGAGCCGGTGAACTTGACCACGTACGTCCCCAGGTCGTCGGCCTCGACGATTCCGGGCACGGAGCCGCCGGACCGCAGGGGTGCGACATAGCGGGTTGCAGTGACCTCTCGCATCATCTTCCAATGCCCCACGGGCCTCTTGCCTTGCATTCCACGGCCGGCTCCGATGCGGTGCAACCCGCATGAAGTGACCATAGTAACCAAGCGTGACACCCGTGGAGGAGTGCCCGAACCGTCGGCCGGACATGACGTGCCCGATGCCCGCTGGGCGTTGATCGAACAGAACCTCGCACCACATTCGACGGTGTCGTGTTTAGTGCGGGTTCTTACGGTCACGCGAGTGTGAAGTTCATGGAGGACCGGCACGACGAAAGGTCAGACTCATGACGGAGTTCCATCCCGCCACCACGACGGACTCCGGCGCTCCGGTGGAGAGTGATGAGCACTCTCTCACCCTCGGACCGGGCGGGCCGGTCCTGCTGCAGGACGCCTACCTGATCGAGCAGATGGCCCAGTTCAACCGGGAGCGGATTCCCGAACGCCAGCCTCACGCCAAGGGGAGCGGCGCCTTCGGCCACTTCGAGGTGACCGAGGACGTCAGCGCCTACACCATGGCAACCGTTTTCCAGCCGGGCACCCGCACCGACCTGGTCATTCGCTTCTCGACGGTCGCCGGCGAGCGGGGCAGCCCCGACACCTGGCGTGACCCTCGCGGCTTCGCAGTGAAGTTCTACACCACCGCCGGCAACTACGACATGGTCGGCAACAACACACCGGTGTTCTTCGTGAAGGACCCGATGAAATTCCAGCACTTCATCCGATCCCAGAAGCGCCGCGCGGACAGCAACCTGCGCGACCACGACATGCAGTGGGACTTCTGGACGCTCTCGCCGGAGTCCGCGCACCAGGTGACCTGGCTGATGGGAGACCGCGGCATCCCCCGCACCTGGCGCCACATGAACGGCTACACCTCCCACACCTACATGTGGATCAACGCCAAGGGCGAGCGGTTCTGGGTGAAATACCACTTCAAGACCGACCAGGGGATCGAGTTCTTCACCCAGCACGAGGGCGACCAGATGGCCGCCGCCGACACGGACTACCACATGCGCGATCTCTTCGAGCACATCCGTGACGGCGACTTCCCCAGCTGGACCCTGTACGTGCAGGTCATGCCCTACGCGGAGGCCTCGCACTACCGCTTCAACCCGTTCGACCTCACCAAAGTGTGGCCGCATGGCGACTACCCGCTCATTCCGGTCGGCCGGATGACCCTGGACCGCAATCCGACCGACAACCACGCGGAGATCGAGCAGGCGGCGTTCCAGCCCAACAACTTCATCCCCGGGATCGGGCCGAGCCCTGACCGCATGCTGCTGGCCCGGCTGTTCTCCTACGCGGACGCCCACCGGCACCGCATCGGCGCCAACTACCAGCAGCTTCCCGTGAACGCGCCCATCGTCGACGTCCGCTCCTACTCGAAGGACGGGGCGATGGCGTACCGGAAGACCACTGATCCGGTGTACGCCCCGAACTCCAAGGGCGGTCCTGCCGCCGACCCCGCCCTCTTCGGCCCCCCGCCCAGCTGGACGGCCGACGGCGAGATCGTCCGCGCCGCGTACACCTCCCATGCCGAGGACGACGACTGGGGGCAGCCCGGCACGCTGGTCCGCCAGGTCCTGGACGACGCCGCCCGGGACCGTCTGGTCGACAACGTCGTCGGACACCTCCTCGACGGGGTCAGCGAACCGGTCCTGGAGCGGGCCTTCACGTACTGGTCGAACATCGACGAGACGATCGGCAAGCGCATTGCCGACGGCGTGCGCTCCAAGGCCGGCGAGAAGGACCCGAAGGCCGCTGAGCAAGGAAGCCCCGCACGGCGCGGCATGCAGCACAAGGCATGACGTTCCCGGGGGGGGTGCCGGGGATGTCTCCGCCACCGCGAGTGCCGCCCACTGCTGTCGGACCGCGGGACAGGCCGGGTCGGTGACCTTTCCATCCGCCGGGGCTCGCACGTCAGCTGTGGGAGGCGGGGCGGGGCGAGGGCCGACCGGCGCTGTCGTGGGCGGGAGCCACGGCGGTGGGCGCCGGCTGGAGGGTGCGCTGGACGGCGACTACGGCGGCGTCGTCGGTCAGGTGTCCGCCGACGTGGGCGAGCAGGTCGGCGCGCAGGTGGCGGAGCAGTGCCGAGGGTCTGTGGTGTGCCCACGACGCGGCCCGTTCGGCCAGTGGGTAGAAGGCGCCCCGGGCGTTGCGCGCCTCGAGCACGCCGTCGGTGTGCAGCAGCAGCAGATCCCCGGGCTCCAGGGCGAAGGTGTCGACACGGTAGTCGGGGCGGGTCAGCTCGCCCAGACCCAGCGGCGGGGCGGGGTGGGTGGCGCGCAGCGTGATGGCCTGCCAGTCGCGCAACAGCAGGGGTGGGGGGTGCCCGCAGGTGACCATCTGCACCATGGGGTGCTCGTCGGGGATGTCGAGGACGGCGGCGGTGATGAAGCACTCCCCGGCTGTATCGGCCTCGGTGGGTTCGGCCAGGTGCCAGCACACGCTGTGGTCCAGGTAGGCCGCGAGCTCGGGCAGGCCGGCCTGGCGGTGTGCGGCCTCGCGGAAGGCGCCCAGCAGCAGGGCGGCGTCACTGATCGCGGTCAGGCCCTTGCCCATCACATCACCGATGATCAGCCTGGTGCCCGTGGGCGTGCGGATGGCCGCGTACAGGTCGCCGCCGATCAGGGACTGTGCCTGCGCCGCCAGATACATCGATGCCACCCGCAGCGGGCCGAACCGCCGTGGCAGCGGCCGCAGCACCACCCGCTGCGTGGCCTCCGACACCGTTCGCACCGCCGCCAGCTCACGGGCATGCCGCTCCCGCAGAAAGCGGAAGACCGTCACGAGCACCGAAACCATCACGAGGGCGATGATCTGCGACTCGAAGTCCATCGTGCCCAGCATGTGATTTTCCAGCCCGATGATCAGCATGCCCACCACCGCGACAGCGGCGATCGCCCCGGTGACGAAAGTCGAGGCGAAGGACGCGGCGAGCGCGGGTGCCACGATCAACAGCGACGGCCCCGTCGGCAGATGGTGCGACGGGGTCAGTACATCGGCCAGCACGATGGCCACGATCAGGCTGAGCGGAAGCGCCAGCAGGACATCACCGGCCTGCCGTGGGTGATGCCAGTGCGCATATCGCTGCCGCCAGCTCACACTTCCTGACTACACCCATCCGCACGGCCCCGCAGGTGCACGCACGACCACCTGCCATTCGGATCGAGCAGGAATCGAGAAGTCGGGCCGCGGCGCGGGCACGTAGCGTGAATACGACACCACCACCTCGCGGCGGGGCGGGCCGCTGCCTCAAGGAGAGCACATGCCATACACCGTAGACTTCGAGAACGTGTCCACCGTCGGCCTGACATCGTCCCCGGCAGCGGAGGCTCTCGCAGGACTGCGCGCCAACGAGGCGCGCTATTACAAGAACAAGTACGACCACGTTTTCACCGTCAGGGCCGCGAGCGAGGCACCGGAAGTGCTCGACTGGGTGAACCGCATCCTCTCGGACGAGCGTGACATCGTCTTCTCCGCCCGTCCGCTCGAGGTGGCTTCCTTCGAGGTGGACGGGTTCCGGATGGCTTACGTTTTCTACGAATCCGGCCTGTCGGTCAACGTGATGTACGGCATCGGTGACGGAACGAAGCGCGCAGTGGGGTTCAAGCTCTCGGAAGGCATGGAAGTTCCCGAGGAACTGGCTTCACGTTTCAAGTTCGCGCGCCAGAAATCAAAGCTGGCCGGAGTGATCCGCGGCTCCTTCTTTGTGATCAGGGGAGAGTACTGAAAACGGGAGCCCGCCCCGAAGGGCAGGCTCCCGCCGTACATGCCGCGCGTCCGTGCGTGCGCGCCTTCTTGGCCTACTTGGTGGTGACCGTCACCGACGTTTCAGCCGTCCCGGCGAGCACCTTGGCGTCCCCGGAGTAGTTCACGGTCACGGTGTGCGTGCCCGCCTTGTGGAACACCGGCAGCTTGACATTCGCCACGCCGCCGCTGAGCTTGGCGCCGCAGGTCTGGCCGTCGACGGTCACCGTGACGGTGCCGGTCGGCTTGGCACCGTTGGCCGTGACCGTCACGTGCGCCATGACCTCGGTCTTGTTCACCACGACCTTGTTCGGGGTGACCTTGAGGTCGACCTTGGAAGCGACCTTCGCGGACTCCGACCCTGTGTTGAGGCCGACGACGACGGGGTCGTGGTCGGAGGCCGAGAAGGGGTCTTCGGCGTTGAAGAGCTGGGTGACGTTGTAGTTGTAGCGGCTGTAGTTGTAGGCGACCGACTCCTGGGCGTTGATCTGCCAGACCGTCGCGCCGGTGACCATCGACTGCGCGGCCGGGCTGGCGACGATGTGGTCGAGGGTGCCCTGGAGGCCGTGGAAGGCGTAGGAGTAGTGGTCCGGGTCGTACGTCGACCCGAGGTCGCTGTAGCCCTGGCTGTACAGGTACTCCATCGGGTCCTCGTGGTTGTAGGCGTTGAAGTCGCCGACGAGGAACACCTTGTCCGTCTTCAGCGCCAGCGCCTGCTCCTGCGCGAAACCGAGCATGGCGTGCGCCTGGTGCGTGCGGGTCTCGTTGTAGGCGCCCTGGTTGTAGGCGGGGCGGGTGTCCTCCTTGTCGCCGGGGTAGAGACCGGCGCCGGTTCCGCCCTTCGACTTCAGGTGGTTGGCCACGACCAGGAAGGCGTCCGAGTCATTGGTGCCGACGGCCTTGAAGCCCTGGGCCAGCGGCTCGCGGGCGATGGAGAAGTCCTGACCGGGACCGGAGAGGTCCTTCAGGATGTGCGAGGCACCCACCGGGGAGACGTCGGCCGGCTTGTAGATGAACGCGGTCCGGATGACGTCCTCGGCGGTCACCGCCGGCCGGTCCGCAGCCGCCGGCGACGGCGCGAACGCCCAGGTGCCGGCGCCCGCCTTGGCGTTGAGGGCGTCGACCAGGCCCGCGAGCGCCTTGTCGCGGTCCTCCCCGAACTTGGCCGAGTTCTCGACCTCCTCCAGCGAGACCACGCTCGCGCCGAGGCCGTTGATGCCGGTGACGATCTTGCTCTGCTGGCGCTGGAAGCTGACCTCGTCGGCAGCGCCGCGCGGGCCGTTGGCCCCGCAGTCGTTGACCCCGATGTGGTTGCCCTGGCGGTCGTTGTAGAAGGAGCACTTCCCCAGGCCCTTGGCGATGTACTGGTCGCCCGTCATCGGGAAGTAGTTCTGCACGTTGAAGGTCGCGAGGCGGACCTTGCCGCCCACGGCCGCCGGCTTCGCCTTCTGGGCGCGCATGTCGGAGAACGAGACGATGTCCGTTCCCGCGCCGTTGACCTGGCTGGTGGGCTGGAAGTTCCACAGCGAGTTGCGGTACTCCAGGACAACGGGCTTGTGGAAGCTCACCTTGGCGCCCACGCTGACCGGGTTGTCGGCGGTGAGCCAGGGCAGCGGGTCGTTGGCGGCGGCGCCGGTGGCGGTGTAGCTGACACCGGCCCCGTCATCGAGCGTGATGGCGTGGGAGGCGTTGTAGTCGGCGGTCTGCTGTGCGACGTCGCTGCCGGCGGGGCCCGCGTCCGTCGGCTGGCGCAGCATCTTGTCGCCGGCGGCCAGCCCGATCTGGCCGTAGAAGTTGGTGTTGTAGTTGTCCGTCACCGTGAAGTCGCCCTGGGGAGCGACCAGCTCCCCCTCGTGCGCTCTCTTCTGGGCGTCGGTCTCCAGGTCGCTCCACGCGATCCTGAGGGGGGTGACGGGCGGCAGCGGGGTGGACAGCTTCGTGACGGTCGGGAAGGTGATCTCGGTGGTACCGGCGAACTCCTGGACCGTGCCGCGCACCTGGACGCTCTCGCCGATGGTCACGGTGCCGGCCGACTGCGACCCGTAGACGAACACGGCGTCCGAGGCTCCGGGGGTCTTGTCGTCGGCGACGGTGCCGCCGGCGCCTCCCGTCTCGATGTAGAAGCCGTTGAACCCGCCGGTCGCGTACACGGCCGTGACGACACCCTCGGTGGTGACCGTCTTGCCCGCCAACGGCGAGGTGTCCGTGTTGGTGCCCTGGATCTCGGCGATCGTCACCTTGCCGGCGTCACCGCCCGAGCCACCGTCGCCGTCACCGGGCTCATTGCCCGAGTTCTTGGGGGCGGGCTGGCGAGTGGTGAAGTCGACGCTGTTGTTGTCCGTGTCCACACCGGGGGTCACGCGAGTGACGGCCGTGGTGTTGCTCGGCGCGGGAGCGGCCGCGCCCTCGAAGATCGAGCCGGTGCCGAAGCCCACCGTGTCGATGACGGCGCTGGTCGCGTCGTTCAGCGTCACCGAGCCGTCGGTCGCCGACATCGCCAGCTGACCGCTCGTGTCGGGGGTGGGCAGCGGCGTGGTGCCGCCGGTGCCCTTCGCCTCCTGGACGAGGTAGTAGCCGTGGGCCGGCACGCTGCCCGACAGGGCCGTCGTCCCGCCGAGGTTGCCCTTGGCGCTGAAGTACGACACCGACCAGCCGCTCACGCTGACGGCCGCGTCGGTCGGGTTGAAGAGCTCTATGTAGTCATTGGTGTAGGTGGAGCCGGAGTTGCCGCCCCCGCCGTACACCTCGTTGATCACCAGTCCGGTACCGGCCGGGTTGGCGTTGGCAGGTCCGGCGAGGAAGCTGCTCAGACCGGTCACGGCAAGCACGATGCCGGTGGCCCGGACCAGAGTGCGGCGGGACCGGGAGTTCCTCGGGAGAGGACGAGACATGAAGTCGCTCCTGAAATTGGAGAACGGCGGCACGGGCAACTGGAACCCGAGTACGACCGACCAAGGCGAAGCGAGTAAAACCGGGACTCCCGGCCGTCGTCCGAACGTTGGGTGAACTGATTGTCTCGATCTCCCCAAAACCGGGACAGCGGCATGAAAGAGCGTCAGGGTTACGCGGCACACTACGCCTTGACCCACTGACGGCAGCCAGAGGTGGCGGGACGGTCCCGGCGGGACGGGGATGGACAGCGGTCCCCTCACGCGGGCACACCAGCCGGCGTACGGCGGGCGGTCCTCGCACCCGCCGAGGTCAGCGCGGGATCCGGGTGGTCACCAGCGGGTTCGGCAGCGGCTGGTAACGGGCCGCCGCGCCGTTGGCTCCGGTCCAGCGCAACAGCAGGTTCGTCTTGCCGGGCACGGTGGGCGAGGTGAGCAGGGCGGCGGCCTCCGGCAGGTCGTGGCGGGCGAGTTCACGACGGGCGGCGGGCCAGGGGTCGAGGCCCGGGTGGCGTTCGGCGAGGGCGGCGGCGATCTCACCGAGATGGTTGACGACCAGGCAGTACACCAGCCGCTCCCATCCGGCGGCCCGGGAGACGTCCGGCAGCAGCTTGACGCCCTCCGCGTCCCGGAAGAGCGCCTGCACGGGCATACCGCCGGCGTCCACGGCGATCAGCGAGTTCTGCAGATGGGCCTCCAGAACGACGCCGTACCGGGCGAAGGCCCCGAGGGCGGGGGGTACGACCTGGCGCAGATACGCCTCCCACCACAGTGCCGGGTCCGCCGGGCCGTCCAGCGGGTTGCCGTCGAAGCCCTCGGCCAGGGCGGCGGCGAGCAGCGGGGTCGCGCCGGGCACCAGATGTTCGCCGAGTCCGTCGCGGACGACGACGGCGAGTTCCTCGAAGGCGAAGGCGGCCGTGCGGTAGCCGCGGTCGGACAGCCAGGCCGCCGGGCCCGGCAGCCGGCCGAACGCGGTCGCGACGGCCGTGTCGGTGCGGCGCAGTTCGCGCAGGTCGTGCCGCCACAGCCGCCGTACGTCGTTGGTGATCCGCACGTCCAGGCTGAACTTCAGGAAGAGGTCCGCGTCGGGGACGTGGACGGTGCGGACCGCCGCCGTGGGCCACACCGCGCGGGCCGTCGTGCCCAGCCGCAGCAGCCGCCCGTCGGCGAAGGCCCCGGCCAGGTCGCGGCCGACCAGGTCGAGCTGCCAGGGGTGGGCGGGCAACAGCCGGTAGCCGGGAGGGGCCTGGCCCAGCGCGTCGAGCGCCGAGGTGTCGCCCTCCTCGACGGCCACGTCCTCGCGCACCCCGAGCAGCACCAGCGGGAAGCGGGCGTGCGCCTCGGGCGCGTACGGCAGCCAGGAGGCGACCGGGCCGCCCCCTCGCGCCTTCGGCGCCGGGTGGTACGGGTGGCCGGTGACGAGCGCCTGCTCGGAGCGGACGTACGGGTCCTCGGGCACCGGCGCGCGGTCGCGGGCGGCGAGCAGCGCCGCCACCGCCTCCCGGCTGTCGATCATCTCGGCGGGCAGCTCGTCGTTGGACAGGCCCGTGTACCGGCGCAGCTCCTCGGTCACGAGTTTGATCAGTTCCGGGTGGCCGATCCGCTGCCAGCCGTCCCCCGCGTACACCTCCGGCGCGGTGGGCCGCCGCCCGTCGCGCACCCGCAGCAGCCGGCCCCCGCCCGGCAGCCGGTACGTTCGGAACCCGCCCGGGTCCGGGCACGGCCGCGCGACCTCGCGGAGCAGGCAGTTCAGCAGGGGCGCGGCCGCGTACGCGTCGGCGCGCTCCGCGATGCCCGCGGTGGCGGGCGCGACGTCGCCGGTGGGGGGCGGGAGCTCCATGCGCTTTACTCGGTCCGTTCGGTCCATAAGTCCACGCGGTGCGAAGGTGATCAGTATGTCTGCCCGGCGCGCGCCGACCTGACGCCCGTCCGTATCGGAGGAGTCCGACCGTGCACCGTCCCCCAGCCACCGAGACCGAGGTCGCCGAGGAGCTGGCCGCCGTGCGGCCCGACCTGGCCCCACGGTACGCGGCGCGGCTGCCCGGCGCGCGGGCCGCCGTGCTGACCCGGCTGTGGCGGGCGCTCGCCCATGAGCCGCTGCCGTGGGTCGCGGGCCGGGAGCGCACACGGGACGCGCTCGTCCTGCGGCTGCGCGACGGCCGCCGGCTGGAGGGGCCGCCGTCGGACCCGTACGCCACCTCCGGGTACGTCACCGCCGTACGTCTGGCCGGGACGGTCCACGAGGACCCGGCGCGCCTGATGCGTGACCTCGCCGTACCGCACGGCGACTCCCTCGCCGCCGAACTGGGGCACAGTGTCGCCTCGCTGGCGCTGTCGCGGGCCGATCAGCCGCCCGAGGACGAGGCTTCCCCGCGGGAGTGGCCGGTGACGGACTGGCAGTGGGAGCAGCGGGTGGTCGACGGTCACCCCTTCCACCCCAACTGCCGTTCCCGGCCCGGCTTCTCGGTCGCCGAGCAGCTCGCGTACGGGCCCGAGCACCGGCCGGCGGTCGAGCTGGGCCTGCTGCCGGTTCCGGAGCGGGGGTGCCTGGTGAGCGGGGCGTGGCCGGAGGATCTGCGGGACGGCGGGCGGCTGCTGATCCCCGTGCACCCCTGGCAGGTGGCGCACGTGCTCAAGCAGCCCCGTGGGGCGCGTGTCCTCGCGGCGCATCCGCTGATGTCGCTGCGGACGCTCGCCGTGCCCGGCGGACCGCATGTCAAGACCTCGCTCAGCGCCCGGCTGACGTCCTCCGTCCGGGACATCTCGGTCGGCTCGGTGACCGCCTCAGCCACCCTGTCGGCCTTCGCCGTGGACCTGGCGGCCCGCACGGACGGCCTGCTGCACATCACCCGCACCCTGGGCGCGGCCACCACGGGCTCCCCCGAACTGGCCGCCCTGTTGCGGGAGTCGCCGCGGACGTACGCGGCGCCCGGGGAGCATGTCGTGCCGGTGGCGGCGCTGCCCACCACGGGCCTGCCCGACTCGCCCGCCTGGACGGAGGAGTTCACGCGTCTGGCGCTGACCGTCGGCTTGCGCCTGCTGGAGTCGGGGGTGGCCCTGGAGGCGCACGGCCAGAACCTGCTCGTGGTGCTGTCCGGGTCCGGCGCCCCGCTGCGGCTGGTCTACCGCGACCTCGCCGACATCCGGATCAGTCCCGCCCGGCTCTCCCAGCACGGCATCGCCGTACCGGAGTTGCCGACCCGGAACCTCACCGACGACCCGACCTCCCTGCGCCGCAAGCTGTTCGGCTCGCTGGTGGCGGGCGCGCTGGCGGGAACGGTGGGATCGGCGACGGCGCTACGGTCCGCGCTGGAGCCGGCCGTACGGGATCTGCCGCGTACCCCGGACGTCGTGGCGCTGCGCGAACAGCCCGTTCCGGCGAAGGCGTTGACACTGATGCGGTTGTCTCCCGGCACGCCCGGCGACCAGTGGACCGGGCTGCCCAACCCGCTCGTTTTGGTACCCGGCGCGTCGGATCAATAAGATCCGCCGATGATCACAAGACAACGGCTGGCGGCGGGAGTCTGTGCTCTGCTCGCCGCCCTGACGGTGGGGATGGCCTTTCCCGCCGGAGCGGTAGCCGACGAGACGGAGGGGCAGGACGCCCCGAAGGTCGAACTCGTCCTGGATGTCAGCGGGTCCATGCGGACCCGGGACATGGACGGCGGGTCGCGGATGGCCGCGGCCAAGCAGGCGTTCAACGAGGTGCTCGACGCGACCCCGGAGGAGGTCCAGCTCGGAATCCGCACCCTCGGTGCCAACTACCCCGGCAACGACCGGCAGACGGGCTGCAAGGACACCGCCCAGCTGTACCCGGTGGGCCCGCTGAACCGCACCGAGGCCAAGACGGCGGTGGCGACGCTGGTGCCGACCGGCTGGACCCCGATCGGACCGGCGCTGCTGAAGGCGGCCACGGACCTCGACGGCGGCAACGGCATGCGCCGGATCGTCCTGATCACCGACGGCGAGGACACCTGCCAGCCGCTGGACCCGTGCGAGGTGGCCCGCGAGATCGCGGCCAAGGGCATCGGTCTGACCATCGACACGCTCGGCCTGGTGCCCGACGCCAAGACCCGCGACCAGCTCATCTGCATCGCGGAGGCGACCGGCGGCACCTACACCTCCGTACAACACAAGGAGGAACTCAGCGACCGCGTCGGCCAGTTGGTCGACCGGGCGGCCGACCCGGTGGTGACGCCGGTGGCCGCGGAGGGTGCCACCGAGTGCGCGAAGGCGCCGACGCTCAAGTCCGGCCTCTACACCGACCGTGAGGAGTTCGGACAGCAGCGCTGGTACCGCGTGGACGTCAACCCCGGGCAGGAGCTGCGCGCCTCGGTGAGCGTCGCCGCCGACCGTGCCGTCGCCCCGGACTACGGCCTGCTGGTGCGCGCCGTGACGGAGCGCGGCCGGGAGATCGTACGCGGTGAGGCGGCGGGCAACGGCCGTACGGACGTCATCTCCACGGGTCTGCGCTACCCGAAGCCGGAGAGCGACGACGAGAGCGCCCCGGCCGAGACCGTGTGCCTGCAGATCACCAACGCCTTCTCGGCGGCCTCCGGGGTGAAGACCGCGCCGGGCATGCCGCTGGAGCTGACCGTGGACGTGGTGGACGGTCCGGGCAAGTCGAGTGACGTGGCCTCCTTCGGTCTCGGCCGCGGCTGGTGGCTGCTCGGCGCGCTGGTGCTGACCGGCTTCGTCGCGGGCCTGCTGTGGGGCTGGGTGTCGCGTTGGCGCGTCGCGATCTGGAGGACGAACTGATGCGTATCACCCGTGTGATGGGCGCCGCACTGCTGGCGCTCGGGCTGGCCGCGGGCCCCGCGGCCGCCGACTCGTCGCCCTCGGCGGACCCGTCCGGCGACAGCGGGGCGCCCACCCAGGCCGGCACCTCGTTCCGTACCGCGACCGAGATCGAGCAGGGGCAGCAGGCGACCGCCGGCGGCTCCACGGGCGACTACATGTACTGGTCGTTCGCCGCGGACGCCGGGCAGCGCCCCACCGTCAAGGCGACGGTGAAGCTGCCCGACTCGCACGCCTCGCAGACGTGGCAGATCGACGTCTACGACGGTCTGCGACGCCGCCAGTCCTGCCAGTACGGCGCCCAGAGTCGCACCGCCGCACAGGGCACCGGGTCGGTCGAACTCGCCTGTGTGCTGCGCACGGTGCGGGCCTGGGCCGAGCCGTGGGCCAACGACCCGCTGCCCGGCACGTACTACGTCCGGCTGATGGCGGTCGGCCTGCCGGCCTCCGACCTGGGTCTGCCGGTCAACGCCGAGGTGCGGGCCGACTCCAAGGACATCGGCGGCGCCGCGGCGGTCGACGGCTCGCTCGCGCAGCCGCTGACCCCGGGCATCGCGGTCAAGTCCGAGCAGGACGGGGGCGGTTCGAATGACGACGGCGGCAAGAAGAAGCCGGCCGTGCTGTCCAGCATCGAGCCCGACGGCGGCTGGTCCTCCGGCTGGTGGTCCGACCGCTGGGTGTGGACCGGCATCGGCGGCGTGCTGGCCGCGCTCGCGGGCATCGGCGGGTACGCGCTGACGCGCGGAGCGGGGCGCCCCTCGCGGGTGCCGCCGGGGGCCTGACACACGCCCTCGCCCGACACCGTCCGTGAAGGCCCGCTCCCCTCGGGACGCTGTTGGTTAATTCCGCCCCGCTGGATCTCATCCAGCGGGGCGGAGTGCTGCGAAGGGCGAAACGCGAGTCTTGGCGAGTGGTCTGCCGGTGAGCCAGGCATCGATGCGGGCGAGGTTGATGGCGGCGCCGGTGCAGTAGTGCTGCAACCGGGTCTTGGTGAGGCCGCGGTAGCGGGATCTGCGCAGGCCGAACGCCTGGACGCTCTGTGAGATGGTGCCCTCGACGCCGGCTCGGTGTCCGTAGCGGCGGCGCCAGTGGTCGGTGTCCTGCTCGATACGGGCCTGTTGAAGGATGTCGTGCTCGGTCTTCGGTCTCAGGGTCAGATTGCGGCCGGTCCTGGAGCTGGTGCACGAGGTCCGCAGTTCGCAGGGGTCGCAGTGCCGGGCAGCGAACCGGACCCGGGTGACTGGGGCCTCCCACTGGCTTTGGGCTTCCCGCCACTGGACGCTGGTTTGGCCTCCGGGGCAGACGGCCTTGCGTTGGTCCCAGTCGATGGTGAAGCGGGTGTTGTTGAAGACGTCTCCGGTCGCCTGTCCCTTCACGGTGGTGGGCTTGACCGGACCGACCAGTTCGATGTCGTGATCGCGGCGGGCGTGGTGGATCTGTTCGGCGTCGATGTATCCGGCGTCCACCAGGTGCTCGTCCGGCAGCAGGCCCCGTTCGGCCAGGGCGGTGTGGATGTCCTCCAGGACGAGGACGTCGTTGACGGGCGCCGGCGTGGTGCGAATGTGGGTGATCAGATGCGGTGCGTCGGGCTCGCAGGTCTCGCTGAGGTGGACCTTGTAACCGGACCAGCCCAGATCCCGTTTCGAACCAGTGCGGGCCTCGGGTTCGTAGGGGGTCCGTAAGCGGATCAGGCCCGGCGGGAGGTCCTTCGTCCCCCGCCAGCGCACGGCGCCCTCAACGTGGTGGAACTGCTGCACCCAGGTCTGCCGCAGGAACTCCACTGCGGGCAGGCTCTGCAACGTGGGCGGTGACGCGGCCGACCAGACGGCCTCCAGCAGCGTCATGCCGTCGGTCCCGCACTGGTCGGCGTGTTCGACGCGGGCCGCCCACCGGGACGCGAAGCGGCTGTCCTCCGGCCTGGCCGAGTAGCGGTCGAACCACTCCGGCGGCGACACCGTCACCAGCCAGTCCCCGGCCTCCGCCGCCACCTGGTTCAGTGCCGCCCGCAGTGTCTCGACCACGAACTCCAGACGGTTCAGGTCTCTTGTTGCGGCCAGCACATGCGTGGCATCCGTGCGCTGCCGCTTGCCCGCCTTGACCAGCCCTGCCTCGCCGGCCGCCCGGAGTACTGCATCGAACATCATCTGGACGGCCTCGCCGTCGACCAGCCGGGCACGGAACTCGCTGAGTACCGAGAAGTCGAATCCGGTGTCGGCCAACTCCAGCGAGAGGGCGTACTTCCAGTCCAGACGGGAGCGGACCGCGTGTGCGGCCTGCCTGTCGGTCAGCCCCTCGGCGAACTGCAACACCGACACCAGCGCGAGCCGGGCCGGAGACACCGCCGGCCGCCCCCTGACCGGAAACAGTTCCTCGAAATCGGCATCCGAGAACACCGGCCCGAGCGCATCCCGCACCCGCATAACCGGGCAGCCCTTCGGGAACACCGCACGTGCCAGCCGAGCGGTCTCCTCCGGAATCTCCGCCAGATCCACCCCACGCAGGGACACCGAACCCACCCCTCAACACGACGACGGCCTGCACAACCCCAACGGGGTCATCCAGGCCGTCGTCACGCCCGCACCCGATTTACCAACAGCGTCCCCTCGGGGGGCGGGCCTTCGCTCATGTCCCTTTCTCGCGCCAGGCTTTGGCCGCCGCGCCGTCACGCGGGACAAGTACCGGCCGGATCACTCCCTGGTGCAGTAGGGACTCTTCTGGATGCTGGTGAAGTTGGACTTGAAGCTGTCGTAGACGGCCGCGTTGTCGATCTTGATCAGGGTCTCGTCATGCGCGCGGAGGCTGGGGTAGGTGTAGTTGTGACTGCCGGTGAAGACGACCTTCCGGTTGGCAGTCCCCAGATAGGTACCCTCGATGAGCATGTACTTGCTGTGAATGCCGATGGTGCGCTGCGTCCCGTCGGCGTCCTTCGCAACTCCGTCGCACCGCATGATGGAGGTGAGCTTTCCGTCGAGGGTGCTCTGCACCTTGGTTCCGTAGTTGCCGTCCTCGGCGTTGTGGACGAGCTCCACCCGGCAACCGGCCTTCTTCAGCGCCACCAGCTTGTCGGCGACCTGCGTGCGGGTGAAGGCATACATGCCGACGCGGATCTGGGTGGCACCGCCGGCGCAGTCCACGTTGCCCAGCAGGGAGACGATCGTGTCCGTGGACGCGTCGGTCGAGTAAGTAGTCCCCGAGGATTCCTGGCGGGGCATGAAATAGGTCTTGTACGGACCGCTCTGCTGGGTCTCGTAGTACGTCGCGAGTCCCTTGCCGCCGTTGGAGCCGTACTTCTTGAGGTCCTGAAAGTAGGCGAGGTAGGTCGCGAAGAGGCCGGAGCCGTCGTCGGGGATGGTGACGGCATTGTTGTAGAGGGTCTGGCGCTGTGCGGTGGTCAGGTTCGCCGAGGCCTGAAAGATCACGTTGTCGGTGCTGCCGACCTTGGAGAACAGGAAGAACTTGTTGTGATCGATGGCGTGGACAGTACCGATGGTGCGGTTGCCGATGCAGCCACGGTCTTTCGGGCAGGCCAGCACCCACGAGCGCTTGGCCTCCAGATCGGTGCTCAGTCCGTCCGCCAGCGCCTGGTACTGATTGCCGCTGGTGTCGAGGGTGTCGTGGTCGACGATCAGCTTGACCAGCACGCCGCGCTGGTCGGCGGCGAGCAGCGCATCCTTCACCTTGCTGTCGGTGATCTTGTAGATGCTGCCGTAGATTATGGAGCCCGCTGGGGCCCGGTTGATGAGGGACAGCAGCTGGTCCCGAATAGCGTCCTGCTGGGCCGCGGTACCCCGGATCATTGAACGTGGTGGCGAGGGACACGGTGTCATCAGCCACAGCGGTCGTCGCGGGGACCCCCAAGAGAGACGCTCCCAGGACGGCGGCCGCCACGGGCGCAATATGGCGCAATCTCATTCACAACTCCCTTACATAGTTCCAGTTCGGGCGCACCCTACATGACGGTCCGTCACATACGCGGCGACTCAGGGATCTTGGTGCGTGCACGGGTAGGACGCATTGGGTGAGGGCCGACTCCAGGGACATCGGCGGCGTGGCCGCGGTCGACGGTTCGCTCGCACAGCCGGCATCGGCGGCGTGCCGGCCGCGCTCGCGGGCATCGGCGGGTACGCGCCGACGCGCGGATCGGGGCGCCCCTCGCGGGTGCCGCCGGGGGCCTGACACACGCCCTCGCCCGACACCGTCCGTGAAGGCCCGCTCCCCTCGGGGGGGCGGGCCTTCACTCATGTCCCGTTCTGGCGTGGGGCCTTGGCGGCGGCGCCGTCTCCGGTCACCTCGACGCGTCCGTCCCGTACCGCCTCCGCCAGGCCCAGCTCCCCGCGGCTGACAGCCGTACACGTGGCCGAGTCCAGAGCCAGCCGGGCGTCCGGCTCCTCCGGCGCGGGTCCGTACCCGTAGAGCGGGCCCTCCTCGGCACCCACGTACAGATGGAAGTCGCCTTCGTCCAGCCGGACTTCGACGACGCCCGCCTCGACCCCGGCCTCTTCCAGGGCCCGCAGCAGGGGCAGCGCGAACCAGTGCGGGCGCAGTGCGTCGGTGGGCCGCCGCTCCCCCAGCCCATCCTGCCCCCACTCCCCGAGCGCTCGCAGCACCTGCAGCAATTCCCGCCCCCGTGGGGTGAGTTCGTAGACGTGGGCAGCTCCGGGCGGCGGGAGCCGGCGCCGGGTCGTCAGCCCGTCCCGTTCCATGTCCTTCAGCCGTGAGGCGAGCATGTCCGTGCTCACGCCCGGCAGGTCGGCGTGCAGATCGGTGTAGCGGCGCGGGCCGGCCAGCAGCTCCCGGACGATCAGCAGGGTCCAGCGGTCGCCGACGGCATCGAGCGCGCGGGCGGCGGAGCAGAACTGGTCGTAGCTACGGCGAGGCGACATGCGAGGCAGTGTAGACGCGTTGTTGGACTTTCCAAGCTCCCGCTTGGTAAAACCAAGCAGGATCAGTCACCGGAGGGATGCGGCGCATGGAGTTCCGGCAGTCGAGCAAGCTCAGCGAGGTCTGTTACGAGATCCGCGGCCCGGTGATCGAGCACGCGGACGCACTGGAGGAGGCCGGCCACAGCGTGCTGCGGCTGAACACCGGCAACCCGGCGCTCTTCGGTTTCGAGGCGCCGGAGGAGATCCTCCAGGACATGATCCGGATGCTGCCGCGGGCGCACGGGTACACCGACTCGCGCGGCGTACTCTCCGCCCGCAGGGCCGTCGCCCAGCGCTATCAGACCCTCGGCCTGGAGGTGGACGTCGACGACGTCTTCCTGGGCAACGGCGTCTCGGAACTGGTCTCCATGGCCGTCCAGGCACTGATCGAGGACGGCGACGAGATCCTCATCCCCGCACCGGACTTCCCCCTGTGGACGGCGGTGACGACCCTGGCGGGCGGCAAGGCGGTCCACTACCTGTGCGACGAGCAGGCCGACTGGTACCCGGACCTGGACGACATGGCCGCGAAGATCACCGACCGCACCAAGGCCGTCGTGATCATCAACCCCAACAACCCGACGGGCGCGGTCTACCCGAAGGAGATCCTCGAAGGCATCCTCGACCTCGCCCGCCGCCACGGCCTGATGGTCTTCGCCGACGAGATCTACGACCAGATCCTCTACGACGACGCCGTCCACCACTCCACCGCGGCGCTCGCCCCCGACCTGGTCGTCCTCACCTTCTGCGGCCTGTCCAAGACGTACCGCGTGGCGGGCTTCCGTTCCGGCTGGCTGGTGGTCTCCGGCCCCAGGCAGCACGCGAAGGACTACCTGGAGGGCCTGACCATGCTGGCCTCCATGCGCCTGTGCGCCAACGCCCCCGCCCAGTACGCCATCCAGGCCGCTCTCGGCGGCCGCCAGTCCATCCGCGAGCTGACCGCGCCGGGCGGCCGGCTGCGCGAACAGCGCGACGTGGCCTGGCAGAAGCTGAACGAGATCCCGGGCGTGACGTGCGTGAAGCCCAGGGGCGCGCTGTACGCGTTCGCCCGCCTGGACCCCAAGGTCCATCCGATCCACGACGACGAGAGGTTCGTCCTGGACCTCCTGCTGCGCGAGAAGATCCAGGTGGTGCAGGGAACGGGCTTCAACTGGCCGGCCCCCGACCACTTCCGCATCCTCACGCTCCCCCACGCGGACGTCCTGGACACGGCGATCAGCAGGATCGGCCGGTTCCTCGGCGGGTACCGGCAGTAGGGCCCGGCGCCGCGCGGATTCTCCTTCGAGCCCGCGACCTGCGCTGTGTTACGGTCCCGAGGCCGGCCGCGGGACTTCGGTGCGACTTCCGGAACCTGCCTCTGAAGCAATGATTCGCAGCTCGTGCCCCCATTCCCCGGCCGGCCCCGGCGGGGAGTGCCGGTCGGCCCCGGCAGCAGTGCCGCGAGTGAACGGGTGGGGGCATGAACGGAGGCGTGAACGGGGGCATGGCGCCGTCCGCGGATCCGATCGCGGCCGAGGACGTGCTGCTCTTCGTCAACGCCGCGATCACCGCGACCGGCCAGCGCGAGTTCCGCACCGACGCGGCGGCCCAGCGGCTCTCCCTGGACTTCCTGCACGCCTACATGCTGGGCAACTACCGCGACCTCTACGCGGGCGTACTCGCCCTCGACATCAACGACCACAACGCGGCGCTGATCGTACGTGGGCTGCTGGAGTCCGCAGGCGAGGCCACCGCGGACCAGCGCCGCGGCGAGGGCCGGCTGATCGCCGGACGGCTGGCGCTGCTGCCGCCGCAACGCGTCTACAGGCTGTTCGGCGCGCTGCGCCGCTCCGGGGTGAACAACCGCCGCACCCGCGCCCTGCTGCGCGACTGGCTGGCCGCCCGGCCCGACCCGGCGCTCGACGCCGTCAAGTACCGCAACGGCCTCAAGCAGGCGCTGCGGCACGCGCATCTGGCGCCGGCCAACGACGAACTCGGCGCCTTCCTCTTCGCGCCGCACAGCGGTGCCCGCTACGAGACGCCGATCCTGGAGGCCTGGCGCCGCGCGCACTACGAGCAGGCGGCGCTCTACCAACTCCCTTACACCGTCGCGGAGGGCTTCGCGGCCCGGCACGGCATACCGCGCGCCGTGTTCCTGGAGCGCATCGCCCCTCGGCTCACCCGCCAGGAAACGCTGCGGCTCCAGGCGTCGGCACGGCAGCACGGTCCGGAGTCGGCGCGGGCGGTGACGGCCGACCTGTCCCGGATGCCGCTCACCCGCCTCGCCGGATACGTGCTCTCCCTGCCCGCCGAGGAGCGGGCCACCCGGCGCGAGGAGCTGACCGGCGCGCTGCGCGCGGCCGCCGGGCGGACGGCGGGGCGGCACCGGGGAACCTGGGGCCGGGTGACCGCCGTCCTGGACGACAGCTTCTCCTCCTACGGTTCCGGCGTGAAGCGGCGCCGGCCGCTGGCGGTCGCCCTGGCCTGCCACTACCTGCTCGAAGCTCTCGCCGGCCACTACACCGGACTGTGGACGTCCGGCCGCGGCGACGCGCTCCTGGCCCACCCCGTCGGCCCGACCCCGCTGGGTGAGCGGATCCTCGACGGTCTGGAGACGGCACCGGAACGCCTGGTGATCGTCTCCGACGGCTGGGACAACTCGCCTCCCGGACTGGCCGGCGAGGTGCTCCGCGTCTGGCGCACCCGCCTCGACCCGGCCCGCCGGACCGGCGTCGTCCACCTCAACCCCGTCTACGACGCCGAGGACTTCGACGTGCGTCGGCTGTCCGCGCGGGTGCCGACCGCGGGCATCCGCGACGCGGAGGACCTGCCCGCGCTCGTCGAGATCGCGCAGTTCGCCGAGGGCCGGACCGGCCTGGCCGATCTGACGGCCTACCTGGACGCCCGCGCGGCGTGGCTCACCGCCACCGCGGGCCGGCGGGCGGAGAGGAACCCCCGATGACAACGCACGGAATGCTCGACGGGCTGGAGACCCGTCCCTCGCAGGTGTGGGGCGCCGTACGGCTGGTCCCGCTCGTACGGGCCGAGGCGATCCACGACCTGCGCCTGCACCCGCGGATCCACGACGGGCCGGGCGAGGTGGACCTGGGACGGGGGCGGAGCTACTGCTCCTACATCCCGCACAGCTTCGTCGCCGACTGGACCGGGGACGGTTCGCCGGCCGCTGCCTACGGAACACAACTGACGGACGGACAGCCCGAGCGGGACAGCTGGACCGCACGACCGCACTTCCACCGCCGGATGGCACGCCGGGAGGACCGGCACCGGCTGCGCTTCCTGCCGCTCCACCTCGCGCTGGAGGGCTACCTGGCGCTCCACTTCGGCGGTCCCGCCGTCGCCTGGGAGGAGTGGTCGCAGCGAGCCATACGCCAGGGCCTCTCGCCGCGCGTCGAGGCCGCCTGCCTGGGCACGGAAGTCCCCGGGCTGGCCGACGCGCTGCGCGTCTTCGAGATCCACCCGGGCCAGTGCGGCGTGCTGGTCCACCTGGCCGACACACCGGCCGCGGCGTTCGTGGTGCCGCACCCGGACGACTACCGCACCCTGCACCCGACCCTGCTCCAGGACCTCTACGGCGACCTGGTGCACCACTACGCCACCCTGATGCCTCCCGTCACGGAGTTCACCGCCCACATCCCCGACACCCGGATCCACACCCTCGCCGACCTGCGGAAGGCCGCAGCGGAACAGACGGCGCGGTGGGCCGACTTCCACGACATCACGATGGCGGCCGGACTGCTGGGCCGGCCGAGCACCTGGCAACAGGTCCGCCGCATGGGCCGCTTCACCCTCTCCCGCTTCCTGCCGCCGTTCCGCCCCAAGCAGGACAACCACATCGGCGAGGCGATCACCGACGAACACGGCCGGACCGTCTACCTCAAGACGTCCCGCCTCTCGGAGAGCCAGGTCCGTCGCGGCCACCTCCTCACCCAACTCGCCGCCCACGACTGGCATCTCGCCGCCACCGCCACCGCCCTCGGCCTGACCGGGCCCCAACTGGCCCTCCGCCTGAAGACATCCGGCTTCGCCCATCTCCTGCGCCAGGACGTCCTGGACCACTACCGCAAACAGAACCGCACCGGAAACCCCTGACCGGAAACGGAGAAGAGAACATGAGCGCCGCCGCCACGGAGGCCGAAGCCCGCAGAAGGCGCACGCGCTACCCCGTCACCCTCGCTGTCGCCATCGGCTGCTATGTGCTCGCCGCGATGGGCGGGATGTTCCTCCTGGCGAACGGCCTCGGGCTCGCCCTGCTGATCCTCCTGTGGACCGCGCACGGCGTGCTGCTCGCCGTGCTGCTCCGCAGGCTGGGGGCCAGGGAGTCCAGTATCGGGACGGCGCTCTTCATCGTGTTCATGTCCGTAACGTCCCTGTCCCTCGCCGACGTCGCCCGCGACGACCTCACCCTTCAGCATCGGGGAGAAAGGGTCAGAGCCACGGTCGTGGAGAAGTGGCCCGATCCGCCCCGGGGACGCGGGGGCCCCCGCTACAACTACGAGTTGGAACGGCAGGACGGCACCAGGGTCCTCGGACCCACGATGACGACGAACAGGGAACGTTACGACCTCGGCCAGGTACTGACGGTGTTCGAGGATCCGAAGGGCGAACTCGCCCCTCGGACACCGGGCCAGGCGGACGCGACCGCCGAGACGCTCGGCGCCGGCGGTTTCGCGCTCACCGCGCTCGGCACCGTCGGCTGGCTGGCCTGGCGCGGATCGGACGCCGCGACACGGCGGGACCGGCGAAAGGGGACGACCGGCGAATACAAGGCTCTCGCCAGGCAGCAGGAGCAGGAGGAGAAGCTGCGCGAGGCCTTGCGCACCTACCCCGTCGACCGTCGCGGCTACATCAAGGTGCACTCGGAGGACTACCCCGCGCTGTCGCAGCAGCGGGCGGCCCGTATCGCCTGGGAGATGGGGCTGCGGGCGGAGGCGTGGGGGAATCAGGGGTCGTGGCGGTTCAAGGAGAGCGTGATCGAGGAGGTGCCGCTCGACTAGTGCCGCGGCACTGGTGCGCGAGCGTCGCCAGCTCAGCAGAATTCCGGGGCGCGATGCCCACCCTGGGCGCGTGCGTCCGCGGGTGTGGGGGCGCGGGCTCGTAGCCTGGGACGCATGGGTGATCTCTTTCTCGTACGGCACGGGGAGACCGAGTGGTCGCGGTCCGGGCGCCACACCGGGTGGACGGACGTGCCGCTCACCGACCACGGGCGGGACGAGGCGCGGCGGCTGGTGCCGTTGATCCGCTCGTACCGGATCGGAGCGGCGTTCGTCAGCCCCTCGCAGCGGGCGCGGGAGACGGCCGAGCTGATCGGGGTCCACGACGCGCGGGTCGACGCCGATCTGCGGGAGTGGGACTACGGCGGCTACGAGGGCATCACGACCGACGAGATCCAGCGGACGCGTCCCGGCTGGTTCCTGTTCACGGACGGGGTCGCCCCGGGACCGCCGGAGCATCCCGGGGAGAGCGTGGAACAGGTCGGGGAGCGGGCCGACCGGATGCTGGGCAAGGTGGACGCCGCGCTCGCCGGCACCGAGGGGGCCGTCGTGCTGGTGGCACACGGGCACTTCCTGCGGGTGCTCACCGCCCGGCGGCTCGGGCTGCCGCCGTCGGCGGGCGCGCTGTTCCAGCTCGCCACGGGCACGGTGTGCCGGCTGGGAACGGAACACGCGCGGCCGGTGATCGCGGGCTGGAACATCCAGGCGGCCCCTTCGGCGTGAACGGCGGCGGGGCAGTGTCAGTCCCGGGTCCTACTCTTCGAAGCAGCTGATCGACGACCGTTCGACGATTCGGGGAGACTGCGCCGTGACTCGACCGCCCACCGCAGCGCAGCGCCGCGTCATCGACGCCGCCGACCCCGTGACCGGTCGGCTCAGGGGTACGGAGGCGCAGCTCGCGGCGCTGGTGAAGCGCGGGCTCGCGTTCCGGCACCCGCGGCCGCCGCACGACCACTTCCTCACTCCGGCCGGGCATCGAATACGCGAGGAAGAAGAGGCGGAGGAGGAAAAGTCGCCCCCTGCCGGGGAAGCGGCCGCCGGTACCGGTGTGTTCTCCGCCCGCGTCGGTGGTGAGGAGGAGCCGTACGACGGTCCCGGGCGGGTGCGCGAGGTGCACAGCGCCTGGCAGGGTCTGCTGGAGCTGCGCCGGATGACCAATCCGGACGGTGCCGTCGAGCGGCCCTGCGGCTGGGAGCGCGCGCATCTGGTGCGGGCCGCCGCGCTCGCCCTGGAGGCGGCGGGGCAGCGGCCCGCGGGACCGGACGCCGACGGTTACCGGGTGCGGGCGACCCCGCAACCGGAGGCGGTCGCGGTGTACGGTCCCGACGGCGCGGCGCTGCGGGCGTGCGCGACCGCGCTGGACCGGGCGGGGTGGCAGGCCGGGGAGTACACCGAGCCCCGTACGAGGGCCCGGTACCTGCTGGCCTCGCCGCGCAGGGTGTGAGAGGGACACGTGTGCGGAGGCAGGGGCACGGCGAAGCCGCCGTACCCCTGCCGGTGATCAGCGCACCACCGCTATCTCCTCCCCCGCCTCCATCGGGTGAGTGACGTCCTGGGCGCCCACGGACCCGGGCCTGCCCAGGTGGTTGAAGACGAGGTTGAGCAGGACGGCCGTGACGCAACCGGTGGAGATGCCGGAGTCGAGGACGATCCGGGCGGTCTCCGGGAAGGCGTGGTAGAAGTTCGGCGCCGTGATCGGGATGATGCCGACGGCGATCGAGACGGCGACGATCAGGACGTTGTTGTCCTTGTCGAGGCCGGCCCTGGCCAGGGTCTGGATGCCGCTGGCGGCGACCGAGCCGAACAGGACCACGCCCGCGCCGCCGAGCACCGGACGCGGTACGACGGCGATCAGCGAGGCGGCCATCGGGCACAGGCCCATCAGGACCAGGAAGCCGCCGCCGAAGGCCACCACGAAGCGGCTGCGGATCCGGGTCATGGCCACCAGGCCGATGTTCTGCGCGAAGGCGCTGCACATGAAGCCGTTGAACAGGGGGCTGAGGGCGGAGCCGAAGGTGTCGGCGCGCAGGCCGGCGGCGATCGTCTTCTCGTTGGCCGGGCGTTCGACGATCTCGCCGAGGGCCAGCATGTCGGCGGTGGACTCGGTCATCGAGACCACCATCACCACGCACATGGACAGGATCGCGGCGGCCTGGAACTGCGGTGCGCCGAAGTGGAACGGGGTCGGGAAGCCGACCACCCGCGCGTCCGCCACCGGGCCGAAGTCCGTGACCCCGAACGGGATCGCGATGACCGTGCCGGCGATCAGCCCGAGCAGGACCGCGATCTGCTTGACGAAGCCGCGGGTGAAGCGGCGCAGCAGCAGCACGATGACCAGGGTGATGCCGGCCAGGGTGAGGTTGGTCGCCGAGCCGTAGTCGTGCGCGGCCGGATTGGGGCCCTGGGCCCAGCCGAAGGAGACGGGCAGCAGGGAGACGCCGATGAGGGTGATCACGGTGCCGGTGACCACCGGCGGGAAGAACCGGATCGCCTTGCAGAAGATCGGCGCGGCCAGGAAGCCGAGGACACCCGCCACGATGACCGCGCCGAAGATGACCGGCAGGGCGTCGGACTTGTCCTTGGTGGAGGCGACGATCGCCGTCATGGGGGCGACACCGGCGAAGGTGACGCCGTTGACGAAGGGGAGCCGGGCGCCGATCTTCCAGATGCCGAGGGTCTGGAGGAACGTGGCGAGACCGGCGGTGAACAGGCAGGCCCCGGTGAGGAAGGTCAGCTCGGTGCCGGACAGGCCGACGGCCGCGCCGACGATCAGGGGCGGGGCGACGACGCCCGCGTACATGGCGGCCACATGCTGGAGGCCGCTGGTCGCCATCTTCAGGACGGGGAGTTTCTCGTCCACGGGGTGGGTGGTGGACTCGGCTGCCTGTCGTGCCTCGTCGCGGGACGTGGGGTGAGCGGCCACGGCTGCTCCTCCGGTCGGTTAACACGTCGTTTGGACGTGGGTGTCAAGGAGGTGGTGCATGAGTGGTCGTGCGGGACCGGGGGCGGGCTTTCTGGTGCCGCGGCAGGAACGTTTGCCCGTGAAGGAGCGGCGTTGCCTGTCGGGGCACCAGGGCCCGCGGTGGGCGACGGAGGACCGTTCCGGGGCGCGTGTCCAAGCGCGCCCCGGAGCCGGCCCGCCGCGGACCCCGTTCGGGTCCACGGCTACCGGGCGGGAGCCGTCCCTCCCGCCCGGAGTTCCTTGAATCGGTCAGCTTCGCGCGGTGATCCGCGCCAGCCGCTGTGCCTCGGCCCGCGTGGCGCGGGCGATGGCGTCCTCGTCGGCGGTCAGCAGCCGGCCGTTCTCGACGATCTGCCGCCCGTCCACGAAGGAGGCGGTGACCGGTGCCGCCGCGCCGAGGACCAGGGCGGCCACCGGGTCGGCGATCGAGGCGTGGGCCAGCGTGTCCATCCTCCACAGCACCAGGTCGGCCAGCTTGCCCGGCTCCAGTGAGCCGATCTGGCCGGCCCGGCCGAGCACCTGGGCTCCGCCGTAGGTGCCCAGGCGCAGGGCCTGGCGGGCGTTCAGGGCGGCCTCACGGTGTGCGCCGAGGCGGTTGATCAGCAGGGCGTTGCGCAGTTCGGTGTGGAGTTCGCCGGACTCGTTGGAGGCGGTGCCGTCGACGCCGAGGCCGACCGGGACGCCGGCCGCCAGCATGTCGGGGACGCGCGCGATTCCGGCCGCCAGGCGGGCGTTGGAGGAGGGGCAGTGCGCCACGCCGGTCTTCGTGCGGGCGAAGGCGGCGATGTCGGAGTCGTTCATGTGGACGCAGTGCGCCATCCACACGTCCTCGCCCAGCCAGCCCGTGGAGGCGAAGTAGTCGGTGGGTCCCATGCCGAAGAGCTCGTGGCAGAACTTCTCCTCCTCGACCGTCTCCGAGCCGTGGGTGTGCAGCCGTACGCCGAGCCGGCGGCCCAGCTCCGCGGCCTGCTTGAGCAGCTCGGTGGAGACGGAGAAGGGCGAGCAGGGGGCGACGGCGACCTGCGTCATGGCGTCGAAGGAGGCGTCGTGGTGGCGTGCCACGGTCTCCTCGGTGGCGGCGAGCGCGTCCTGAAGCGTCTCCACTGCGAAGTCCGGCGGCAGTCCGCCGTCCTTCTCGCCGCGGTCCATCGAACCGCGGGCCAGGGTGAACCGGACGCCCGTCTCGCGCGCCGCCCGGATGATCGCGCCGGACAGGTCTCCGGAGCCGCGCGGGAAGACGTAGTGGTGGTCCATGGCGGTGGTGACGCCGCCGCGGGCCATCATCGCCAGTGAGCCCCGGGCCGCGGCGGAGACCATCTCCTCGTCGATGCGCGCCCAGGTCGGGTAGAGCGCGACGAGCCAGTCGAACAGGTTGTGGTCGGTGGCCAGGCCCCGGGTGATCCACTGGTAGAAGTGGTGGTGGGTGTTGATCAGACCGGGCGTGGCCAGATGGCCGCTCGCGTCGATCCGGCGCGCCACGTCCTTCAGCCCCTCGGGGGCCTTGCCCGCGCCGACCGACTCGATCCGGTTGCCGGCGAGGACGAGGTGTCCAGAGGCGTACTCGGTGTCGTCCGCGTCCACGGTCGCGATCGCGCAGTTCTCGATGACAATGCGCTGGGCTGCCGATGGTGCCATTGCGCTTCCTTGTCTTTGGTGGCGGCCCGTGGTCGCGGGGGGCGTCCACGGGGAGGGCACGGCAGGACCCTAGGAGGATTTGAGTGCCGGAGCCGTGCTGCTCCGGGTGCCGAGGTGGTGGAAGAACAGGTTGAGCAGGACGGCGACGATGGCGCCGGCGCTGATCCCGGAGCCGAGGACGGTCTGGGCCCAGGCCGGGAACTGGGTGTAGAAGGTCGGGGCGGCCAGCGGGATGATGCCGGCGCCGAGGGCCACGGCGACCAGGATGAAGTTGGAGCTGTCGTCCAGTCCGGCCTCGGACAGGGTGCGGATGCCGCTGACGGCGATCGAGCCGAACAGTACGATGCCGGCGCCGCCGAGGACCGGCATGGGCACCAGGGAGAGGACCGCGCCGAGGACCGGGAAGGCGCCGAGGACCAGCAGGGCGGAGCCGGCGACGGCGACGACGTAGCGGCTGCGCACCCGGGTCAGCGAGACGACGCCGACGTTCTGGGCGAAGGCGGAGGTGGGGAAGCCACCGAAGACGGGGCCGAGCAGGGTGGCGATGCCGTCGGTGCGCAGACCGCGGGTGATGGTCCGGGCGTCGGCGCGGCGGTCGCAGATCTCGCCGAGGGCGAGCATGCCGGCGCTGGACTCGGGCATCAGCACCAGCATCACGATGCACAGCGACAGGATGGCCGCGGGCTGGAAGACGGGGGCGCCGAAGGCGAAGGGGGTGGGCAGCGCGGCGAGGGGGGCGGAGGCGATGCCGCGGAAGTCGGCCATGCCGAACGGGAGGGCGGCCAGGGTGCCGATGAGCAGTCCGAACAGCAGGGCGACCTGTTTGACGAAGCCCTTGCCGAAGCGCTGGATCAGCAGGATGACGACGAGGGTGAACGCGGCGAGGGCGAGGTTCTTCATGGAGCCGAAGCCCGCGGCGGTCCTGTCGCCGCCCTGCGCCCAGCCGACGGGCACGGGCATCAGCGTGACCCCGATGAGGGTGATCACCACGCCGGTGACGAGCGCTTGGCGACTGCTCGTCAGGAATTGGGTTCGAGGTCGTTTTAGCTCGATCGTGTGATGCTCGGCTTTCGGCCTAGCGGTGTGCTGGGCCGGTCGGGGTAGCGTGGTTGTGCGATCTGGGACGCCGGGTGCGGTGCCAGCGTGCGGGGCCCCTGCTCCACCAGCGAGATGGTTCAGGGCCTCCCCGTCGCCTCTGGCCGCATCCACATGGCCAGGTCGTGAGGGACTCCGCCCGCCCGGCTCGGACCACGGACACGATCCATGTCGCCGCCCGGGACGCGAAAGCGGACGACCAGTGCGCCCACAACCGTTCGGGGCGTGCGGCTGGCCGGACTCACTCCCGCTCAGTCCAGAGGAACGGTGGAGTCTCTCGTCCACCGGGTGCACGGACGTGACGGCGTCCTCGGTGTGCACCGGCGGGGTGGAACACGGGCCTTCGACGGACCCTTGAGCAGGCATTGCCATTTCGTTCCCTCCGGTGTGGCGCACCACCGGTCCGGAGCGGGTCCGGTGGCGCGCGTCCCGCGTCAGAGGTTTGTCATGTCGACCGGGATGAGCTGCTCGGCGCCGTCCCGCAGGATGGTGGCCTCGATCAGGCCGTAGGGGCGGTCGGCGGCGTAGTAGACGGCGCCGTCCTTGGCCTCGTTGTCGATTCCGAAGGGCGACAGGTCCGAGCGGAAGTGGTGCTTGTTGGGCATCGAGAAGCGGATCTCGTCGACCTCGTCGCGGGAGTTCAGCACCCGCACACCCATCTCGAAGAGGGTCTGCTGGAGCGAGTACGAGTAGGTTTCGGCGAACGCCTGCAGCGCGTGCTTGCGTACCCCGTTGTACGAGCGCTCCCAGTCGGGGGCGTGCGAGTCGATGCCGTTCCAGTTGTGCCGCCACCAGGTGGAGACGGTGGTGGCGAGGATGCGGTCGTGGTCCTCCTGAAGGGAGGTGTACTTGTCCTTGAGGAAGCCGAAGAACTCGGAGTTGGTCGAGTTCAGTACGGTCAGGTCCTTGAACCCGGAGAGCACCTGGATTCCGTGGCCGTCGTAGGTGATCTGCGCGACGCGGGTCTCCTGGCCCTTGCGGACGAAGGAGTGGGCGATCTCTTCCGAGCCGACGAAGCGCGCGCCGGACTGCGAGGTCTCGATCCGCTCCCAGGCGTACTCCTCGACGCGGATGCGGGCCCGGTGGATGGGCTCGGTGTTGTCCACGAAGTGCCGGGCGAGCCTGACGCCGAAGTCCTCGGCGCTCTGGATCCCGTGCTCCTTGGCGAAGGCGAACACCGTGTTCTTGGTGGTGTCGGTCGGCAGGACGTTCGCGTTGGAGCCGCTGCGGTGGACCTCCTCCATGTCGCCGGACAGGGCGACGGAGACATTCAGGTCCTTGATGCGGTGCGTGTCGCCGTCACGCGTGATCTTGACGACTCGGTTCTCGGCCTTGCCGTACTGGTTCTGTCCCAGGACGAAACGGGTCATGGTGTCGGTCAGCTCCCTCGGTAAACGGAGTAGCCGAACGGGTTGAGCAGCAGCGGAACGTGGTAGTGCTCGCCGGGCACCACCGCGAAGGCGATGGTGACCTCGGGGAAGAACACGGGCCGGCCGTTCTCGCTGTCCCGGAGCGCGGGGGCGTCCTGCTGGGCCGCGGCTTGTTTCTTGGCGAAGTACGTCTCGGTGTCGAACTCGAGCCGTACGTGGGTGGTGCCCTCCGGCGGTGCCGGAAGGTCCTTGCACCGCCCGTCGGCGTCGGTCGAGGAGCCGCCGAGCGCCTGCCAGCCGGCTTCCCGGCCCGAGCGGGCCAGAAGGCGGACGGCGACGCCCCCGGCGGGGCGGCCGGCGGAGGTGTCCAGGATGTGCGTGGACACGGAGGCGGTGGTCTCGGTGCTCATGGTTTCCTCTTCGGGCGTCTTCTCAGGCGTCTTCGAGCAGCCGGGCGAGCCGGATGCGGTTGATCTTCCCCAGTTCGCTGCGGACGATCTCGCGTTCCTGTTCCGGCGCGTTGCCGATCCGCTCCTTGAGCGCGTCGCGCATCTGCTCGCCGGTCCGGCCGGTGGCGCAGATGAGGAAGACGTGGCCGAACTTGTCCTGGTAGGCCAGGTTGAGGTCGAGCATCTCGGCCTTGAGTTCCTCGGAGGCGCCGGCCATTCCGCGCTGTTCGCGGGCCGAGGCCGGGTCGCCGGGCTTGGGACGGCCGATCGGCGGGTGGCCGGCCATCGCCTCCTCGAGGTCCGCGGGGGTCAGCTCCGCCATGGCGGCGTCGCTCGCGGCTTCGAGGTCGTCGGGGGTGTCGCAGGGGCGGGCCGCCAGCAGCCGGTCGGCCCACGCCGTGCTGGCGCACGCCTCCAGAAGGACGGCTCGGGCCGCGTCTTCGGGGAGAGCGTTGAATCGGGCGAGGCCCGGTGGCGTTGAGGTCGAAGTCACGGGAGCCTCCGTGGGCTGTTGACGGCCTTCGCGTGGGACGGGCTGCGGATAGCTAACGCCCTGACGAACACCGCGTCAACAGTTTGTTGAAAATTCCGGGACGCCCTGCCCGGCGGTGGCTCAGCTCTGCTTGTCGCGGTTGAGGTAGTTGTAGACGGTGAAGCGGCTGACGCCCAGCGCGCTCGCCACGGTCTCCACCCCGTGCCGGACGGAGAAGGCGCCGCGCGCCTCCAGTACCCGCACGACCTCCTGCTTGGCCTTGCGGTCCAGATCCGCGAGCGGCATGCCCTTCTTGCGCTCCATCGCGGCCAGGATGTGGTCCAGCGAGTCGGCGAGCTGCGGCAGGCGTACGGCGACGGCGACGTCACCCTCCCAGAAGAGCACGACGTCGTCGGGGCCGGCCTCGTCGGGCGGGAGCATCCGGCCGCCGATGGCGTCGACCAGCGGCTTCAGGGCAGCGATGAAGGACTCCTCCCCGATCACCTCCCGTCCTCCCCGAGCACGGTGACCTGAAGGGAGATCCGGGTGGCGCCGGCCCCGAGGGTCCTGCGCAGCAGGGCGTCCACGGCGTCCAGGACGACGTCGGCACCCCCCTCGGCCGTGTTGCCGAACGGGCCGACGTCCACGGCGTCCAGCTCGGCCGCCTCGACGACCTCCCGTGCCACCAGCGCGTGCTCGGGGGCCTCGTCCAGATCGAAGGGTTCGGTCGTGAACTCCACTCTCAATCGCACGCGCACAACCTAACGCGCGGGCCGGTTTCCGGGCAGCCCCCCGGGGCCGGGATCCACGCCGGAGCCCGCACCCTCTTGACAAGCCGCGACACCCCCCGGCAGTCTTCCATTAAGCAGAAACAAACTTCCGCAATACGGAATACGACAATGGAAGGGAGCGCGGCCCTGATGGGATTCACAGACCAGCGCTTCAACGTCAACCTGTCGATCCTCTTCACGGAACTCCCGCTCCTGGAGCGGCCGGCGGCCGCCGCCGCGGCCGGCTTCACCGCGGTCGAGCTGTGGTGGCCGTGGATCGACTCCCCCACCCCGGAGCGTTCCGCGACCGACGCCCTGAAGCAGGCGATCGAGGACGCGGGCGTACAGCTCACCGGCCTGAACTTCTACGCCGGAAAGCTCCCGGGCCCCGACCGCGGCGCGCTGTCCGTGCCCGGCGAGGAGTCGGAGCGGTTCCGCGCCAACATCGACGTGGCCGCGGAGCTCGCCCAGTCCCTCGGCTGCACGGCTCTCAACGCCCTGTACGGCAACCGGGTCGAGGGCGTGGACCCGGCCGAGCAGGACGCGCTCGCGCTGGACAACCTGGTCCTCGCGGCCCGGGCCGCCGACCGTATCGGCGCGATCCTGCTGGTCGAGGCACTCAACAAGCCGGAGTCGCCGCTGTACCCGCTGGTGAGCGCGCCCGCCGCCGCCGAGGTGGTGGACAAGGTGAACGCGGCGTCGGGCCTCGGCAACGCCAGGTTCCTGATGGACCTGTACCACCTGTCCATGAACGGCGAGGACCTGCCGTCGGTGATCGAGCGGTACGCCGCGCGGACCGGCCACGTCCAGATCGCGGACAACCCCGGCCGCGGCGCGCCCGGTACGGGCTCGCTCCCGCTGGAGGACCTCCTCGACCAGTTGGGGAAGGCCGGTTACGACGGCTGGGTCGGCCTGGAGTACAAGCCGGGCGACCGGCCGAGCGCCGAGGCCTTCGGGTGGCTGCCGGCCGGGGCCCGAGCGGCCCGCTGACCCACCCGGACCCCTTTCACCGGGCCCCGACTCCCAGACGCAGCACAGAAGTCAGAAAGGCACCCGCACATGACCACCACCCTTCCCAAGGTTGCCTGGATCGGCCTCGGCATCATGGGCTCCCCCATGTCCGAGAACCTGATCAAGGCGGGCTACGACGTCACCGGCTACACGCTGGAGCAGGCGAAGCTGGACCGGCTGGCCGCCGCGGGCGGCAACACGGCGGGCTCGATCGCCGAGGCGGTCCGGGACGCCGACGTGATCGTCACGATGGTGCCCGCGTCGCCGCAGGTCGAGGCCATCGCATACGGCCCGGACGGCATCCTGGAGAACGCGCGCTCCGGCGCGCTGCTGATCGACATGTCCTCGATCACCCCGCAGACCTCGATCGACCTGGCCGCCGCCGCCGGGGACAAGGGCATCCGGGTCCTGGACGCCCCCGTCTCCGGCGGTGAGGCGGGCGCCGTCGAGGCGGTGCTGTCGATCATGGTCGGCGGCGAGCAGGCCGACTTCGACACGGCCAAGCCGCTCTTCGACGCGCTGGGCAGGACGGTCGTGCTGTGCGGTCCGCACGGCTCCGGCCAGACCGTGAAGGCCGCCAACCAGCTCATCGTCGCCGTCAACATCCAGGCATGCGCCGAGGCCGTGGTCTTCCTGGAGAAGTCGGGCGTGGACCTGAAGGCGGCGCTGGACGTCCTGAACGGTGGCCTGGCGGGCTCGACCGTGCTGACGCGGAAGAAGGACAACTTCCTCCAGCGCGACTTCAAGCCGGGCTTCCGTATCGACCTGCACCACAAGGACATGGGCATCGTGACGGACGCGGCCCGCACCGTTGGCGCCGCACTGCCCGTCGGCGCCGTGGTGGCCCAGCTGGTGGCCTCCCTGCGCGCGCAGGGCGACGGCGGCCTGGACCACTCGGCCCTGCTGCGGGCCGTGGAGCGCCTCTCCGGCGCCCAGGTCTGACCCGACCCCCAGACCTCCGGACGGCGCCGCCGCCGACATCTGTCGTGTCGCGCCAGGCGGCGGCGCCGTCCGGATCTCCACCACCCTTCATTCAACGAACTGTTGACGAGCCGATCGCGCCGCTCCTAGGCTCCACGCCAGCGGAAACTCCACGAAGCGGAAACACATTTCCGAATGCACTCTGCACGGAAGGTCCCTGATGTCGAAGCGCGTGCTCACGACCGAGTCCGGCGCCCCGGTCGCCGACAACCAGAACTCCGCCTCCGCCGGCATCGGCGGCCCTCTCCTCCTCCAGGACCAGCACCTGCTGGAGAAGCTGGCGCGCTTCAACCGCGAGCGCATCCCGGTGGGGGCACCTCCCACGTGGTTAAGGCAGCAGTGGGGGAGCGTGGTGCACGCCCGCGGCTCCGGCGCCCACGGGTACTTCGAGGTGACCGACGACGTCACCGGCTACACCCACGCCGACTTCCTGGGCACGGTCGGCAAGCGCACCGAGGTGTTCGCGCGCTTCTCCACCGTGGCGGACTCCCTCGGCGGCGCGGACGCGGTGCGCGAGGACTGACACAGAGCCGCGTACGGGGTCCACCGGGAGGTCATGCCCCGGACCCCGTACGCGTACGGCCCGCCCGGGCCGTCGGGCGACCCGGATGAGGGGTAGCCGTCCGACGGCCGTGCGGGCAGGGACCAGGGACCGCGGCGGCGTGCGAGCCAGTGCGGTGGTGAAAGCGACGGGACCGTCCTCCCGACCTGAGGGAGGACGGCCCGGAGCCGTCGCACCCGCCGCGGTCCCGGCCCTCCGCCTCGCGGCCGTGTCGCGAGGCCCCTGATCCCGTCCGGCGGCGCGAATGTCCTGTCGCGCCCAGTCTCGCGCCGCCGGACGGCAACCAAGCGGATGGCGGAAGGAGCGCCGGACCCGGGTCGTCACCCGGGTCCGGCGCTTCTCGGCGTGCGGACCGGGAGCCGCGGCAGGAGGCTGAGGATCAGGAGGCTTGAGGACATGGACTACCCCACGCAGCATCCGCACATCGTGGTGCACGCGCCGGCCCTGGACGGCTCCCGGCGGGTGACCGAGGGCGACGTGACCCTCGGGCTCGCCTCCCACCTGGACGACGTGATCGAGATCCTCCGGCTGGCCGACCTGGACCGCGTCGAGGTGGAGGAGAGCGACCTCATCGAGTGGCAGGGCGGCGGCCCGGACGACTGGCCGGGCCTGCCGGAGCACGACGACATCTGAACGTGCCGGACGACGAAGACGCCTGAGCGGCGGGGCCACGGCGCGGGCGGGGAACGGAGCGGCCGGGACGTCTACCGCAGCGGGCGTAGCGCGGCTACGGCATGCTCAAATCATGCTCTGAAGCAGGGCCGGCAGGCGTCGGGCACCCCCGGGAGTGGGCACATTCCCCTCGACGGGGCCCGCCGGTACGGGGGTGGCGGGCCCCGTGCTCCGGCCGCTGGGGGTGCCATGGACAGTGCCGAGACGAACCGGCTCGCGCCGCACGAGATCGCGTTTCTGCGGGGCGGCCGCCGCGCCGCCGTCACCGTCGCCGTGCTCGCTCTGCGGGCGCGGGGCGCCGTCGGACCCGGACGCGGCGGCACGATGCACACCACGGGGCCGGCCCGCGGCGCGGGGACGGACCTCCCCGCCCTCCCCCACCTGCCGAAGACCGTGCACGCCTCCCTCTACCGCCCCGCGGGCATGCGGCAGTTGCTGGACCGGGAACCCGTCGCCCGCGCGCTGACCGACCTGCGCCACGAGCTCACCGACGCCGGGCTGCTGCGCGACTTCCCGCCCGGGCGCACCCGGGCCGGCCGGCGGGCCCTGAGGGACCTGCGGGACCGGCATCCGCTGCCCACGACCGGGAAGGGCCTGTCGGCCGACGACCGGCTGCTGGCCGTGGCCCTGTACGGGGACCGGGCGCTGACCCTGCTCATGCCGCGCTTCGCGCGGGAGGCGGGGCTCCTCGGGCGGGGCGGGTCGACCGAGCGGGAGCTGCCGCACTCCTGGGGCGGCGGCTCGGGCGGCTTCAGCTGCGCCTCCGTGTGACGGCGCAGTCGAGTTGCGCCGGAACAGCGCGAGGGGGGCGGCCCCCTGTAGGCGGGCCGCCCCCTTCGATCGGTGTACGCGTCAGACCTTCAGGGCCCTGACGGCGGTCGGGGCGTGGCCGGGCTCGGTGGCGACGTCCTCGAACTCGACGACGTTGCCGATGTCGTTGGTGCCCGACATCGAGATGTTGGTGACCCGCTCCAGGATCGCCTCGACGACGACCGGCACGCGGTGCTCGGCGGCGAGCTTCTTGGCCTGCTCGAGGGCGGCTCCGAGCTCATCGGGGTCGGTCACCCGGATCGCCTTGCAGCCCAGGCCCTCGGCGACCTTGACATGGTCGACGCCGTAGACGCCCAGCTCGGGCGAGTTGATGTTCTCGAACTCCAGGTTGACCTGGAAGTCGATGTCGAAGGCGCGCTGCGCCTGGCGGATCAGGCCCAGGTAGGAGTTGTTGACCAACACGTGGACGTACGGGATCTTGTGCTGCGCGCCGACCGCCAGTTCCTCGATCATGAACTGGAAGTCGTAGTCGCCGGAGAGGGCGACGACGGACGCCTCCGGGTCGGCCTTGGCGACACCGAGCGCGGCCGGGACGGTCCAGCCGAGCGGTCCGGCCTGTCCGCAGTTGATCCAGTGCCGCGGCCTGAAGACGTGCAGCATCTGGGCGCCGGCGATCTGCGAGAGGCCGATGGTGGAGACGTACCGGGTCTCCGGGCCGAAGGCCTTGTTCATCTCCTCGTAGACGCGCTGCGGCTTGATCGGGACGTTGTCGAAGTGCGTACGCCGCTGGAGCTTCGCGCGCTTCTCCTGCGCGGCGGCTGCCCAGGCGGAGCGGTCGGGCAGCCGGCCGGCCGCCTTCCGCTCGCGGGCCACCTGGACGAACAGCTCCAGCGCGGCCTTCGCGTCGGAGGCGATGCCGTAGTCCGGGGCGAAGATCCTGCCGATCTGGGTGGGCTCGATGTCGACGTGGACGAACTTCCGGCCGGCCGTGTAGACGTCCAGCTTCCCGGTGTGGCGGTTGGCCCAGCGGTTGCCGATGCCGAGGACGAAGTCGGACTCCAGGAAGGTCGCGTTGCCGTAGCGGTGCGAGGTCTGGAGGCCGACCATGCCCGCGTTCAGCTCGTGGTCGTCGGGCAGGACGCCCCAGCCCATCAGGGTCGGGACGACCGGAACGCCCGTCAGCTCGGCGAACTCCACGAGGAGTTCGGAGGCATCGGCGTTGATGACACCGCCGCCCGCGACGATCAGGGGCCGCTCGGACTCGTTGAGCAGCGTGATCGCCTTCTCGATCTGGGCGCGGCTCGCGGCCGGCTTGTAGACGGGCAGCGGCTCGTACGTCTCCGGGTCGAACTCGATCTCGGTGAGCTGGACGTCGATCGGCAGGTCGATCAGGACCGGGCCGGGACGGCCGGAGCGCATCAGGTGGAAGGCCTGCTGGAAGACGCCGGGGACCTGCGCGGCCTCCAGGACGGTGACGGCCATCTTGGTCACCGGCTTGGCGATCGAGGCGATGTCGACGGCCTGGAAGTCCTCCTTGTGGATCACGGCGGTGGGGGCCTGGCCCGTGATGCACAGGATCGGGATGGAGTCGCCGGTGGCCGAGTACAGGCCGGTGATCATGTCGGTGCCGGCGGGGCCGGACGTGCCGATGCAGACGCCGATGTTGCCCGCGTGGGTCCTCGTGTAGCCCTCGGCCATGTGCGAGGCGCCCTCCACGTGGCGGGCGAGGGTGTGGTTGATTCCGCCGGACGCCTTGAGCGCCGCGTAGAAGGGGTTGATCGCTGCGCCCGGCACACCGAACGCGGCGGTGACGCCCTCGCGCTTGAGGATCTCAACTGCCGCGCGGGCAGCGGTCATACGAGCCATCGAGTTCTCCTGCTTCGGCTGTCTTCGGCTGTCGGATTCGCACGCCCGTCGCGCCCCGCGGTCGCAGCTATTCCGTATAGCGGAAACTACTTTCTACTATCTGGAAGCAATGTAAGTGGGGCCCGCGAAGGCCGTCAAGAGCGGGCACCCCACGACGGAAACCGCCCCCGGCAGAAGTGCCGGGGGCGGTCGGGAGGCGAGGGGTGTTTCAGGAAGCCGGCGTCGTTCCGCGCACCACGGGTGCCCGTGACGCCGGCCGCGTGCTCACCGGGCGTACTTCTCGCGGAGTTCGACCTTGCGCACCTTTCCGGAGACGGTCATCGGGAAGGAGTCCAGGATCCGCAGCAGGCTCGGGATCTTGTAGTGGGCCAGCCGGCCCTCACAGAAGGCCCGCAGGTCCTCCAGGGCCGGCGGGTCGGCCGCGTCCAGCGGGATGACGCAGGCCAGCACCTCCTCGCCGTACTTCTCGTGCGGCACGCCGACCACCTGGACGTCACGGATCTTCGGGTGGCCGTAGAGGAACTCCTCGATCTCGCGCGGGTAGATGTTCTCGCCGCCGCGGATGATCATGTCCTTGATGCGGCCGACGATCTCGACGTACCCGTCCTCGCGCATCACCGCGAGGTCCCCGGTGTGCATCCAGCGGCCCGCGTCCACCGCCTGCGCGGTCTTCTCCGGCTCGTTCCAGTAGCCGACCATCACGCTGTAGCCGCGGGTGCACAGCTCGCCCGACGTGCCACGGGGCCGGGTGACCCCGGTGGCCGGGTCGACGACCTTGACCTCCAGGTGCGGCAGTACGCGGCCGACCGTGCCGGTGCGGTGTTCGAGGTCGTCGTCCATCCGGGTCTGGAGGGAGACCGGTGAGGTCTCGGTCATGCCGTAGCAGATGGAGACCTCCTCCATGTGCATCTCGGCGACCACCCGCTTCATCACCTCCACCGGGCAGGGCGAGCCCGCCATGATGCCGGTGCGCAGGGACGACAGGCCGTACGACGCGAAGCCGGGGAGGTTCAGCTCCGCGATGAACATCGTCGGCACCCCGTACAGCGAGGTGCAGCGTTCCCGCTGGACCGCCTCCAGGGTGGCCTTCGGCTCGAAGGACGGCGCCGGGATCACCATGCACGCGCCGTGCGAGGTGGCCGCCAGATTGCCCATGACCATGCCAAAACAGTGGTAGTACGGGACGGGGATGCAGATCCTGTCCTGTTCGGTGTAGCCGACCGTACGGCCCACCCAGTAGCCGTTGTTGAGGATGTTGTGGTGGGAGAGCGTGGCTCCCTTGGGGAAGCCCGTGGTGCCCGAGGTGTACTGGATGTTGACCGGGTCGTCGCAGCTCAACTCCGCCTGGATGGCGGCCGGCCGGTCCACCGGCACCTCCGCAGCGGCCGCCGTCAGCGCGTCCCACGACGGGGCGCCGATGTAGATCGTCTCGCGCAGGTCGGGGCACTTGCCGCGGACCTGCTCGACCAGCTCCCGGTAGTCGGTGCCCCGGTGGGCCTGCGAGGCGACCAGCAGCGAGATGCCGGCCTGCCGGAGCACGTACTCCACCTCGTGTGCCCGGTAGGCCGGGTTGATGTTCACCATGATCACGCCGATGCGCGCGGTGGCGTACTGGACGAGCACCCACTCGGGGCAGTTGACCGCCCAGATCCCGACCCGGTCGCCCCTGGCCACGCCCTTGGCGAGCAGCCCGCGGGCCACCTCGTCGACGGCGGCACCGAACTCGGCGTAGGTCCAGCGGCGTCCGGAGGGCACGTCGACGAGCGCCTCGCGGTCGGCGAAGGAGGCGACCGCCCGGTCGAGGTTGGCGCCGATGGTGTCGCTCAGCAGCGGTGTGCCGCTGGTTCCGTGGGCGTAGGACGGCTCGCTCACCGGACGTTCGCTCACCGGAAGTCCTCCTCGCGGTACTCGTTCGCCGAGCCCGCGGCCGTGGCCTCGCGCAGCTCGATCCGGCGGATCTTGCCGGAGACGGTCTTGGGCAGCTCGCCGAACTCCAGCCGGCGGATGCGCTTGTAGGGGGCGAGCACCTCCCGGGAGTGCTCGAAGAGGGCCTTCGCGGTGCCGGTGTCCGGCTCCCAGCCCTCGGCGAGGACGACGTACGCCTTCGGCACCGCGAGCCGCAGCGGGTCCGGCGCGGGCACGACCGCCGCCTCGGCCACCGCCTCGTGCTCCAGCAGTGCGCTCTCCAGCTCGAACGGACTGATCTTGTAGTCGGACGCCTTGAAGACATCGTCGGAGCGTCCGACATACGTCAGATACCCCTCTTCGTCCCTGGAGGCGACGTCCCCTGTCCGGTAGTAGCCGCCGGCCATCGCCTCGGCGGTGCGCTCCGGGTCGCCGTGGTAGCCGGTCATCAGGCCGACCGGGCGCGCGGACAGGTCGAGCGCGATCTCGCCCTCGGCGGCGCCGGGCGCGCCGGAGACCGGGTCGAGCAGTTCGACGCCGTAGCCGGGGCTGGGCCGGCCCATGGAGCCGGTCTTCAGCGGCTGGCCGGGGCTGTTGGAGACCTGCACGGCGGTCTCGGTCTGCCCGAAGCCGTCCCGGATGGTCACGCCCCAGGCGCGCCGGACCTGCTCGATGACCTCCGGGTTGAGGGGTTCGCCCGCGGCCACGGCCGCTCGGGGCGGGGTGCGCAGTTGCGAGAGGTCGGCCTGGATCAGCATGCGCCACACGGTCGGCGGGGCGCAGAAGGTGGTGACGCCCGCGCGGTCCATCTCGGCCATCAGGCGGGCGGCGTCGAAGCGGGTGTAGTTGTGGATGAAGACGGTCGCCTCGGCGTTCCACGGCGCGAACAGGTTCGACCAGGCGTGCTTGGCCCAGCCGGGCGAGGAGATGTTGAGGTGCACGTCCCCAGGCTTCAGGCCGATCCAGTACATGGTGGCCAGATGCCCGACGGGGTACGAGACGTGGGTGTGCTCCACCAGCTTGGGGCGGGCCGTGGTGCCCGAGGTGAAGTACAGCATCAGCGGGTCGTCAGCGAGGGTGGGCCCGTCCGGGACGAACTCGGCGGGGGCGGCGTACACGTCCTCGTAGGGCTCCCAGCCCTCCTCCGGAAGGCCGCCGACACAGATGCGGGTGTAGGTGCCGGGGACGTCGGCGAACTTGGCGGTGTCGGCGGCGCGCGCGATCACGTGCTTGACCCGGCCGCGTTCGACGCGGTCGGTCAGGTCGGCCGGGCCGAGCAGGGGGGTGGCGGGGATGACGACCGCGCGCAGCTTCATCGCGGCGAGCGCGGTCTCCCACAACTCGGCCTGGTTGCCGAGCATGACGAGGATGCGGTCCTCGGCGGCGACGCCGCGGTCGCGCAGCCAGTTCGCGGCGCGGCTGGAACGCTCGGACATCTCGGCGAAGGAGAGGCGGGTCTCGGTGCCGTCCTCCTCGACGATGTGCAGGGCGGTGCGGTCGTTCCCCTCGGCGACGGCGTCGAACCAGTCCAGCGCCCAGTTGAAGTGGGTGGGGCGGGGCCACTCGAAGCCGGCGTAGGCGGTGGCGTAGTCCTCACGGTGTTCCAGCAGGAAGTCCCGCGCCCTGCGGAAGTGCTCCGTCGCCGTCGTCATCTGTCCTCCTTGGTTCCGGACCATTGCCGGGCGGCTCTCTGCCATCGTGTAATCCGTGATGTGCGTCTCACTACCCCCGAACGGGGGTGTGGTGCGCGGGCAGGTCCAGACGGTCCACGGCGAAGGGGCGAGCAGGTGAGGGCGGACGCGGCCGGGGCGGCGGAGATCCGTGGTGCGCTGGTGCGGCTGCGTCGTGCGACGGGCCTTCCGGTCGCCTTCGGCGGTCTGGTCGAGCCGGGCCGGCCGCGGGTGCGGATCAGCGAGCTGACCGGTACGACGACGTGCGCGCTCCGGGCGCTCGCGGTGAGCTCCGGCAACGGGCTCGGCGGCAAGGCGGTGGCGCTGGGCCGCCCGTGCGCGGTCACGGACTATTCGCTGTCGCCGCGGATCAGCCACGAGTACGACGTCCCGGTCGCCGCGGAGGGGCTGCGCTCGGTGCTGGCGGTGCCGGTGGTCGTGGGGCGCCGGGTGCGCGGCGTGCTGTACGGCGCGCTGCGCACGGCCCAGCCGCTGGGCGACCGGACGCTGGGCGCGGCCGTGGAGGCGGCGCGGGACGTGGAGCAGTCGCTGGTGGCTCAGGAGCGGGCGCGGGACCTGCTGGCGGCGTCCCGCACCGTGCCCGCCCCGGACCCGGCGGACGGGGCTGCCTGGGAGCAGGTCCGCGAGGCCCACGCGGCCCTGCGCGCCCTGGCCCCGCGGATCTCCGACACTGCTCTGCGCGCCGAACTCCTCGACGCCTGCGGCCTGTTGACCACGGCGGCCACCCCGTTGCCGGGCGTCGGCCTGGCCCCCCGCGAGATCGACGTACTGACCTGCGTGGCCGCCGGCGCGACCAACGCCACCGCGGCGTCCCGCCTGGGCCTGAGCCCGGAAACCGTCAAGAGCTACCTCCGCTCGGCCATGCGCAAACTCGGCGCCCACACCAGGGGCGAGGCGGTGGCCTCGGCCCGCCGGGCAGGGGTACTGCCGTAGGGGGTCGGGCAGGAGCGATGCCCGACCGTGCGAGCGCGTGGGAGCCCGGGTGGCCGGAGCGGCCGCGTCGGTGTGTCCGCGCGCGGGTCCCGCTGCCGGGGCAGCGGCGGGCCCGGTGGCCGGGAGGCCGGTGCGGGGGGAGTGTGGGCGGCGGCGGGGCGGGGGTACCTTCGAAGGGCCCTTCGTGCGGGGGTCGTATTCATTCAACGGTGCTTTGAATATGGCCATGCTTCGCGCACTGTTATTTCGCTCACCTCCCCGGCTGTCCGAAATTCACGGGCAGGTTGCCTAGAATTTGGCCCGAACACGACACTCGAGGGGAGCGGTGACCGTGCGACGGGACTTCAAGGGCCCTGCGAACTGCCGTTCCGAGCTGGTCATCGGCCAGCAGGAGCCGTCCGCGGCGGCGCGGGAGCAGCTCGCGCGCGGTGGGAGTGTGCTGCTGCACGGGCCCGCCGGAATAGGAAAGTCGACGGTGCTGCGGGCATTGGCCGCGGAATACGCCACGAGCGCCCGCACCGTGTTGCGCTGCTCCGCCACCGAGTCCGAATCCCACCTGCCCTTCCTCGCCCTGGCCGACCTCTTCGGCCTGGTCCTGGACGAGGTGTCCGGCAAGCTGCCCGCCGCCCAGCACACCGCGCTGGAGTCGGCACTCACCGGCCGCGGCGAGTCCACCCTCCAGCGCGACGGGCTCGCCCTGCGCCTGGCCGTGCTCTCCACACTGCGCGCGCTCGCCACGAAGGGCCCGGTCCTGATCGTCGCCGACGACCTCCAGTGGCTGGACTCGGCCAGCGCCGAACTGCTCGGCTTCGCCGCCCGGCGCCTCGGCGATACGCCGGTGCAGATGCTGTGCGCGGTGCGGACCGAGGAGGAGGAGTACGACCGCCATCTGCGCGCCTGCCCGCCGGACACCCTCTCGGTCCGGCTGGGCCCGCTGACCCGTACCCAGGTCTCCGCCCTGCTCGGCCACCGCGGCTACTCCAACCTGCCCCGCTCCACCGTCCGCGACATCCACCGCACCAGCGGCGGCAACCCCCTGTTCGCGCTGGAGCTGGGCCGCGCCCTGGCCGAGAGCCCCACCCCGCCCCGGCCCGGCGAGCCGCTGCCGGTGCCGACCTCGCTGCGCGCCCTCGTCCTGAGCCGCCTCGAGATGCTCTCGGACGAGGCCCGCCGCACCCTGCTGGTGGCCAGCGCCGGCGCCCGCCCCACCCCCGCCCTGCTGCACGCCGCCGGCCGCGGCAACGCCGAGGCCGAGTGCGCGCAGGCCGCCGAACTCGGCCTGCTGGCCACCGAACCGGAGGGCCCCGCCGTACGGTTCGCCCACCCGCTGATATCGGCCGCCCTGTACGCGGAGGCGCCCACCCAGGAGCGGCGGGCCGCCCACGCCGCCCTGGCCACCGCCGCCCCCGACCCCATCGAACGGGCCCGGCACCTGGCCCTGGCCACCACCGGCACCGACCCGGAGGTGGCCTCCCGGCTCGCCGAGGCCGCCGCGCTGGCCCGGGACCGCGGGGCGCCCTCGGTGGCCGCCTCGCTGGGCCTGCTCGCCGCCCGCCACACCCCGCCCGGCAGCGGGCCGGGCCCGGACGGCCGGCGGTTGCAGGCCGCCGAGGACGCCATCACGGCCGGCGAGGTGGACCTCGCCCGGGACATCGCCCGTGAGGTGCTGACCCGGGCCACCGTGCCCGCCGAACGCGTGCGGGCCTGGATGGTGGTGATCGAGTCGGCCGGCCAGGCCCTCGGGGACGTGGACGGGGTCTTCCCGCAGGCGCTGGCCGACGCGGGCGACGACCCCCGGCTGCTCGCCCTGGTCCACTACCAGCTCGCCTGGCGCGGGCTGGTCGTGGAGGGCGACTTCGCCGAGGCCCGCCAGGAGGCCGCACACGCCGCCGAACTGGCGGAGCGCGGCCGGGACCGGCGCGTCGAGCTGATGGCGCTCGCCTTCCAGGCCTCCACCGAGACCCTGATGGGGCATCCGAACGCCCCGGTCACCATCAAGCGGGCGCTGAGGGAGCCTCAGGACCCGTACGTGGCCTGCCATCACAACGGCGTCGGCTCGGCCCGCTACCGCTGGCTGCTGATGAGCGACCGGCTGCCCGAGGCCCGGGCGACCATCACCGCGCTGCTGCGCGAGGTGCGGCGGCGCGGCATGGTCGAGAGCGAGGTGCACTTCCTGCGTCTGCTCGGCGAGACCGAACTGCGCTCCGGCCACTGCGGCCGGGCCCTGGACCTGGCCCGTGAGAGCCTGCGGATGGCCCGGGACACCGGCATCGGCGAGAGCGCCTCGGCCACCCTCGCCTCCCTCGCCGAGGCGTCCGGCGGCAGCACCGACCGGGCACTGGCGCTGGCCCGTGAGGCGGTGGGGCACGCCGAGGAGGACGGCGACCAGATGTACCTCTCGCGCGCCCTGACCGCCCTGGGGCACGCCCAGTTGGTGGCCGGGGACGACCAGGCCGCCGTGACGGCGCTGTGCCGGGTGCGGGAGCTGGAACTGGGGCTCGGCATCACCGATCCGGCACGCGGCCGCTGGCACGGCGACCTCGCGGAGGCCCTGGTGCGGACCGGGGAACTCACCGAGGCCCAGCACGTCATCGACGCGGCCCGCGAGCACGCGCTGCGGCTCGGCCGCGAGAGCGTGCTGGCCGTCCTCGACCGCTCCGAGGCGCAGGTGCGCGCCGCCCGCGGCGAACGGGACGCGGCCATGGACCAGTTGACGTCGGCACAGGACCGGCTGGCGAAACTCGGCAACGGCCTGGAGGAGGCCCGCGCCGCGTTCGCGCTGGCCCGGCTGCGCTCCCTCGCCCCGGCCCTGGGAGCCGGCCCGGGCGGAACGGCTCCCGTGCCGGGGCCGACCACGTACGACGAGGCGGCGCGGCTGTTCCGGCGCTGCCGCGCGCTGCCGTGGCTGCGCCGGGTGGAGGAGGCCGCGGCCGCCAGGCCCGCACGGCAGCCGGAGGTGGCCCCGGCGGCGCTGGACGGACTGGCGGCGATGGAGCGTCAGGTGGCGTCGCTGGTCATGGAGGGCGCGACCAACCGGGAGATCGCCGCGCGGCTGTTCATCAGCGTCAAGACGGTGGAGGCGACCCTGACCCGGGTCTACCGCAAGCTGGGGATCCGCTCGCGCGTCGACATCGTCCGATTGGCGGCAGGCCGGCGCGCGAAGTGAGCGCGGCGCGGGTTGACTGACCGCGTGGACGACCGTGTGGACGCAGTGAGGACCGGCACCGGAGCGCGCCGCGGGACGGGAGCGGACCGCCGGGGCCCACCGGCGGTCACCGGGGCGGGACCGAGGGATTTCCCTGCCCGGCTCCCCTAGGGAGTTCCCTCATTGGAGGAGGGTGGGCCCGGTCCTAGCGTAAGGGTCGTGCCGCTCGCCCGGGCACACGGAAGCCGAGCACGGACCCCACGACCCCCGTGCTCCCCCGCCCGCGCGATCCCCCACCGGCCTGCCCCGAGGAGACGCATGTTCGGCCTCACCCGCGCCAGACGGACCGCCACCGCGGTCACGGTCGGCGCTGCCGCGGCCGCGCTCACCGCTCCCTCCGCGGCCGCCGCTCCCCGGCCGGTCGTCGGCGGCACGGCGACCACCACGGCGGAGTACCCGTTCGTCATGCAGATCACGGACGCGGCCGGCGCACAGTTCTGCGGCGGCACCCTGGTCGCGCCCACGAAGGTGGTCACCGCCGCGCACTGCGTGGTCGGCGAGATCGCGGACAACATGCGGGTGGTGGGCGGACGCACCCGTCTCGACGGCACCGACGGCACGGTGGGCGAGGTCAGCGGGGTCTGGTTCGACCCGAAATACACGGACGCCGCCGGCGGCGGCGACGTGGCCGTGCTCACCCTGAAGTCGCCGATGCCGTACGCCACGGCGTCGTACGTCTCCCCCGCCGGCACCGGTGTGTACGCGCCCGGCATGACCGCCCGTGTCCTGGGCTGGGGCACCACCCGCGAAAACGGCGGTTCCTCCGACGAGTTGCGGACGGCGGCGGTGCCCGTCGTGTCCGACAGCGACTGCCGCGACTCCTACGGCTCCGACTTCGTCGCGAGCGACATGGTTTGCGCCGGATACACATCCGGCGGCGTCGACACCTGCCAGGGCGACAGCGGCGGTCCCCTGCTCATCGGGGGCGTCCTGGCAGGGATCACTTCCTGGGGCGACGGCTGTGCCGAGGCGGGCCGGCCGGGTGTCTACACCCGGCTGGCCTCCTTCTCCAGCCTCGTGACCGAGCAGGTTCTGACCTGAGCCGGCCCCGGTGAAAGCCAGGGGGCGTTGCGAGCCACCACGAGCGGCCCGCAACGCCCCCTCTCCACGTCCCCACCCCGGCCTCGGGGGCCTCACCCTCCTGCGACGGTCCCGAACCGTATGTCGTACGACGCTCCCGGATGCAGGGCGGCGAGCATGCGCTCGGCCTCCGCGGTCACGTCCTGCCGCTGCGCCCGGGTCAGCGGGTCGAAGGGCTCGACCACCAGGGTGTCGCCCTCCGGTTTCCACAGCCCCGCCAGGAAGCCGTCGACGAGGAGGGTGCGATGGGCCTGGTTGCCCTGCGCGTTGCGGCCCCGGTACCGCGCGGGCACCACGCGGGAGCGGTCGGCGTGGGAGAGGAGCAGGTTGTCGTACTCGGGCAGGAAGCGGGGCGGTGCCGGGGTGTCCGGGTCGGGCCGGGGAGCGTCGGGAAGGTCGAACAGCTCGGTGCCGCCGTCGCCTTGGAACGTGACGAGCCGGGGGCGGAGCCGGTCGAAGACGGGGCGCAGCCGGGTCAGGCCCGCCCAGGTCTGCATGTCCCGGACGGAGGCCGGACCGAAGGCGGCGAGGTAGCGCAGGACGGCGGCTTCGAGGGCGGCGTGGTCCCCTTCCCGAGGGCCGGGGTCCGCGGGGCGGCCGAGCCAGTGCTCGGCGGTGGTGAGGGCGACCTGCCCGCTCCTGTCCCACAGCCCGCGCGGGGTGACCTGCACCAGCGGGAGCAGGCAGCGGGCGGCGACGCCGAGGGCCTGCGGGTCGGCGTCGGGCCACTGGGCACCGAGCGCGGCGCGCAGCTGCGTCATCGTGCGCGGCTCGGCCTCCACGAGGTCGCGGGCGAGTGCGGTGAGCCGGTCGAGGTCGACGCCGTACAGGCCCTTGCGGAACAGGTGGAGTTCGCGCTCACGGGCGCCCTGCACGAGCGATCGCAGGGTGAGGCAGTCGTCCGCGGTGTGGGTGTGGATGGTCGAGCGCAGGGTGACGATGCGGACCACCTCGCGGGCGGCCATCGGCTCCGACAGCCGCTCCGGTGCGAAACCGTCGAGGCGGGCGGCGAGAGCGTAGTACGGCGGCCTGACGTTCTGCGCCTGGAGGCCCACCAGGTGCTCCACGGCGGCCCCGGCCGTCAGCGGCGCGCGGCGGAGCAGCAACTGCCGGTCGAGGGTCGCCCGGTTGAGTGCGCGCACACCGAGCACGGGGGCCGACGCGGTGGTCGTCGTCTTCCTCATGTCCGCACGGTAGCGGCCATCGAGGACAGTATCTGTCCTCTTTCGTCAGGGACTTGGCGTTCCTTCGTCAGCGCCCCGGTCACCGGCGGCGGGAGGAGGTCCGGTGGCGTACCAGCCCGTCCAGTGGCGGACGGTGATCGCGATCACCGGTCCGTGCGGCGGGACCTCGCGGTACTGCGGGTACTTGCGCAGCAGCCGGGCGAGCGCGGTCCCGTAATCCACCACGGTCCGCTCGTCCTCCGCGTCGGGCGGCACGATCCGGGCGTCGCCGTCGGCGCGGGCCCACCACAGGCGGTCCCAGTCCTCGTCGTAGTCGTCCGCCAGCAGGGACACGGACCCGGTGGCCTCGATGTGGCGCAGGCGGGCAAGCCGGGTCGTGGTCTTCGGCTTGCGGTCGACGGCCGTCACGAGTCCGTCCTCGCCGAGGGCGGCGAACACCGTGGGCACCAGGTGCGGGCGCCCTGCCGCGTCCACGGTGGCCAGCCTCGCCACCCGGGCGGCGAGGAACCGGCGGCGCGCCTCGCCGGGGTCCATGCGGGGCACGGGCATGCCTCCTCTCAGCCGTCCGTCAGGGCCCGCAGCACCTCCTCGTCCGTCAGCTGCCCGAAGTCGCGGTACCAGACGCCCACGGCGGTGAAGCAGGACGGCTGGTGGAGACAGATCAGCTCGTCGGCCTCGCCGCTCAGCGCCCGCACTGCCTCGGGTGCGCCGACGGGGACGGCGAGGACGGTGTGCGCGGGCGCGCCACGCCGCACGTGCCGCAGCGCGGCGCGGGCGGTGGAGCCGGTGGCCAGGCCGTCGTCGACGACGATCGCGGTGCGTCCGCGCAGGTCGGGGGCGGGGCGGCCGTGGCGGTAGCGGCGGGTGCGGCGGCGCAGCTCGGCGCGTTCGCGCTCGACCACCGGGGCGAGGTCCTCCTCGGTGAGGCCGAGCAGGTGCAGGGCCGTCTTGTCGAACAGCGGCGGGTCGTCCCCGGCGATCGCGCCGAGGCCGTACTCCTCCTGCGAGGGGGCGCCGATCTTGCGGACCACGACCACGTCCAGCGGGGCGTCCAGCGCCCGCGCGACCTCCCGGGCCACCACGACACCGCCGCGGGGCAGCGCCAGCACGACGGGGTCGGGCAGTGCGCCCGCCTCGTACCGGGGGCGCAGCCGTTCGGCCAATCGCCGGCCGGCCTGCGCGCGGTCCTCGAACCTCATGGGCGTCACTCCTTCCGCCCTGTGTGCGGGTACCCCGGGGCACCCTTCCGGCCACATCCCGCGGGCGCGGACCGGCGCGCCGGTTAGTCCGGGGTGGGAGGGGCAGTCGGAGAGGATTCACGGCAGACCGGTTCCCCGTAGGAGCAACAGTGTCGACAGGCCGACTCCCCGACCGCGAACAGCGGATTTTGAACGAGATAGAACGCGCCCTCAGCCGTGACCGCCGTCTGGTCCGGCGGCTGCGGTCCGGGCGCAAGCGGCCGGTCCTCTGCCGGGTGGCGTCCTACGCCCCTCCGTTGTGGGCCGTGATGCTGCTGACGGCGGTCTCGCTCGCCCTCCTGACGGCCGGGGCCGTCAGCTCGGAGCCGGGCGTGATATGGGCGTTCGCGGCGGTGTGGCCGGTGACGCTGTTCTGCGCGCTGCGGCTGCTGTGCCGCCGGGCGGAGTCCTGACGCACTGCCCGGCGGGCCCGGTCACCGCCGTGGAGACGCCTCGGCCGGCCGCAAGCCGCAAATTCGAACGCTTATTCGACCCCGCTATGAACTGCGTCTATACCCGCGGCGTATAGTCCCGGCATGCCTTGTGCGACCAGGAAGACGAAGAAGACGGGGGCCCGGTTCCGGGCAATGGCGGCTTTGACTGCACTGGCGGCCGCCTGCATGACACTCACCGGCTGCGCCGACGGCAGCACGGCGCCCAGCGACGCCCGGGCGCGCCCCGCGGCGGGCGCGCCGGCCGGGTTCGGCACGGTGGACTGCCGGCACGCCAAGTGCATCGCGCTGACCTTCGACGCGGGGCCGAGCGAGAACTCGGCCCGGCTGCTGGACATCCTCAAGGAGAAACAGGTACCGGCGACCTTCTTCCTGCTCGGAGCCCGGCACATCGAGAAGTACCCGGAGCTGGTCGTGCGCATGGCCGCCGAGGGCCACGAGGTCGCGAACCACACCTGGGACCACCAGATCCTGACCCGGATACCGGCGGACCGCGTACGCGAGGAGATACAGCGCCCGAACGAGGAGATAGAGCGGCTGACCGGGCGCAAGCCGACCCTGATGCGCCCGCCGCAGGGGCGCACCGACGACACCGTGCACCGGATCTGCAAGGAACTGGGCATGTCCGAGGTCCTGTGGAGCGTGACCGCCAAGGACTACACCACGACCGACTCCGCGCTGATCACCCGGCGCGTCCTCGACCAGTCCTCCCGGGACGGGATCATCCTGCTGCACGACATCTACGCGGGCACGGTGCCCGCGGTGCCCGGCATCATCGACGCGCTGAAGGAGCGCGGGTACGTCTTCGTCACCGTGCCGCAGTTGCTGGCGCCGGGCAGGGCGGAGCCGGGCAAGGTCTACCGGCCGTAGCCGCGGTCCCTCACCTTTCGCACGGCGGCCGGTCCGCGGTGCGCCCGGGCGCTCGGGCGCTCGGCCAACCGTGTGAGCGGGCGGCGAACGTGCGGTGGGGCGCCCCCGATTGCCTACGATCGTGCCGTGGTGAACTTCTCGCTCGAACGCACCGCGCCGCTCCCCCTCGACGAGGCGTGGCGGCGGATCACGCGGTGGTCGCGGCATGCCGACACGGTGCCGCTGACCCGCATCAACGTGGTCACGCCCGCGCCGACCCGCGAGGGCACGGTGTTCGTGGCCCGTTCGGGGGTCGGCCCGCTCGGCTTCGACGATCCGATGGAGGTCACCGTCTGGCGTCCGCCGGCCGACGGCGAGCCGGGGCTGTGCCGGGTGGAGAAGCGGGGCCGGGTGGTGCTGGGCTGGGCCGAGTTCGAGGTCCGGCCCGGTCCCGGGGGCCGTACGCGGGTGGTGTGGCGGGAGGAGCTGCGGGTCCGCTTCCTGCCGGGTCTGCTCGACGAGCCCCTGCGCGGCGCGGCCCGTGCGGTGTTCGGGCGGGCGCTGAACCGGCTGCTCAGGCAGCCCTCACAGAGCTGATACGGCGTCAGGCGACCGAACTGATCCGTCCGTTGACTGTCGGCACGCCGTCGTGGTGGATCGGGGTGTGCGCTCCGGTGAGGGACACCCCGCTGCCGCCGCGCCGGGCCGCGACGATCTCGGAGGCGATCGACAGGGCCGTCTCCTCGGGCGTACGGGCGCCGAGGTCGAGGCCGATCGGGGACCGCAGCCGCGCCAGCTCCAGTTCCGTCACGCCGACTTCGCGCAGGCGGCGGTTGCGGTCGAGGTGGGTGCGGCGGGAGCCCATGGCGCCGACGTAGGCGACCGGCAGGCGCAGCGCCAGCTCGAGCAGCGGGATGTCGAACTTGGCGTCGTGGGTCAGGACGCACAGCACCGTACGGGCGTCGACGCCGGTGCGGGCGAGGTACTCGTGCGGCCACTCGACGACGATCTCGTCGGCCTCCGGAAAGCGCGCCCGGGTGGCGAAGACGGGCCGGGCGTCGCACACGGTGACGTGGAAGCCGAGGAACCCGCCGATGCGCACCAGCGCCGAGGCGAAGTCGATCGCCCCGAAGACGATCATCCGGGGCGGCGGCACGGCGGACTCGACGAGGACCGTGAGCGGGGCGCCGCAGCGCGAGCCCCGCTCACCGATCTCCAGGGTGCCGGTGCGCCCGGCGTCCAGGAAGGCGGACGCCTCGCCCGCGACCGTGCGGTCCAGTTCCGGATGGCCGCCGAGGCCGCCCTCCCGGGAACCGTCCGGGCGGACCAGCAGGGCCCGGCCCGGCATCCCCGCCGGTCCGGACACGATGCGCGCCAGGGCCGCCGCCTCCCCGCGCGCGGCGGCGGCCAGCGCGGACGCGGCCACCGTACGGGCGGGATCGGCGGCCCGGAGCGGTGTGACGAGGATGTCGATGACGCCGCCACAGGTCAGGCCGACGGCGAAGGCGTCCTCGTCGCTGTAGCCGAAGCGCTCAAGGACGGTCTCGCCGTCCTCCAGCGCCTGCCGGCACAGCTCGTACACGGCGCCCTCCACACAGCCGCCGGAGACGGAGCCGATGGCCGTGCCCTCGGCGTCCACTGCGAGGGCGGCACCCGGCCGGCGCGGTGCACTGCCGCCGACGGCCACCACGGTGGCCACGGCGAAGTCGCGTCCCTGCGCGACCCACCGGTGAAGTTCCTCGGCGATGTCCAGCATCTCTGTCGGCCTCCTTGCGACGGTCGTGCGGAGAGCGCACCTGCGGCGAGCGGCCCTCGGGCCCACTGACTGCCGGGTCATGGGGCCGTCGCCCGAACAGTTGGGGTCCCCGGGGGGCGGGCGAACTCCCCCCCGGGGTTCGGCGGTTCGGACGCCGTGGGCTCACATGCCGGTGAGGTGTTCCGGCCGGACCGGCGTGCGGTTCAGCTCCAGTCCCGTCGCGTTGCGGATCGCCGCCAGGACGGCGGGGGTCGACGACAGAGTGGGGGCCTCGCCGATGCCGCGCAGTCCGTACGGCGCGTGGTCGTCGGCGAGTTCGAGCACGTCGACGGGGATGGTCGGCGTGTCGAGGATGGTGGGGATGAGGTAGTCCGTGAAGGACGGGTTGCGCACCTTGGCCGTCTTCGGGTCGACGACGATCTCCTCCATGACCGCCACGCCCAGGCCCTGGGTGGTGCCGCCCTGGATCTGCCCGACGACGGACAGCGGGTTGAGTGCCTTGCCGACGTCCTGGGCGCAGGCCAGCTCGATCACCTTCACCAGGCCGAGTTCGGTGTCGACCTCGACGACGGCGCGGTGCGCGGCGAAGGAGTACTGCACATGGCCGTTGCCCTGACCGGTGCGCAGGTCGAAGGGTTCGGTCGGCCGGTGCCGCCACTCCTCCTCCACCTCGACGGCCTCGTCCTCCAGGACGTCCGCCAGGTCGGCCAGGGTCTCGCCGCCGTCGGTGACCACCTTGCCGCCCTCCAGCAGGAGTTCGGCGGTGGCCCAGGCGGGGTGGAAGGAGCCGAACTTGCGGCGCCCGATCTCCAGGACCTTCTCGCGCACCAGCTCGCAGGCGTTCTTGACGGCGCCGCCGGTGACGTACGTCTGACGGGAAGCGGACGTCGAACCGGCGCTGCCGACCCGGGTGTCGGCCGGGTGGATGGTCACCTGGGTGACGCCCAGTTCGGTGCGGGCGATCTGCGCGTGGACGGTGACGCCGCCCTGGCCGACCTCCGCCATCGCGGTGTGCACGGTGGCGACCGGCTGACCGCCGAAGACCTCCATGCGGACCTTCGCGGTGGAGTAGTCGTCGAAGCCCTCGGAGAAGCCGACGTTCTTGATGCCGACCGCGTAGCCCACCCCGCGGACGACGCCTTCGCCGTGCGTGGTGTTGGACAGGCCACCGGGGAGCTGCCGGACGTCGGCGCCCTCGGAGCTCTCCCACTGGCGCTCCGGCGGCATCGGCATCGCCTTGACGCGGCGCAGGAGTTCGGCGACCGGGGCCGGGGAGTCGACCGGCTGCCCGGTCGGCATGATCGTGCCCTGGGACATGGCGTTGAGCTGCCGGAACTCCACCCGGTCCATACCGACGGCGTCGGCGAGCCTGTCCATCTGCGCCTCGTAGGCGAAGCACGCCTGGACCGCGCCGAAGCCGCGCATCGCGCCGCAGGGCGGGTTGTTGGTGTAGAGGGCGATGGCCTCGATGTCGACGTCGTCGACCTCGTAGGGGCCGATGCCGAGCGAGGAGGCGTTGCCGACGACCGCCGGGGAGGCGGAGGCGTACGCGCCGCCGTCCAGCACGATCCGGCACTTGACGTGGGTGAGCCTGCCGTCCTTGGTGGCCCCGTGCTCGTAGTACAGCTTGGCCGGGTGGCGGTGGACGTGCCCGAAGAAGGACTCGAACCGGTTGTAGACGATCTTGACGGGCTTGCCGGTGCGCAGTGCGAGCAGGCAGGCGTGGATCTGCATCGACAGGTCCTCGCGTCCGCCGAAGGCGCCGCCGACGCCGGCCAGCGTCATGCGGACCTTCTCCGGCGGCAGTCCGAGCACCGGGGCGATCTGGCGCAGGTCGCTGTGCAGCCACTGGGTGGCGATGTAGAGGTGGACGCCGCCGTCCTCCTCGGGCACGGCGAGCCCGGACTCGGGGCCGAGGAAGGCCTGGTCCTGCATGCCGAAGTGGTACTCGCCCTTGACGACGAAGTCGGCTCTCCTCGCGGCCTGTTCGGCGTCGCCGCGGACGATCGGCTGGCGGTGGACGATGTTGGGGTGGGAGACGTGGGCCATGTGGTGGTCGGTGCGGTTCTCGTGGACGAGGACGGCGTCCGGCGCGGTCGCGGAGGCCTCGTCGGTGATCACCGGCAGCTCCCGGTACTCCACCTTGATCTTGGCGGCGGCGCGGCGGGCGGTCTCCGGGTGGTCGGCGGCGACGACGGCCACGGGCTCGCCGTGGTGGCGGACCTTGCCGTGGGCCAGGACCGGGGTGTCCTGGATCTCCAGGCCGTAGTTCCTCACCTCGGTGGGCAGGTCGTCGTACGTCATCACGGCGTACACGCCCGGCATGGCGAGGGCCTCGGCGGTGTCGATCGAGACGATCTCGGCGTGCGCGACCGTGGAGCGCAGGATCTGGCCCCAGAGCATGTCCTCGTGCCACATGTCGGAGGAGTACGCGAACTCGCCGGTGACCTTGAGGATGCCGTCCGGGCGGAGCGTGGACTCGCCGATGCCGCCCCTGGTCCGGGAGCCCTGGGTGACCTTGGTGGGCACGCCGGTGGGGCCACCGCCCCGGCCGGACGTGGTGGAGGTCTCGGAGGAGGCCATCTCAGACCCCCTCGGACTGCCGGGCGGCCGCCAGGCGGACCGCGTCCATGATCTTCTCGTAGCCCGTGCAGCGGCACAGGTTGCCCGACAGGGCCTCGCGGATGTCCGCGTCGGTCGGGTCGGGGTTGCGTTCCAGCATCTCGTCGGCGGCGACCAGCAGGCCCGGGGTGCAGAACCCGCACTGGACGGCGCCCGCGTCGATGAACGCCTGCTGGATCGGCGAGAGTTCACCGCCCACGCCGGGCTGCGCGCCCCGCGGCTGCCACCGCTGGGCGTCCTCCAGCGTCGTGCCGCGGGCCCGAGTGCCGCCGGACCGCTGCTCGGCGAAGTCCGCCAGGCCCTCGACGGTCACGACCTCGCGGCCCTCGGCCTGCCCGGCGGCGACCAGGCAGGAGCACACCGGCACGCCGTCCAGGCGCACCGTGCACGATCCGCACTCACCCTGCTCGCAGGCGTTCTTGGAGCCGGGCAGCCCCAGTCGCTCGCGCAGGACGTACAGCAGGGACTCCCCCTCCCAGACGTCGTCGGCCTGCTGCGGTCGTCCGTTGACGATGAAGTTGACGCGCATCACGCAGCGCCCCCCTTCTGACAGGCGGTGCCTCGTGCGCCGCGGTACGACTCCCAGGTCCAGGTGAGCGTCCGGCGGGCCATGACGCCCACCGCGTGGCGGCGGTAGCTCGCGGTGCCCCGGACGTCGTCGATCGGGTTGCAGGCGGCGGAGCAGAGCTGCGCGAACTGCCGGGCGACCGACGGGGTGATGATCTCCCCGCTGTCCCAGAAGCCGCCCTCGTCGAGCGCCGCGTTCAGGAACTCCTCCGCGGTCTTCGCCCGGACGGGCGTGGGCGCGGCGGAGCCGATGCCGGTGCGCACCGTCCGGGTCTCCGGGTGCAGGGCGAGGCCGAAGGCGCACACGGCGATGACCATGGCGTTGCGGGTGCCGACCTTGGAGAACTGCTGCGGTCCGTCGGCCCTGCGGACATGGACGGCGCGGATCAGCTCGTCGGGCTGCAGGGCGTTGCGCTTGACGCCGGTGTAGAAGTCGTCGATCGGGATCCGGCGGGAGCCGCGGACCGACTCCACCTCGACCTCGGCGCCGGCCGCCAGCAGGGCGGGGTGGGCGTCGCCCGCCGGGGAGGCGGTGCCGAGGTTGCCGCCGACCCCGCCGCGGTTGCGGATCTGCGGGGAGGCGACCGTGTGCGAGGCGAGGGCCAGGCCCGGCAGCTCGGCCCGCAGGTTCTCCATGATCTTCGTGTACGGAACGGAGGCGCCGAGCCGCACGGCGTCCTCTCCGACCTCCCACTCCTGGAGGTCGGCGACCCGGTTCAGGTCGAGGAGGTACTCGGGCCGGCGGTGGTCGAAGTTGATCTCGACCATCACGTCGGTGCCGCCCGCGATCGGCACGGCGGCGGGGTGCTCGGCCTTCGCGGCGAGCGCCTCCTCCCAGCTGGCGGGGCGAAGGAAGTCCATGACCGGCTCTCTTCTTCGTCTCTTGAGTCGTCGCAAGTCGTCGTGAGTACGGATTGAGCCAATCCGTGTGCGGCGGGCCCGGCTCGTTCCTGTCCCTTTTACGCGGAGTGGGACCAGTACACAGTTCACCGCTCCGGCCCGTGAGTCACGGAAACCATGAAGGGTTTGGCTGGCCAGCGCGGGCATCTTGTAGATTCGTATGAAACGAGGCCTTCAGAAACCTCTTCCGTTCCCCCTGGAAACAGCGGTGGCCGGGGGGACGCGGCCTCACCTCCTGGCGGAGCTGTCGCCCCGGCCACGCGGGCGGGCCCCCGCCACATGATCCATCGTACTTTTCGAGACACAGAACGGCGGCGACGAGAATGCGGCTGCGCGCACTGCTGGACACCGATGCGCTGGGCCTGAAGCTGCTCGGCGGGGAGGAGGAGCTGGACCGCACCGTCCGGGGTGTCATGACCACCGACCTGCGCGATCCCAGCCGCTACCTCTCCGGCGGTGAGCTGGTGCTGTCGGGGCTCGCCTGGCGCCGGGACGCCGCCGACTCCGAGCCGTTCGTACGGATCCTGGTACGGGCCGGGGTGGCCGCCCTGGCGGCGGGCGAGGCGGAGCTGGGGCCAGTGCCCGAGGACCTCGTGGCGGCCTGCGCCCGGCACGGGCTGCCGCTGTTCGCGGTGAACGAGTCGGTGGCGTTCGCGACGATCACCGAGCACGTCGTGCGGCAGGTGTCCGGCGAGCGCGCCGGTGACCTCGCGGCCGTGGTGGAGCGGCACCGCAGGATGATGACGGCCGGCCCGGCGGGCGGCGGCCCGGACGTGGTGCTCGACCTGCTGGGCTCCGACCTGGACCTGCGGGCCTGGCTGCTCTCCCCCACCGGCCGGCTCATCGCCGGGCCCAGGGTGCCCGGTCCGGCGCTGGCCCCCGACGTGTGTGCCCGGCTCGCCGCCGAGCACCTGTCGGCCGCCCGCACCGGCCGGCGCGGCCCGCACCGGGTGACGCTGGGCCCGACGACGTACTCCCTGTTCCCCATCCGCGGCGGTGGCCGCTCGCCGCAATCCGCGCAGGCCGCTCCGGACGTGCGCGAGACGGTGCTGTCGGACTGGCTGCTGGCCGTGGAGGCGGACGCGGGCGAGTGGCCCGACGAGCGGCTGGACCTGCTCCAGGGCGTCACCCAGCTCATCGCGGTCGAACGGGACCGCCGCGACGCCGCCCGCACGGTGCGCAGGCGCCTGGCCCAGGAGGTGCTGGAGCTGGTGCAGACCGGCGCGCCGCCCGCGGAGGTCGCCGCGCGGCTGAGGGTGGCCGCGCCGGTGCTGCTGCCCGGTATCGGGGCGGCGCCGCACTGGCAGGTGATCGTGGCGAGCGTCGAGTGGGACGACGGGCGGGGCGAGGGCGGGCGGATCGCCCAGGCGCTCCTTGAGGAGATCCTCGTCGACGCTCCCCCCGGCTCTTCGGGCAGGGGGACGCACGGGAGCAGTGCCGAGCCCTCCGCCCGGACAGCCGTCGCCCACACGGACGACGAGGCGATCGCGCTCGTACCGCTCCCCGCCGTCTCGACCGAGCACGACGGCTCCGAGACCGGGATCCTCGCCGACGCGCTGCTGGAGGCCGTACGCGACCCGCTGTCGGCCGGACTCGACGGCGACGGGCGGCTCACCCTGGGCGTCAGCGCGACCGTGCACTCGGCCGAGGGGCTGCGCGGGGCACTGGAGGAGGCCCGGCACGCCCGGCGGGTCGCGGCGGCGCGCCCGGGGCGCGTCTGCGCGGCCGGGCACCAGGAGCTGGCCTCCCACGTACTGCTGCTGCCCTTCGTCCCGGACGACGTGCGCCGCGCCTTCACCGCGCGACTCCTTGACCCGCTGCGGGAGTACGACCGCCGTCACCGCGCCGAGCTGATCCCCACCCTGGAGGCCTTCCTCGACTGCGACGGCTCCTGGACCCGCTGCGCCACCCGGCTCCACCTGCACGTCAACACGCTGCGCTACCGGGTCGGGCGTATCGAGCAGTTGACGGGCCGTGACCTGTCCCGCCTGGAGGACAAGCTGGACTTCTTCCTGGCGCTGCGCATGAGTTGAGGCCGCGGCGGACGAGGGGGGCGCGCCACCTGTGCCCCCTCCGTCCCACGACTTTGTGAAATTTTTCACCCATCCTCTTGGCCGGGCCACGGATTTCGTGCTGAGATGCCGCCACCACTCAAGGCTCGATGGCGTGCTCGGGGAGGGCAACGTGGCGCATACCGCCATGTCTGGTAACGGAACGACCCCTGGTGACGATCCACTCCAGACCGCGGTATGGCGGCTGCGCTCACGCGCGTGCTGGGCCGACGCGGCGGCGCTGCTCCAGTCGGCCACCGCGGCCGCCGCGCTCCAGAGGACGGCGCTGCTGGTCGAACGCTGCCTGTACACCGAGGCGGGCTGGGAGGAGGCCGAGGACGCGCTGCGCACCGCGGAGGCGCTGGCCGACACCGACGAGGAGCGGGGCGCGGCCGCTTGTGAACGCGGGTACCTTGCCTACGCGGCCACGCTGCACGGCGTACGGGACCGGGCGGACGAGGCGCGGTCGGCGCTCGGCCGGGCCGCGGCGCTGGTGCCGCCCGGGGTGCCGGGGCGGGCCCTGCTGGACTTCCGGCGCGGTCTGATCGCGGAGAACCTCACCCGGTCCCCTCAGGCCGCGCACGCCGCCTTCCGGCGCGCGCACGCGGGCGCGATCGCGCACGGCGATCCGCTGCTGCTCTCCTTCACCTGGCGCCATCTGGCCGGACTGGCGCTGCGGGAGGGCGAGTTGGCCGAGGCCCGGAACGGCTTCGCCGAGTCGCTCCGCCTCAGCGAGGAACTGGGCTACCTCGTCGGCACCGCGCCGGCCCTGGTCTCCCTGTCCGACACGGAAACCGAACCGGAGGCGTCCCGCCTGCGCGAGGAGGCCCGCCGCCTGTTCCGTCTCCTGGGCGGCGTACCGACCTGGCTGGCCCACCAACTGGCACCAGCCCCACCGGCACCGGGGGCGGCGACGGTCTGAGCGGGAAGCGGGCCGCGCACGGCCCGCACCCTTCGGTCCGCGCGTCCGCTGGTCCGCTGGTCCGCTAGTCCGCTCCTGCGAAGTGCTCGGTGGCCAGGCTGCGGACCACTTCCACGTCGCGGGCGACGAGGGCGTCGAGGAGGGCGGTGTGTTCGGCCGCGTCGGCGAGCAGGTCGGCGCGGGCCGGGCGGACGGCGCCGCCGACGAGCGGCCACTGCGCGCGGCGGTGCAGGTCATCGGCGATCTGGACGAGCTGCTCGTTCCCGGAGAGGGACAGCACCGCGCGGTGGAAGGCGCGGTCGGCCTCGGCGTAGGTCGCCCGGCAGCCGGAGGACGCGGCCCGCACGGTGGCCTCGGCGAGCGGCCGCAGCTCGGCCCAGCGCTCGACGGGCACGCGGCGGGCCAGCCGCAGCATCACCGGCACCTCCAGCAGGGCCCGCACCTCGGCCAGTTCGGCGAGCTCGCGGCCGCCTCGCTCGACCACCCGGAAGCCGCGGTTGGGCACGACCTCGACGGCGCCCTCCAGCGTGAGTTGCTGCATCGCCTCGCGCACGGGGGTCGCGGACACCCCGAACCGCTCGCCGAGCGCGGGCGCCGAGTAGACCTCGCCGGGTTTCAGTTCCCCCGCCACCAGGGCAGTGCGCAGGGCCTGCAGGATCTGACCGCGCACGGAGGAGCGCCGCACCAGGGGCCGGGGGCTCGGCACGGGCGCTTCGCCGTGCGTGTGCTCGCCGCGGACGCCCTCCGCCGGGCGGTCCGCGGCAGCCGTGGCCTCCTGCTTTCGCCACGGATCAGCGGCTCCCTGCTCGCGCCGCAGGTCCCCGGCCTGCGGCTGGCACGGCACACGCGGCACGGCGCTCCCGCCGGCCCCGGGGGTCCGGATGCCGGTGGAGTCCTGCGCGCCCTGCTTCACGGTTCTCCTCCGGGCTTGGGGTGCTTGAGGTGCTTGTGGTCATTACGGCGGGTTGTCGACCAGCCGTCAAGCACCTTAGGCACTGTAGGCCAAGGCTTCACATTTCGATTGAGTGAAGTAAGGTAAGCCTTACCTGCAGTCGATGTGAAAACGGTGGATCCGGCATGCCTGTGCCCCCTTCGGCCGTGGCGGACGCCTACGACCGCCTCACCGAGGTCTTCCCCGGCCTCACGGTGACGGAGCCCGGCCCCGGCGAGCCCGTCCCGGACGGCGGCGGCTGGACCCCGGCCGCCTCCCTCGCGGCGGGCGGGACCGGCCTGGACGCCTTCCTGGCCTGGGACGACGCCCAGGTGCTGCGCGACTACGGCACACCCGCCCGCCCGGACGTCGTGGCGACCTTCGGACTGCACCGCTACGCCTGGCCCGCCTGCCTGCTGTTCACCGTGCCGTGGTTCCTGCACCGCCGGGTGCCCCGTCTCCCCGTGACCCACGTCTCCTACGACCGGACCGCCGGCCGCATGGCCGTACGTCCCACCGCCTTCGCCTGCCTGCCGGGCGACCCGGCGGCCTCGCTGCCCGGCGCGCGCGTCGTGCCCGACGAGGAGGCGCTGCGGGCCGAACTGCGCGCGGCCGTCGCCGAGCACCTGGAGCCCGTGCTGACCGGGTTCGGCCCCCGCATGCGCCGACGCGGGCGCGCCCTGTGGGGCATGGCGACCGACGAGATCGTCGAGGGTCTCTGGTACGTCGCCCATCTGCTCGGCGAGCAGCGGCGGGCGATGCGCGAACTGGAACTGCTGCTGCCGGGAGCGACCCGGCCGTACGTCGGCTCCGCCGCCTTCCGGGAGCTGACCGGGCCGGACGGCGAGTCTCCCCCAAGCTCTTCGAGCAGGGGGTACCCCCAGCCCACCCGCGACCGGGCGAGCTGCTGCATGTTCTACACCGTGCGCCCCGAGGACCTCTGCGTCACCTGCCCGCGCACCCGCGACGCGGACCGGATCGCCAAACTGACGGCCGCCGCCGCGGGCTGAACCACCGTCACACCGGGACGAACCGGCCCCTGCGGTCCGAAGGACCCACCGCGATCGCGTAAGATCACCTGCGACTGGGACACCCACAAGGTCACAGGTGATTCACAAAATCCTCACCTGCCGCGGGAACTATCCGCGGAACCATCCGTATGGGTAGTCTTATTCGAACTCAACTCCCGCCCCTCAAGCGGCAGTTCGAGCAGAACGCCGCCCCGGGCATCCCCTTGCACCTCCTTGGCGGCCTCTTGCCCCGAAAACCCCTGAGGGCCGATGGGATTGGGTCACTATGGCGGGCGTTACGCCCTATCCCAATGCAAGGGACCCCAGATGAGACTGACCGACATATCGCTGAATTGGCTGCTTCCGGGCGCCGTGCTGCTCCTGGGCGTGCTGACGGCGGTTGCGGTGCTCGTGCGCGGCAAGCGCTCCTCCGGGGAGAACGCGAGCGCGGACGACTCGTGGGAGCGCAGCGAGGAGCGCCGCAGGCGCAAGGAGGCCGTCTACGGCACGGCCTCCTACGTACTGCTGTTCTGCTGTGCGGCGGTGGCCGCCGCGCTCTCCTTCCACGGCCTGGTCGGCTTCGGCGAGCAGAACCTCGGCCTGAGTGGCGGCTGGCAGTACCTCGTGCCGTTCGGCCTGGACGGCGCGGCGATGTTCTGTTCCGTGCTCGCGGTGCGCGAGGCCAGCCACGGTGACGCGGCGCTCGGCTCCCGGATACTCGTGTGGATGTTCGCCGCCGCCGCGGCCTGGTTCAACTGGGTGCACGCGCCCAGGGGCCTCGACCACGCGGGGGCGCCGCACTTCTTCGCGGGCATGTCGCTCTCGGCCGCGGTCCTGTTCGACCGCGCGCTGAAGCAGACCCGCCGGGCCGCCCTGCGCGAGCAGGGTCTGGTGCCGCGCCCCCTGCCGCAGATCCGCATGGTGCGCTGGCTGCGGGCGCCGCGTGAGACCTACAAGGCCTGGTCGCTGATGCTCCTGGAGGGCGTGCGCAGCCTGGACGAGGCGGTCGAAGAGGTGCGCGAGGACGAGCGCCAGAAGACGGAGAACCGGCGACTGCGGCGCGAGCAGGAGCGCATGGAGCGGGCGCAGCTGAAGGCGCTCAGCCGGGGCCACCGCGGCTTCGTCGGGCGCGGCGGCCGGCAGACGGAGCAGCAGGCCCTGGAGCGCGGCTCCAGCCAGGTCACCACGGAGCCTGCCATAGCGGCGGCGGAGCTTCCGGCGCTCACGCGCCCGTCCCTGCAGCCCGTCCGCAAGGGTTCCGAGAGCGGCGCCGTCGACCTCACCGCGGAGGACGACACAATGGCTTTGCCGCGTCTCGACTCCCTGGAGCGCAAGCTCAAGGACCTGGAGCAGCAGTTCGGCTAGGAGCCGGTCGATCCGACCGGTGACGGGTGGGGCGCGGCCGTGCGGGCCGCGCCCCACCCGTTTCACGCGGCCTGGGCGCCCAGTTCGAACCAGACGGACTTTCCGACGCCGTGCATGCACACGCCCCATGTGTCCGCGAGGGACTGCACCAGGACCAGGCCACGCCCGCCGGTGCTCTCGCCCGTCCCCTGGGCCCGGGGCCGAGGCCGTCGGGCGACGAAGTCCCGTACCTCCACGCGCAGTCCGTGCGTGGACACGGTGGCCGTGAGGACCGCGTCGGCGTCGGTGTGGACGAGCGCGTTGGTGACCAGCTCGCTGGTGAGCAGTTCCGCGACGTCCGACGTGCCCGGCCCGCCCCAGTGGCGCAGCAGTGCGCGCAGCGCCCGTCGCGCCTCGGGCACCGCCTTGAGATCGGCCCGTCCCAGCCTGCACCTGAGCTGGGGCGGCGCGGGCCGGCCGGGTAAGCCGCCCGCCGCTCTTTCCGTCTGTTCCTCCGCCGTCCGAGCCGAGGAGGCCCCGACCATGGCGGGACCGCCCCCTCGCGCCTGCGTCTCCATGTCCCCCGTCCGCGTGCCGATGTCGGTTCCCCTACGGTTCGAACACGTTCACGGAGATCCATGCCCCATGGAGCACACGTCAGTCATGCCGAATGCCCGATGCCCGGGCGTTCGGACAACCCCAGTGGAACTTGGCCGAAGTACGACGCTTTCGTACGGCGCCTCGGTTTCGGTCAGTGCGGTGGCCGGCGCGACGCGGCAGCTCACTATGGCCGGGGCATGTTGCGCAGGTTGGAGCGGGCCATCTGCACCATGCGGCCGACGCCTCCGTCCAGGACCATCTTCGAGGCCGACAGTGCGAACCCGGTCACCATCTCGGCCCTGATCTTCGGCGGGATCGACAGGGCGTTGGGGTCGGTGACGACGTCCACGAGGGCGGGGCCCTTGTGGCTGAATGCCTCCTTCAGGGCGCCCGCGAGATGCTTCGGCTTCTCCACCCGGACGCCGTGGGCGCCGCAGGCGCGGGCGACGGCGGCGAAGTCGGGGTTTTTCATGGCCGTCCCGTAGGAGGGCAGGCCCGCCACCATCATCTCCAACTCCACCATGCCCAAGGAGGAGTTGTTGAACAGGACGACCTTCACGGGCAGGTCGTACTGCACCAGGGTCAGGAAGTCGCCCATCAGCATGGCGAATCCGCCGTCCCCGGACATGGACACGACCTGGCGGCGGCGGTCGGTGAACTGCGCGCCGATCGCCATCGGCAGCGCGTTGGCCATCGAGCCGTGCGAGAAGGAACCGATGACGCGGCGGCGCCCGTTGGGCGAGATGTAGCGGGCGCCCCAGACATTGCACATGCCGGTGTCGATGGTGAACACGGCGTCGTCGTCGGCCACTTCGTCCAGGACAGCGGCCACGTACTCGGGGTGGATCGGGACGTGCTTGTCCACCTTCCTCGTGTACGCCTTGACGACCCCCTCCAGCGCGTCCGCGTGCTTCTTCAGCATCCGGTCCAGAAAACGCCGGTCGGCCTTGACCCGCACCCTCGGCACGAGGCAGCGCAGGGTCTCCTTCACATCGCCCCACACCGCGAGGTCGAGGCGGGAACGGCGGCCGAGGTTCTCCGGCCGGACGTCGACCTGGGCGATCTTCACATCGGTGGGCAGGAAGGCGTTGTACGGGAAGTCCGTGCCGAGCAGGATCAGCAGGTCGCACTCGTGGGTGGCCTCGTAGGCGGCGCCGTAGCCGAGCAGTCCGCTCATGCCGACGTCGTACGGGTTGTCGTACTGGATGAACTCCTTGCCGCGCAGCGCGTGCCCGACCGGGGACTTGATGCGCTCGGCGAACTCCATCACCTCGGCGTGCGCGCCCGCCGTGCCGCTGCCGCAGAAGAGGGTGATCCGGTCGGCCTCGTCGATCATCTCGACGAGCCGGTCGATCTCGGCGTCGCCGGGCCGGACGGTGGGCCGGGAGGTGACGATGGCGGTCTCGGCGGCCCGTTCGGGCGCGGGCTCGGCGGCGATGTCGCCGGGCAGTGCCACCACGCTGACGCCGCGGCGCCCCACCGCGTTCTGGATGGCCGTCTGGAGCAGCCGGGGCATCTGCTTGGGGTTGGAGATCAGTTCGCTGTAGTGGCTGCAATCGGCGAACAGCCGGTCGGGGTGGGTCTCCTGGAAGTAGCCGAGGCCGATCTCGCCGGAGGGGATGTGCGAGGCGAGGGCGAGGACCGGGGCCATGGAGCGGTGGGCGTCGTACAGGCCGTTGATCAGGTGCAGGTTGCCGGGCCCGCAGGAGCCGGCGCAGGCCGTCAGATGTCCCGTGATCTGGGCCTCGGCGCCGGCCGCGAAGGCGGCGGTCTCCTCGTGGCGGACGTGGATCCAGTCGATGGCGGCGTTGCGGCGGACCGCGTCGACGACCGGGTTCAGGCTGTCCCCGACCACGCCGTACAGGCGTTTGACTCCGGCGCGGACGAGGATGTCGACGAACTGCTCTGCGACGCTCTGCTTGGCCATGGCTCTCGGGCACCCCTTCGGTCTGCCGCGGATCCTCCGCCTCCATGAAGGCACAGCCCAGGCGCTCACGCCTCCCACACGGCGGCGGCCGTACGGTCGTCCGCGTATCCCTTGACCCGCGCCTGGGCGTCCGCCAGGAACGCGGCGAGGCCCGGCGGGGCGGGGTCGGACCACCGTCGGGCGAGGTGGGCGCACAGCTCGGGCTCGCCGCGGAGCGGGTCGGCCAGACCGGCGGTGCACATCAGCAGCGTGTCACCCGGTTGGGCCACGGAAGCGCGGAAGCGGAAGGGTTCGCGAGGCGGTTCGGGGGCCGGGTCGTACGGGTTGGGCGGGGTGGTGATGCCGAGGTCGATGGTGAGCCGGTCGCCGTCCGGGGTCTCGGACGGCGGCGAGCCGAAGCCGACCACGGGGTGACCGGGCGTCTCGGTGACGCCGGGTTCGATGTCCTGCCACTCGCCCTCGCGCAGCCGGAACAGGCCGCCGGGACCGACGCCGAAGAACACGCGCACGCGGCATTCGGGGTCGGCGGGCAGGAGCAGGCAGCGCAGGCCGGCTGAGTACTGCCCCGGATCGACGCCCTGTTCGGCGGCGTCCGCGCGGAGTCTGCCGAGGCTGCGGTCGGTGAGGCGGTGCAGGCCGGACTTCAGGTCGCCGCGCCGGGCGGCGCGGATGTCCTCGGTCAGCCGTGCGTGGCTGCGGCCCACGGACTCGGCGATCCACCGGCACACCTCGGCGGCCGCGCGGTGCGCCCCCGGGGCGGCGCGGGCGCCGGTGGCCATCGCGACCAGCACGAGTGCCTGGTCCCCCGCGCCGAAGCGCACGGTGAGCATCGCGTCGCGCCGCGACTCGCCCCGAAACCTGGCGGAGTCGCCCCGCACCGACACGGCCCGCAACGTGCAGCTCCCGTACGCGGCCCCGTCCAGCACGGTGTCCGGCACCACGTCGTCCAGCCCCTCCGGATCGGCCATCGGCAACGCGGTGGGCTCGGCCGCGTAGGTGGGCGGCCGGGCTCCGACGTGACGGACGGTGAGGTCGGTGCTCCGGGCACCCGGTGCGGCGTACGCCGCCCCACGGGCCGCCTCAGGCCCGGAGCCGCCCACGGCCCCGACGGCCGGAGGTTCCGGCGGCGAGGGAGGCGCGGCGGGCGGCGGAGGCGCGGCGGCGGACGGAGAAGCGGACGGGAACGGCCGGGCGGACGGAGGTGAGGCAGGGGGCGAGGACGAACGAGCGGGCGGGACGGAGGGCGCGTACGGAGGCGGAGAAGCGGGCGAGGGCACGGACGCCCGCGGAGGCGCGGACGGAGGCGGAGAAGCGGGCGTGTGCGGAGGAGGGGACGGTGGCGGAGAAGCAGGCGTGTGCGGAGGAGGGGACGGTGGCGGAGAAGCAGGCGCGGACGGAGGCGGAGAAGCCGGCGAGGGCACGGACCCGCGCGGAGGCGAGGGCGGTGGCGGAGCACCAGGCGCGGACGGAGAAGCAGGCGCAGGCGGAGGCGACGACGGAGGGAGCGAAGACGGCCACGGAGGCGCGGACGGAGGAGGGGACGAGGACGGAGGCCGCCTCGCGGCGGGGCCGGCCGGGTCGGCGGCGTTCCTGGGCGAGGAGCCGCCCGCACCGGAGCCGGTGACGCCCCAGGACGTCGACTCGGCGGAGTCCGGCGACTGGCTCTCGTCCACCCCCTCGGCGGAAGCGGGCGGTCGAGCCACCCACTCCGACGCCACGCGCCCGTCGTCCCCGGCCACCCCCGAAGCCGCCCCGTCGCCCGACGCCCGTCCGGCCGTCACAGCCCCGGACCCCCAGGCAGCCCCCGGAGCCGGGCCGTCGGCCGGGGCGGAGGGCCGGTCCGTCCCCGGGGGCGGGGCCTCCGGGACGGGGTCGGGGGTGTCGCGCCACCAGTCCCGTTCCGGGGCCGGGGCGTTGTCCGGGGTGGGTGGTGGTGTGCCCCGGGAGGGGGCGCCCAGTGTTCCGGTCGCTGAGGCGAAGCGGTCGTCCAGGGTGTCGGCCTCGGACGCGGGGCCGGTGTCCCCGGCGGAGTCGTTGTACAACTGGCCCCACCAGTCGTCCTCTTGACCGGTGGGACTTCCCCCCTGCTGGCTCATGCCGCCAATTGTCCACCGCACGGGCCCTGTGGGAACGGGGCATCGGGAAATCCGGACGAAGTCGCCGGGTGGCTCCACCCCCCACGGATGAGCCGCCCGGCGACATCATGGCCCGGTCGGCCGAAACCCCGCCGTCCGGAACACCCCCGACGCGGCCCGCGTGTCCGGACCGGGCACCGCGGGCAGGGCCGCCAAACAGCCCAGCCACCGCACCTGGCGCGTATCCGCGCAGGCCACGCCGGTGGCCGGACACCGGGCACCCTTCGGTGCTTCGGTGGCGCCACCTTGTCAGAGTGACCGGTGGTACAGCGATGATGTGCCGCGGCGGGTTTGCGCCGTGGCTGTTTCCCGCCACCGCCGACGCGCCGCGGAACGTGATGCCGGGGATCCGAAAGGGGAGGGACAGCAGCTGATGCTGGCAGCGATAGGCCTGGACGAGACACACGAGGCGGCGTACCGGGCCCTGGTGTCCGTGGGCGCCGCCGAGGTCCCCGATCTCGCGCGCCGGCTGACGCTCGGCGAGCGGGACACCGAGCACGCCCTGCGCCGCCTGGAACGGCACGGACTCGCGGCCCAGTCCCCGGCCCGGCCCGGCCGCTGGGTGGCCGCGCCACCCGGGGTGGCGCTGGGCGCACTGCTCACCCAGCACCGCCACGAGCTGGAGAAGGCGGAACTGGCCGCCGCGCTGCTCGCCGAGGAGTTCCGCGCCGCGGCCTCCGAGCCCGCCGTGCACGACCTGGTCGAGGTGGTCACCGGTGCCCCCGCGGTCGCGCAGCGCTTCCTCCAGCTCCAGCTCGGGGCCAGCGAGGAGGTGTGCGCGCTGGTCACGGGCAACCCGATCGCCGTCTCCTCGCTGGAGAACCACGCCGAGGAGCAGGCGGTCGCCCGCGGGGTCCGCTACCGGGTGGTGCTGGAGCGCGCCGTACTGGACCGGCCGAACGGCGTCGCGGAGCTGACCGCCGCGCTCAGCCGCGACGAACAGGTGCGGGTCGTCGAGACCGTGCCGACCAAACTGGTCATCGCCGACGGCACGCTCGCCATGGTGCCCCTCACCTCGCACACCCCGGAGCCCACCGCGCTGGTCGTGCACGCCAGCGGCCTGCTGGAGCTGCTGTACGGGCTGTTCGAGTCGGTATGGCGGCAGGCGCTGCCGCTGCGGCTCGGGGAGTCCGGTGTGACCGAGGAGGGACCGGACGGCCCCGACGCCATCGACCTGGAGGTTCTGTCGCTGCTGCTGGCCGGGCTGACCGACGCGAGCGTCGCCAAGCAGCTCGACCTGGGCCTGCGGACCGTGCAGCGCCGGGTGAAGCGGCTGATGGAGCTGACCGAGGTGAGCACCCGGCTCCAACTGGGCTGGCACGCCTACGAACGGGGCTGGGTGGCCCGCGAGCGCCACGGCTGACGCGCTTACAACGCGCCCTCCAGGGTGAGGAGCCGCACCTTCCGTTCGAGCCCGCCCGCGTACCCGGTCAGGGAACCGTCCGCGCCGATCACGCGGTGGCAGGGGCGCAGCAGGAGAAGCGGGTTGGCGCCGATGGCTCCGCCGACGGCCCGAACAGCGGCGCGGGGAGCGCCGATCCGCGCGGCGATCTCGCCGTACGTGGCCGTCGAGCCGTACGGAACGTCGTCGAGGGCGGCCCACACCCGCTCCCGGAACGCGGTGCCGGAGGTACGCAACGGCAGCCGGAACTCCTTGAGTTCACCGGCGAAGTAGGCCCGTAGCTGTTCCTCCGCCTCGCGGAAGGGCCCGGCGTCCTGCCGCCAGGCGGCCTGGACCTCGCGACCGCCCTTCTGGCCGGGCACGGACAGCGAGCTCAGCGCGCCGGTGGAGTCGGCGGTCAGCAGCAGCGGGCACAGCGGGCTGTCGAGGGTGGTCCAGTACGTCGTACCGGTAAGGGCGGTGTGCGTGGTCATGGGGTCGTCTCCAGCTCTCCGGCGGCGCACAGGTGCCGCAGGGCGTACGAGCGCCAGGGGCGCCAGCTTTCGGGGGTGTCCGCGCCGGGCGGTGCCACGTCGGGGTCGCCGAGGGCGCGGGTGCGGATGGCGGCGGCCGTGGCCGGATCCAGGCCGGGCAGGGCGAGCAGCGCCCGGTGTGTGTCGTCGCGGTCGGCGCCGGGGTCGAGCCGTACCGTGCCGTCGGCGAGGGCGGCGGCCAGGGCGCCCAGGGGGCTGTCCGGCTCGGCCCCGGCGAGGACGTCCGGCTCGGGGAAGAGGTGGGTCAGCGTGCCGCTGGGCGCGTCCAGGGCCTTGCCGTGGCGCTGTACCAGCTCCGCGGCGGCCGCCGGACCCACCAGCGCGCGGATCGCCGTCTCCGGCGGGTCCGCCGAGCCCGGCGAGCGCAGTCCTGGCCGGGCGGCGACCAGCGGGGCCAGCCGCGGGTCCGCGCCGAGCCGCTCGTCGACGGCGTACGGGTCGGCGTCCAGGTCGAACAGCCGGCGCAGCCGCTGCACGGCCGTGGTCAGATCGCGCGGGTCGGTCAGGTGGAGCCGGGCCTCCAGCCAGCCGCCGGGATGGGCACCGGACCCGGCCCGCGGCGCGCCGGAGCGCTCGTCCACGGCGACGGTCCCGGTGCCGTACGGCAGGCGCAGGGTGCGCCGGTAGGTCCGCCGGCCGGGCGTGCCGCCGATCTCCTCGACGCCGGGCACGGCCTCGTGCTCCAGCAGGTCGAAGACGGGCCCGGACTGGTAGGGGCCCCGGTGGGCGAGCCGCAGCGGGATGCCCGCGGTGGGTGCCGCGGGGCGGCGGCCCCGGGGGCTGCGGGCGGTGTCGCGCAGCTCGCTGGGGGTCGCGGCGTAGACGGACCGCATCGTGTCGTTGAACTGCCGCACGCTGGCGAACCCGGCCGCGAACGCGATCCGGGTGACCGGCAGGTCCGTGGTCTGGAGCAGGACGCGCGCGCTGTGGGCCCGCTGGGTGCGGGCGAGCGCGACGGGCCCGGCGCCCAGCTCGGCGGTGAGCTGCCGGCGCACCTGCCGCTCGCTGTAGCCGAGCCGCGCGGCGAGTCCGGCGACGCCCTCCCGGTCGATCACGCCGTCGCCGATCAGCCGCATGGCCCGCCCGACGGCGTCGGCCCGGACGTTCCAGTCGGCGGAGCCGGGCACCGCGTCCGGCCGGCAGCGCCGGCAGGCGCGGAAGCCCTCGCCCTGCGCGGCGGCTGCCGTGGCGTAGAACCGCACGTGGTGCCGTTTGGGGGTGACGGCCGGGCAGCTGGGACGGCAGTAGATCCCGGTCGTCTCGACGGCGAAGAAGAACTCCCCGTCGAACCGGCCGTCCCGGCTGCGTACGGCCTCGTACCTGCTGTCCTCGTCCATCACGCCGTCCAGTGTCCGCCTCCGCGCGGGGGTGCCGCTGGCGGAAATCGGACACCGCGCCCGGCGTGACACGCGTACGGGATTGGTACCTGCGGGTGTCCGTGTACGCGTCCTGTCGGAGCCTACGGGCGCCGCGGCGGCAGCACTGGTACCTCTGTGGGCCAACTGATCTTCGGAAGAACGCAGATGAGAACTTTGCCCGCGGTGGCTGTCGGAGCCGCCGTGCTCGTGCTGGCCGCGGTGACGCCTTCGGCTCAAGCCCAGGACACAGCAGTCACGTTCACCGTGCAGGGTGGGGCCCTGGCCGTGAGCACACCGGCGTCCGCGGCGTTGTCGAACACCACCTTCGGTGGGACGGCGACCGGCCAGCTCGGCGCGGTAACGGTCAACGACCAGCGCGGTGTTGTGCCCGCTCCGTGGACGGCGACGGTGACGTCCACGGCCTTCACCACCGGCGCCGGCGGTGCCAACCAGTCCATCCCGACAGCAACGTCGAGTACTGGTCGGGGCCCGCCACCAGCACCAACGGCAGTGGGACCTTCACTCCGGGCCAGCCCACCGCCGCCGCGGCCGTCGCACTCTCCTCCGCGCAGACGGCGTTCGCGCACACCGCGGGTGGCGGCGCCAACAGCGCCTCCTGGGACCCGACGGTGATCGTGAACGTCCCCAGCACCGTCGCCTCCGGCGCGTACACCGGCACGATCACACACTCGGTGGCCTGACAGCACCATGAAGCGAGTTCTGGCAATCCTGGCGGCGGCTGGGCTGTTCATCCTGCCCGCCGCCGCCACGGCACACCCGGCGCCGGACGTCCCCCGGATCACCCTGGGCATCAAGCTGCTCGAAGCCCCCGTCGAGCGCAGGGACGACCCGCGTGCCTCCAGTTACATCATCGACCACCTGGCGCCCGGCAGTACGATCCGCCGAAGACTCGAGGTCGTCAACGACAGCTCCGAACCGCTCAGGTTGGGCATGTACGCCGGGAAGGCGGGCATCCACAAGGGCAGGTTCGTCTACCCCCCGGACGGCAGGCGCAACGAACTCGCCCACTGGATCTCCCTGGAGCCCGCCCGCCTCGAACTGCACCCGCACAGCACGGCACGGGTGCGGGCCACCATCCGCGTGCCCCGAAGGGCCTCGGAAGGCGAACGCTACGGCGTGATCTGGGCCCAGCACCGCTCGGCCCCGCACGGGGACGCCAACATCGCCATGGTCCAGCGGGTCGGCGTCCGCGTCTATGTCGACATCGGTCCCGGCGGCGAACCGGCCTCCGACTTCCGGATCACCGGCCTCGTCCCCGCTCGCGACCGCGGCGGCCTGCCCCGGCTCCGGGCCCGGGTGCGCAACACCGGGGCGCGGGCCGTGGACCTCAGCGGCAGGCTGATGCTGAGGAACGGCCCGGACGGTCTGGCGGCAGGGCCCTTCGCCGGCAGTCAGGGACCCACGCTCGCACCCGGCCACACCGGCGAGATCACCTTCGCTCTCGGCAGCCGCATTCCCGATGGGCCCTGGACGGCGGAGGTCACCCTGCGCAGCGGACTCGTCGAGCACACCGCCACCGGGCGCCTCTCCTTCCCCGACGCCGGAGACGGGCGGCCGGTACAGGCGATGATCGCCTCCGTCGGTTCCCACCGCCGCCTCTGGGCGGGAGGTGGCGCCGCCCTCGCGGCCCTCGGTCTGGGCGTACTCGCCGTACGCAGACGCGGCCGGAACACCTCCTCCTGACCACACACCACAGCATCGACGGACATTTGTGCACACTCGCATCCTGCTCACCACCGCCCTGCTCACGGCGGTCATCCAGCCTTCCCCGTCGCCCTCGGCCTCCGCGCCGATCATGCCCGTGGAAGGCTCCGGCACGCCGAACGCGGCAGAGACGGAGCAGGGAACCTCCGCCATGACCCGCGCGCCGAGGTCCCCGGACGCGGCCCCGTCCTCGCGGGACGCGGAGCCGCCCCCCACCCGTGCTCCGGCGGACGCGGACCTCACGATCAGCGTGCCGGCCACCGCCAATCTGGGCGCGGCCTCGGCCGGCAGCACACACAGCGCCCAACTGGGCACCGTCACCGTCACCGGCCAGCAGGAGCCGGAGTGGACGGTCACCGTGACCGCCACGGCGCTGACCACCACGGGCGGCACGATCCCCACCGGCGACATCGCGTACTGGTCCGGACCCGCCACCGCCGAATCGTCCCCCGGAACGTGCCGTCCAGGACAGAGCGGTGCCGGCAGCCAGGTCACGCTGAACGCGGCGCGCACGGCGTTCTCCTACACGGGGTCGAGCGGCAACGAGAGCTGCAGCTGGAACCCGACCGTGGTCATCACCGTGCCCGCCAACGCTCCCGTCGGCCAGTACAGCGGCACCATCACCCACTCCGTCGCCTGATCGGCTGCACCGTGCGGCACCGCGGTCCGGCGCGCTGATACGCGCCGGGTCGGTGCCGGAGCGTCCGCCGCCCGGGCCGCCGACTCCCACTCAAGATCATCGGCGATGCCGTGGGGGCACTCGCCACACCGGCGCACGCAGTTGCACACTGGGGAAGTCATGGGCGCAAAAAATCAGCGTGTCGTCGGCCTCCGGCAGCCGTGGCAGTCGAGCCACCTGCTGCTGCTGATACCGGTTGCGCTCATCGTGGTCATCACGGTCTCGGACATCGTGACCCCGGCCGACATCGTCCTCGGCCCCCTGCTGGTGATCGCGCCCGCACTCACCGCGTGGTTCGCAGGCCCCTGGATGACCAGTGGCATCGGGGCCCTGACCGTCATGGTCCAGGGATTCGTAGGCTGGCATGACGGTCGGTTGCTGTCCCGGAACGTGCTGGTCGAGATGGCCGCTCTGGCGGTGCTGTCGACGGTGGTGGTCTCCTTCTGCGTGGCGCGTGACCGGCACAGGCGTCAGCTGGCCCGGGTGAGAACGGTGGCCGAGGCCGCCCAGCACGTCCTGCTGTGGCCGCTTCCCACCCGGCTGGGTCCGCTGCAGCTCGCCTGCCTCTATCTGGCCGCCGAGGAGGAGGCCGAGATCGGCGGGGACCTCTATGCCGCCGCCCGCACCGACGGCGCGGCCCGCGTGATGATCGGTGACGTGCGCGGCAAGGGCCTGCCCGCCGTCGGTGAGGCCGCCCTCCTGCTCGGCGCCTTCCGGGAGGCCGCCCACCAGCACGCCTCCCTGCCCCAGCTCGCCGCCGCCCTGGAGCGCAGCATCGCCCGCTACCTCGCCGACTTCGAGCACGACGGCGAAACGGGAGAACGCTTCGTCACCGCTTTCCTGCTGGAGATCCCCGACGACGAGCCAGTCATCCGGATCATCAGCTGCGGCCACCCGGCACCCATACTGTTCGGACCGGACAACGGCGTGACCGTACCCAGCCTCAGCCCCGCGCCGCCACTCGGTGTCGGCCTGACGGACCCCGACGACCACGACCTGGACGTCCTGCCCTTCGGCCCGGGCGACACCCTGCTCCTGTACACCGACGGTGTCATCGAGGCCCGCGACCGGCACGGCGCGTTCTACCCCTTCGCGGAACGCGTCGCCCAGTGGACCGACCACAACCCCGAAGCACTGCTGCACAAGATCCAGCGCGACCTGATCGACTACACCGGCGGCGGCCTCGCCGACGACGTCGCCCTCATCGCCATCCGCCGCACCCTCATCCCCCGTCCAGGCCACGACCTGGGACACGCCGTCCATCCCCGGCGTGTCCCCCCGCCCCTCCGCGTCATCGACCCGAGTCGCCCTCCGGCGGGCAGCTGACAACGCGGACGCGATGCCTTCCAGCACCTGGCGGTGATCCCGCCACCGCCCGCCCCGGGCACGACCCGCAGGCGGCGGCAACGATCGGACGTTCGGAAAGACTCTGCCTAGCGCCACCGCCCCCGCTTGGCCTCCATCGCCGCCCGGCCCTCGGCGCCCTTGCGCTTCCAGTCCCGTCGGATCTCCGAGCGCAGCCGCGCGTCGGTCTTGGCGACGATCCACTGGTTCTCGCGCAGGAGCTTGCGGTAGCTCTCCAGCCGCCGCTGGGGCAGCTCACCGGCGTCGACGGCGGAGAGCACCGCGCACCCGGGCTCGCTGTCGTGGGCGCAGTCCTGGAACCGGCACCGCCCCGCCAGCTCCTCGATCTCCGAGAACACCTGTCCGACCCCGCTCTCGGCGTCCCACAGGCCCACTCCGCGCAGCCCCGGGGTGTCGATCAGCACACCGCCGCCGGGCAGCGCGAGCAGGTTGCGGGTGGTGGTCGTGTGCCGGCCCTTGCCGTCGACGTCCCGCGCGGCCTGCACGACCATGACGTCGTCGCCGAGCAGCACGTTCGCGAGCGTGGACTTGCCCGCTCCGGACGAGCCGAGCAGCACGGACGTGCCCGAGGAGACGACGGCGAGGAGGACGTCGAGACCGTCCCCGGTCAGGGCGCTGACGGGCAGCACGGGCACGCCGGGCGCGCTCGTCTCCACGTCCTGGACGAGGTACCCCAGCCCCGTCGCGTCGGGCACGAGGTCGGCCTTGGTCAGCACGATCAGCGGCTGCGCGCCCGATTCCCAGGCCAGCACCAGGTAGCGCTCGATACGGCCGAGGTCGAGTTCGACCGCGAGGGACACCGCGATGATCGCGTGGTCGACGTTGGCGGCGAGGATCTGCCCCTCGGACCGCTTGGAGGAGGTGGAGCGCACGAAGGCGGTGCGGCGCGGCAGCGTCGTACGGACGTAACGCGGGTTGCCGCCGGGCTCGACGGCGACCCAGTCACCGGTGCACACCACCCGCATCGGGTCGTGCGGGGTGACGAACGCGGTGTCCGCGCGCAGCACACCGCCGGCGGTGACGACGTCGCACTGTCCCCGGTCGACGCGGATCACCCGGCCCGGCAGCAGGCCTTCGGCGGTGTACGGGGTGAAGACCGTCTCCCAGCCCTCGTCCCAGCCGTAGGGGGCGAGAGGGTGCGGTGAGACGGAAGAAGGAAGGGAAGAAACGGACGGAGCGGAGGAACGCAAGGGGGAACCCTTCACGAGGGCGGCCCCGACGGCCCGCGCGGGTGTGCGCGGGCGTGGCAGGTGGTGTCAGCCGGTGGCCGCGGAGGTGGAGTGGATGATCCTGGGATTGCGGGCAGCGCCCATCACCGAGACAGCCATGGGTCACACCTCCTCTTCCTCAACAAAGAACTCACGAGAGCTCAGCACACCGAAGCCGACCGGCAGCGACGGCCGTGGCCCTCCGCTGGTCGCGCGCCTCACCGTAGGGGAGCGTCGTGAAGCGGCGCCACCGAATTACGGTGGCGCCGCGCGCCGTCATCCGATGCGTTCCCAGCCGCGGCGTGGTGGTCTTGTGCCGAGGCGGGGGTCTCGGCTGCGGTAGACGATGTAGGGGCGGGTGAGGTAGCCGATCGGCGCGGTGAGCATGTGGACCAGGCGGGTGAAGGGCCAGGCGGCGAAGAGCAGCATGGCGCTGAGGGCGTGGAGCTGGAAGAGCAGCGGCACGCCGCTCATCAGGTCCGGGCGCGGTTGCACGGCGAAGATGGACCGGAACCAGGGGGAGATGGTCTGCCGGTAGTTGTAGCCCCGGCCGACGACGGTGGCGGCGACGGTGGCGGACAGGCCGAGCGCGATGGTCACGGTGAGGGAGACGTACATCGCCTTGTCGTTGCGCGTGGTGGCGGAGAACACCGGACCCACCGTGCGGCGGCGGTAGATGAGGATGGCGAGACCGCCCACCGTGCACACCCCGGCGACGGTGCCGAGGACGACGACCAGCCAGTGGTACGTGGTCTCGCTGATGCCGACCGCACGCGTCCAGCTCTCGGGGACGACCAGCCCGCCGATGTGGCCGAGGATCACGACGAGGATGCCGAAGTGGAACAGCGGGCTGCCGATCCGCAGCAGCCGTTTCTCGTAGAGCTGCGAGGAGCGGGTGGTCCAGCCGAACTTGTCGTAGCGGTAGCGCCAGATGTGCCCGAGGACGAAGACGGCGAGGGCGAGGTAGGGCACCACCACCCACAGCAGGATGCTGCCGGTGCCGGTCTGGGCCGCCGCGGTGAGGGGCTGCGCGGGTGCGGTCGTCATCGCGGGCCTCCTGCCGAGCCGGGCATGAACTGGGGTGGCGTGTAGGGGGCGAGCCCGACCTGTTCCTCTGGCGGGCCCTCGGCGGCGAGCCGGGCGACCGCCTGCTGTTCGTCGCCCTTCAGTGGCGGCAGCGTGGCGGAGACGGACTCCAGTACGCCCGTCCAGGGCGAGTCCTCGGCGCGCAGGGCCAGGCGGAGCAGTTCGAGACCGGCGCGGTGCTCGGTGAGCAGGCGGTGTCCGGTGGCCGGTTCCGCGGCCGCGAACTCCAGGACGACGGCGAGGTGGTCGGGCAGTTCGTGGTCGGCGAGGCGCAGTCCGGCGGCGGCGTAGGCCTGCTTCAGGCGGAGCAGCGCGACGCCGCGCCTGCGGGTGTCGCCGTGCGCGTAGTAGGTCAGGTAGGGGCAGCAGCGCTTGCGGTGGTCGAAGGTGGCGACGTAGGCGGCGGCGAGTTCTCCGGCCGGCGTGCGCTCGGCGTGCCCGGTGAAGCGGAGCAGGGGGGCGCGGACGTGGTCGGGCAGGGCGGCGGCCGCGCGGCGAGCCAGGGACAGCCGCTCGGGGAACTCCTCGTCCGGGTAGGCGAGCAGCAGGGACTGGACCTGCCAGGCGCCGGGGTGCCAGGGCTCGGTGCGGGCCGGTGCGGTCCCGGGTCTCCTTCTCATGGTTTCGGCCCGGCCTGCCCGTCGCCGTCGGCACCGGCGGCCCGGTCCGGGGGCGGGAACAGACCGGGTGGGGAGCCCTTGCCGTCCCAGTTGAGCAGGTTGACGCGGGTGTCCTTGTCGACGGGGGCGGCCGGGGTGTCGGAGGTCTGCCGGTCACGCAGGGCCCGGTAGTTCTCCACGGCGACCGGCGCCGCGCCGCCGGAGGTCTCGCCGAAGGGCCCGGAGCCTCCCATGCCGGGGCCGCCCTCGTAGTCCAGGCTGCACTCGGTGACCGACTCCTCCAGGTCGTGGGCCTGTTCGGCGTGCGCGGGCGGGATGACGTACCGCTCGTCGTACTTGGCCAGGGCCAGCAGCCGGTACATGTCGTACATCTGCTCCTCCTCCATCCCGACCGACCTCGGGATGGCGGGGTCGGGTTCGCGGCCGAGGTTGATGTCGCGCATGTAGGAGCGCATGGCGGCCAGTTTGCGGAGGACGGCGTCGACGGGCGCGGGGTCGTGTGACCGAGCAGGTGTGGCAGCCGATGCACTTGTCGAGGTTCATCACCATCGCCATCTGGGCCATGGGGCGCATGTCAGTACGTCACCTCCTGGTCGGCGCGGCGGCGGATGACGGTCACCTCGTCGCGCTGGTTGCCGGTCCGGCCGAGGTAGTTGAAGGCGTACGACAACTGGGCGTAGCCGCCGATGAGATGGCTGGGCTTGATCAGCAGCCGGGTGAGGGAGTTGTGGATGCCGCCGCGGCGGCCGGTGGTCTCGGTGCGGGGCACGTCGATCAGGCGGTCCTGGGCGTGGTGCATGTAGACGGTGCCTCGCGGCATCCGGTGCGAGACGACGGCGCGGGCGGCGACGACGCCGTTGCGGTTGACCGCCTCGATCCAGTCGTTGTCGCGCACGCCGGTCCTGGCCGCGTCCTCGGTGCTCATCCAGATGGTGGGTCCGCCCCGGGACAGCGACAGCATGAACAGGTTGTCCTGGTACTCGGAGTGGATGGACCACTTGTTGTGCGGGGTCAGGTACCGCACGGTCAGCCCGAGTTCGCCGGTCTCTCCCAGTCGTGGTTCGCCGAACAGGGCGTGCATGTCCAGCGGCGGCCGGTAGACGGGGAGTTGCTCGCCGAGCGCGGCCATCCAGTCGTGGTCGAGGTAGAAGTGCTGGCGGCCGGTGAGGGTGTGCCACGGCTTTCCGCGTTCGACGTTGACGGTGAACGGCGCGTAGCGGCGGCCGCCCGCCTCCGAACCGGACCACTCGGGGCTGGTGATGACCGGCACGGGGGCTTCCTGGGTGTCGGCGAAGGTGACCTGCTTGCCCTCGTGCTCCGCGGCCAGGTCGGCGAGCCGGACCCCGGTACGGGCTTCGAGGGTGTGGAAGCCCTGGGTGGCCAGCCGGCCGTTGGTGGTGCCGGACAGGGCGAGGATCGTCTCGCAGGCCTGCACGTCCCGGGCGCGCGCGGGCCGCCCGTCGGCCACTCCCCCGCGCACCGCGCCGTTCTTGTGCCGCAGATAGTCCAGTTCGCGCTCCAGGCGGAAGGTGACGCCCTTGGTGGAGGCGCCCAGGGAGTCCAGGAGCGGGCCGAGCGCGGTCATCTTCTCGGCGACGGCGCCGTAGTCGCGTTCGACGGTGACCAGCCTGGGCATGGTGCGGCCGGGCTCGGGCGTGCACTCGCCTGCCCTCCAGTCCCGTACGCGGCCGTGCGGGGTGGCCAGTTCGTCCGGGGTGTCGTGCAGCAGCGGGGCGGCGACCACGTCCTTGCGCACGCCGAGGCGGGTGGCGGAGAGCCTGCTGAACTCGCGGGCCAGGGTGGTGAAGGCGTCCCAGTCGGTGCGGGTCTGCCAGGGCGGTGCGATCGCCGGGCTGAAGGCGTGCACGTAGGGGTGCATGTCGGTGCTCGACAGGTCGTGCTTCTCGTACCAGGTGGCGGCGGGCAGCACCACGTCCGAGAAGACGGTCGTGCTGGTCATGCGGAAGTCCAGCGTCAGCAGCAGGTCCAGCTTTCCGACGGGTGCCTCCTTCCGCCATCTCACGTCCCGGGGCCGCGCGCCGGGCGGCGCCTCGGCGGCGCTGACGGAGGAGTCCGTGCCGAGCAGGTGCTTGAGGAAGTACTCGTTGCCCTTCGCGGAGGAGCCGAGCAGGTTGGCCCGCCAGATGGTCAGGACGCGCGGGAAGTTGGCGGGAGCGTCCGGGTCCTCGCCCGCGAACCCGAGCCGTCCTGAAGTCAGTTCCTCCACCACGTGCTCGGCGACCGGGCGCCCGGCGGCCTCGGCCTCGTCGGCGAGGTCGAGCGGATTGCGGTCGAAGGTCGGGTAGGAGGGCATCCAGCCCATGCGCGCGGAGGCGGCGATCAGGTCCGCGGTGGTCCTCCCGGCGAAGGGGCCGCCCGCGCCGGCCGCCGCGAGGGTGTCGGCCGAGAAGGGGTCGTAGCGGAACTGGTCGCTGTGCAGGTACCAGTACGCCGTCTGGATCATCTGCCGTGCCGGGCGGTTCCAGTCGGAGGCGGTCGCGAGCACGTTGTAGCCGGTGAGCGGCCGGACCTTCTCCTGGCCGACGTAGTGGGCCCAGCCGCCGCCGTTGACGCCCTGGCAGCCGGTCAGTGTCGTGAGGGTGAGGAACGCCCGGTAGATGGTGTCGGAGTGGAACCAGTGGTTGGTGCCCGCGCCCATCACGATCATCGAACGGCCGCGTGACTCCTCGGCGTTGACGGCGAACTCCCGGGCGATGCGCGCGGCCCGCTCCGCGTCCACGCCGGTGATCGCGGCCTGCCAGGCGGGCGTGTACGGCTCGTCGGCGTCGTCGTACGACGCAGGCCAGCGGCCGGGCAGTCCGGGCGGGCCACGCCGTACTGGGCGAGCAGCAGGTCGTACACCGTGGTGACCAGTAGTCCGGCGATCCGCCGCACCGGGACGCCGCGCCGCAGCACGCCCGCGCCGCCGTCGGGGGCGTCGAAGCGGGGCAGTTCGACCGCCACCGGGGCCTCGCCGCCGCCCTCGGCCGACAGCAGCGGGTCGGTCTCTCCCAGGTCCAGGTTCCACCGTCCGGCCCCGCTCTCGCCGAACCGGTCGCCGAGGGTGCCGCCGGGGACGACCGGGCTGCCGTCGCCGTCCAGCAGGACCGTGCGGAACTCCGCGTGCTCGGCGGCGGCCGGTTCCCCGCCGAGGTCGGCCGCGGTCAGGAACTTGCCCGGCGCGTACGTCCCCGGCCCGCGCTCGTCCAGGACGACCAGGAACGGCAGGTCCGTGTACCGCTTCACGTACTCCTCGAAGTACGGGGTGCGGCGGTCGGCGAAGAACTCCTTGAGCACCACGTGGCCCATGGCCATCGCCAGGGCCCCGTCGGTGCCGGGCCGCGCGGGCAGCCACTCGTCGGCGAACTTCACGTTGTCCGCGTAGTCGGGGCTGACCGCGACGACCTTCTGGCCGCGGTAGCGGGCCTCGGTCATCCAGTGCGCGTCCGGGGTGCGGGTCACCGACAGGTTGGAGCCCCACATGATCAGGTAGCCGGCGTCCCACCAGTCCCCCGACTCCGGTACGTCCGTCTGGTCGCCGAAGACCTGCGGCGAGGCGACCGGCAGGTCCGCGTACCAGTCGTAGAAGGACAGCATCACGCCGCCGATGAGCGAGTAGAAGCGGGCGCCCGCCGCGTGCGAGACCATCGACATCGCCGGGATCGGCGAGAACCCGGCCAGCCGGTCGGGCCCGTACTCCTCGATGGTGTGCACATGCGCGGCGGCGGCCAGCTCCACCGCTTCCGCCCAGCTCGTCCGCACCAGGCCGCCCCTGCCGCGCGCGGCCTTGTACCGGCGGGCCCGCGCCGGGTCGGAGACGATGTCCGCCCAGGCCGCGACCGGATCGCCGAGCCGGGCCTTCGCCTCCCGGTACATCTGGAGCAGCACACCGCGCACGTACGGGTAGCGGACGCGGGTCGGCGAGTACGTGTACCAGGAGAACGCGGCGCCGCGCGGGCAGCCGCGCGGCTCGTACTCGGGGCGGTCCGGGCCGACCGAGGGATAGTCGGTCTGCTGGGCCTCCCAGGTGATGATGCCGTCCTTGACGTACACCTTCCACGAGCAGGAGCCGGTGCAGTTCACGCCGTGGGTCGAGCGCACCACCTTGTCGTGCGACCAGCGGTCCCGGTAGAAGTCGTCCGCCTGACGGCCGCCGGTCCTGTGCAGGGTGCGCAGGTCGGGGGAGACCTCCGCCCGGGTGAAGAACCGGCGCGAGCTCACCAGCGCCTGCGTCAGTTCGCCGTCCAGGCCCGGCGGTGGGGTGCCGCGTGCGCGCTTCGACGCCGGGTCGGTCTCCTTGGCCACCGCGCCGCTCCCTTCCGGGTCCGGTCCCGCCCGCTGGTCGCTCGCTTCCCTGGCGGACGCCGCCCCTCCCGTTCACGAACGGCACGGCCGGCACCCGCGCACCAAAGGATTCCACCGACCGGACCGTCCCGCCCCCCGAGGCGGCGGCACTTGAGGCGTCCGGCGGAACCCGCCGAAGATGTGGGCCAACAGGCCCTAACGGCAGGCCGGGTGCGTGGCGACCATGGGAGGGTGTCCGACAACGATGGCTTTCGCTCGATGGACCGGCGGGAGTGCCTGCGCCTGATGGCCGAGGTACCGGTGGGCCGTGTCGTCTACACGCGGCAGGCGCTGCCCGCGGTGCTGCCCGTCAACTTCGCCCTGGCGGCGGACGCGTCCGTGCTGCTGCGCACCTCCGCCGGGTCGGACCTCGTGCGCGCCGTCGACGGGGTCGTGGTCGCCTTCGAGGCGGACGCCTTCGACGTGGAGAGCCGGTCGGGCTGGAGCGTGGTCGTCACCGGCCGGGCCACCGTGGTCACCGATCCGGTCGAGCACGAGCGTCTCCTGAGCACCGGGCCGCGTTCCTGGATGCCGATCGACGAGGACGTCTTCATCCGCATCGAGGCCACCATGGTCAGCGGCCGGGAACTCACGGATCTGCGCGTCCCGGGCTGAGCGGTCGCGCGACGACGGTTCGACGACCGGGGCGGGCCGGGGAAGGCGTTCCGCACGCCGCCCGGCCCGCCCGTCGTGTGCGTTCATGCTTTCCCTTCGGCCCACGCGTCGGCCGCGCGCGGGGTGCGGCCGCCGTCCGGGCCGTAGCCGAAGCGGATCAGCAGGTGGGGGCGGCAGCGGAGCCTCGGGGCGGCCGTCGCCGCCCGCAGGTCGGGCCACTCCATCGCCTGGTGCAGCATCGAGGTGCGCACCCCGTACCGGGTGGCCACCAGCAGGGCCCGCTCCATCGCCTGCCCCGCGCGCAGCCAGTCCTCCCGCCGGTCGTGCGTGGTCCACAGGAGGGCCACCTGCGCGTGGCGTTCGAAACGCAGCGCGGGCGGACGCAGCCCCGGCAGCGGGCCGGTGAAGTCCCGCACGGGCATCCGCCCGGCCGTGTCCCGCGGGCCCAGCGAGGTGAGCGGAATGCCGTGCGGGAAGGGGGTGTCCGGGGCGTTGACCCAGGCCCTGGTCTCGGCGGTACGGGCCGGGTCGGCGGCGTTGCGCGCCTCGGCCTGCGCGGTCAGGCTCAGCAGGCGCCGGGTGCCGGCGAAGTCGGGTACGTCCAGGTGGGCCCCCTCGATCCGGGCCGCCTTGACCATCTCCAGCACGATGGGCTCCGGCACCGGCCGCCCGGTGAACGGCATCCGGCTGGTGTGCCGGCGCGCGATCGCGTCGTACAGGCCGCGGTACGACGGCTGCGCGTCCGGCGCCGCCACGAACAGCCGGACGGTGGCGAGCAGGCCGGGGTCGCCCGGGTCGGGCAGGAGCGTCACGAGGGGGTCCCAGCCGAGGTGGTCCGCGGCGACCCGCAGATTGAGGACGGCCGCGCCCACGGAGAGGTGCTGGGCGCGCCGCACCGGATCGGTCAGCGGCAGGGACCGTGGGTCCGCGCGGACGTGGATGGACCGGGTGCCGGCGTCCAGGCCGAACCGCCAGGGCTGGGTGTTGTGGATCGACGGAGCCGCCACGGCCGAGTACAGCAGGCTCTCCAGGGTGGTCGCGTCGACTACCGGTGTCCGCATGACGGCTCCTCCCGTGGGCTCCCTGGTCGCTTCCCCGCCCACCCTCCGTCGCCGGCCGGCCGGGCCGGAAGGGCTCAGCGGGCCCTCGGCAGGGCCCGCAGGTCCCGACCTGGGCCGGGCCGGCCGCCGGGGCCGGACGGCCCTGGTGCGGCGACGGCCCGTGTGGTGTCATGGGAGTGACGGGAAGGACCGGAAGACGCGGGGAAGCGGTGAAAAACCGCGCACCGCGCAATCAGGATCCGCGAGAAGTGGATTGTCCTTCCCGTCCATTTCTGTCCGCCGCGCCCCGGACATGAGTGTGCGCCGCTCCTGGTAGCCGCCGCGCCAGTCCATTCGGGTGGCCGGGCCGCCGACCGGGGGTCTGCCCGTCCTCCTCCCCCGGGTCAGGAGGTTCCGCGCAGCCGGTCCTTGGCCTGGGTGGCGATGACGGCGGCCTGGATGCGCCGCTCCACGCCGAGCTTGGCGAGCAGGCGGGAGATGTGGTTCTTCACCGTCTTCTCGGCCAGGTAGAGGCGCTGGCCGATCTGGCGGTTGGTCAGGCCCTCGCCGATCAGGGCCAGGATCTCCCGTTCCCGGTCGGTCAGTCCGGGCAGCGTGTCCGGCTCCTCCTGCGGCTGCTGTCCACCGCGCAGCCGGGCCATCAGCTTCGTGGTGGCGCTGGGATCGAGCAGCGACTGGCCGCTCGCCACGGTGCGCACCGCCGAGACCAGGTCCGAGCCCCGGATCTGCTTCAGCACATAGCCGGAGGCGCCCGCCATGATCGAGTCCAGCAGTGCCTCCTCGTCGTCGAACGAGGTCAGCATCAGACAGGCCAGTTCCGGCAGGCGGGAGCGCAGCTCGCGGCAGACGGTCACGCCGTCGCCGTCCGGCAGGCGCACGTCGAGCACCGCCACGTCCGGGCGCAGGGCGGGTACGCGCACCAGGGCCTGGTCGGCGGTGGCGGCCTCGCCCACCACCGTGATGTCCGGTTCGTCGTTCAGCAGGTCGTGCACCCCGCGCCGTACCACCTCGTGGTCGTCGAGGAGGAAGACCCGGATCGGGGTGTCCGGTCCGGCCTGCTCACGGTCCGCCATCGGTCGCTCCTTGTGATGTGTCGGCTTGCCTCAAGAATCCTTCCCCGAAGCACGTGCGCGGACCAGGGCCGGTCGGCCCTGGTCCGCGCACGCCGGTGATGGGATCCTGTCCGCCGCCCCGCGCGCCGGAGGCGGGAACGTCCCCGGTCAGCCGTCCCAGGACCAGTCCGCCACCTCGGGCAGGTCCACGCCGTGCTCCCGGATCCAGGCGTGGTGGCGCAGCCGGGTGTCCTCCATGCGCTGGCGGACGGCGGCGGCGCGCACCGCGAGGCCGGGGACGCGGTCGATGACGTCCATGACCAGGCGGTAGCGGTCCAGGTCGTTGCTGACCACCATGTCGAACGGCGTGGTCGTGGTGCCGATCTCCTTGTAGCCGCGTACGTGCAGGTGGGAGTGGCCTGCCCGCCGGTAGGCCAGGCGGTGGATCAGCCACGGGTAGCCGTGGTAGGCGAAGATCACCGGCTTGTCCGGGGTGAACAGGCCGTCGTACTCGAAGTCGGTCATCCCGTGCGGGTGCTCCTCGCTGGGCAGCAGCCGGGCGATGTCGACGACGTTGACCACGCGCACGGCCAGGTCGGGCAGGTGCCGGCGCAGCAGCTGGGCGGCGGCCAGCACCTCCTGGGTCGGCACGTCGCCCGCGCAGGCCAGCACGACGTCCGGTTCGCGGGTGCCGTCCTCGGTGCCGGCCCAGTCCCAGATGCCGGCGCCGCGCGCGCAGTGCACCGTGGCCTGCTCCATGGAGAGCCAGTCGAAGCAGGGCTGCTTGCCGGCGACGATCACGTTGACGTAGTCGCGGCTGCGCAGCGTGTGGTCGGCCACGGAGAGCAGGGTGTTGGCGTCCGGCGGGAAGTAGACCCGGACCGCTTCGGGGCTCTTGTTCAGGATGTGGTCGACGAAGCCGGGGTCCTGGTGGGAGAAGCCGTTGTGGTCCTGGCGCCACACGTGCGAGGTCAGCAGGTAGTTGAACGAGGCGATGGGGGCCCGCCAGGGCAGCCGGCGGGTGGTGCGCAGCCATTTGATGTGCTGGTTGACCATCGAGTCGACGATGTGCACGAAGGCCTCGTAGCAGGAGAACAGTCCGTGCCGGCCGGTGAGGAGGTAGCCCTCCAGCCAGCCCTGGCAGGTGTGCTCGGACAGGATCTCCATCACCCGGCCGTGCGGGTCGAGGTGCTCGTCCACGGGCAGGGTCAGGGCCTGCCAGGCCTTGCCGCTGGCGCCGTAGACGGCCTGGAGGCGGTTGGAGGCGGTCTCGTCGGGGCCGACGAGCCGGAAGTCGCGCCGGTCGGTGGTGGCGGCCATGACGTCCTCGAGCAGGTCGCCGAGGACGCGGGTGGGCTCGTGCAGGGTGGCGCCGGGCTTGTCGACCTCGACGGCGTACTTCTCCAGCGGGGGCAGCGGCAGTTCGCGCAGCAGGAGGCCGCCGTTGGCGTGCGGGGTGGCGCCGAGGCGGCGGGTGCCGTGCGGGACGCAGTCCAGCACGTCGGGGCGCGGGGCGCCGTGCTCGTCGAACAGCTCCTCGGGGCGGTACGAGCGCAGCCACCGCTCCAGCTGCCGCAGGTGCTCGGGGTTGTCCCGGACACCGGCCAGCGGAACCTGGTGGGCGCGCCAGGTGCCCTCCACGGGCACCCCGTCGACCTCGGCGGGGCCGGTCCAGCCCTTGGGGGTGCGCAGCACGATCATGGGCCAGCGGGGCCGCTCGGTGGCGCCGTCGGTACGGGCGGCGCGCTGGAGGGCGGCGATGCGGTCGAGGGCGGTGTCCATGGCCGCGGCCATGGCGCGGTGCACGGCGGCGGGATCGTCACCGGTGACGTGGACCGGGTCGTGGCCGTAGCCGCGGAGCAGTTCGTCGAGTTCCGCCTCGGGGAGGCGGGCCAGGACGGTCGGGTTGGCGATCTTGTAGCCGTTGAGGTGCAGGACCGGCAGGACCGCTCCGTCGTGCACCGGGTCGAGGAACTTGTTGGAGTGCCAGGACGCGGCCAGCGGGCCGGTCTCCGCCTCGCCGTCGCCGATGACGCAGGCGACGACCAGGTCCGGGTTGTCGAGCGCGGCGCCGTAGGCGTGGGAGAGGGAGTAGCCGAGTTCACCGCCCTCGTGGATGGAGCCCGGCGTCTCGGGGGCGACGTGGCTGGGCACCCCGCCGGGGAAGGAGAACTGCTTGAACAGCCGCGCCATGCCGGAGGCGTCCCGGGTGATGTCCGGGTAGGTCTCGGTGTACGAGCCCTCCAGCCAGGAGTTGGCCAGCACGGCGGGCCCGCCGTGGCCGGGGCCCCAGACGCACAGGGCGTTCAGGTCGCGGGCCTTGATGACGCGGTTGAGGTGGGTGTGGACCAGGTTGAGGCCGGGCGAGGTGCCCCAATGGCCGAGCAGGCGCGGCTTGATGTGTTCCGGGCGCAGCGGTTCGGCCAGCAGCGGGTTGCCCATGAGGTAGATCTGGCCGACGGAGAGGTAGTTCGCGGCACGCCAGTGGGCGTCCAGCGTCGCGAGCTCCTCGTCCGTGAGTCCGGCGGCTGCCTGCTGCGTCTCGACGGACATCGGGATTCCTTCCGGGTCGGGACAGCGGTCGGGGTACCGCGTGCGGGTGGGGATACCGCGTGCCGGTGGCACACGGTCCCACCCTCCATGTCCCGTCCGGGTGCCCGACAGGGCCGTTCGGGTCACTCCTCGGGCCGGGGCGCCGGGCCGTTCGCGGGTCCGGGGTCAGCCCGTCGCGCAGCTGTGCCCGTTGAGCGTGAAGTCGTACGGCGCGGAGTTGCGCCCGTCCCAGGTGCCGAGGAAGCCGAAGGACAGGGTGCCGTTCGCGGGGACGGACTTGTTGTACTCGGCGGCGGTGGCCGTGACGCGGGAGCCGCTCTGGGCGACGGTCGCGTCCCACATCTGGCCGACCCGCTGCCCGTCGGCGAAGGACCAGGCGACGCGCCAGGCGTCCAGGGAGCGTGCGGTGGTGACGGTGACCTTGGCCTGGAAGCCGTCGGTCCACTGGTACGTCTGGTCGTAGTCGACCCGGCAGACCCCTGTCCCGCCGCTCTCCGGCCCGCCGGTTCCCGTGCCGCCGGACCCGGTACCGCCGGAGCCCGTACCGCCCGTCCCGGAGGCGTCGGTCCCCGGGTCGGGCGAGTCGCCCCCGTCGGCGGTGGCCGAGGCGGTGCCCTGCGGTTCCGGGTCGGGGTTCTCACGTCCTGACCGGGTCGCCGCGCCGCTCGCGGACGACTCGTGGGCCGCGGACGCCGAGGCCGCGACGGAGGCGGAGGCGGACGGCAGGGGCTCGACGGCGGGCGGGCCGGCGTCCGGGTCGAGGGCCGGGCGCCCGTCGGTGACCGGCCTGCGGGCGTTGTCGTCGTGCGCGTCGTCGTTCGCGGAGCCGCCGAACGGCATCATCGACACGGCCAGCGCCAGCCCGGACAGGGCGACCGCGGCGGCGAGCAGGCCGCCGCGCACGATCCGCGCCCGCGCGGCGCCCTGCTGCGGCTCCCCGCCGTTGTCCGCCGCCGCGGGGCGGCGGGCGCCGAGGCGCACCTCGGCGGCCCGGCGGCGGCGCTCCAGGTAGGCGAGGCCGCCCCAGCCGATGACTCCGCCGGCCAGCGCGGCGGGCAGTTGGCCGCCGTGCGGCCGCAGACAGGCGGCGGCCTGCGCGCACCCCTCGCAGGTGGCGAGGTGCCGGGAGAGGTCCTCGGGGGTCCCGGCGGCGGCCGCGGGGCGGGTGACCGCGTCCAGCAGGCCGGCGTAGCCGCGGCACTCCGCGTCCATCGGGGTGTCGAGGTGGTTGCGGCGGCAGCGGTCCCGGAACAGGGTCCGCACCTGGTCGAGTTCCTCGGACACCCGCGCGGGGTCCAGGCCCAGCCGGCGGGCCACCACGGTCGACGGCAGCGCCTCCACCTCGGCCAGCCACAGGAGCCTGGCGTCCGGCTCCTGGAGGTCCCGCAGGGTGCGCAGGGCGAGCGGGCGACGCGGCGGCGGGCCGGTCCAGCGGGCGGCCTGGTCGGAGTTGAGCCACAGGCGCAGGTCCGGAACGAGCCGGTCGCCGAGTCCGTCGGCCTCCCAGGACGCGGCGGTGGTGCGCACGGCGGCCAGCGTCAGCGGGATCGCGGGCAGCCGGGGCGTACGGCGGCCCCGGGACGCGTCGGCCTCGGCGGCCCGGACCTCGCGCAGGCCCGCCGCGAAGGCCTCCGCGGCGAGTTGCCCGGCCTCACCGGAGCCGACCGTGCACAGGTCGGCGTAGGAGAGCACGGCGTCCCAGCACTCGGCAAGCAGCGCGGCCTCGGTCGCGTCCTTGGAGCTCGGCAGGTCGGGCATGGGTCTCCTGCATCCACGGGCGAGGTCAACTCTCTGCGCTCAGGGAGAAGTTGGGGGGCACCTCGGGGTAGAGCACGAGCTTTTCACGCCTTTGACACAACTGACAAGCCACGTATGCAATTGTCGTGACGGATCCCGTGGTCCTCAACTCCGCTCCGTAGTAAGGACCGAAGCCCCCAATCGACTCACGGGACCCGAAAACGCGTGTCTGACGGCTACTTCGCCGCCCCCTCGGTCTCCTGGGGCGTCTCCTCCGCCGCCGGCAGGCTGTCCATGAAGGAGCTGACCGAGAACACCGCGTGGCCGGGGCCGGGCGGCCCGTAGCCGGGGGGCGAGGAGAGACCGAAGTCGTCCATCGTGGCGCGGTAGGCCTCCAGGAGCCGGATGTGGTACTCCAGCGGCGCGCCCTGCGGGTTGGCCTTGCCGAGCGGGGTGGTGGGCTCCGGGCACCACGTGGTGAAGCGGGGCGTGATGCCGTGCGACATGAAGAAGCGCAGGCCCTCGGTGGTGGACGCGATGGCCTCGTCGACGGTCGTGAAGCCGAACGGCTCGGCCATCTCCACGCCCGCCACGAAGTTGGGGATCACGTTGCGCGCGCCGAACACCTCGGCGGAGTCCAGGATGCGGCGGTGCCACTCGTCGCGGCCGACGTAGCGCTCCTTGCCCGGGCAGTACAGCTCGAACAGACGGCGGTCCCACACCTCGAAGTTGGGGTGGTAGATCTGCACGCCGTAGTCCTTGAACCGCTGCACGTCCGGCTTCGGCAGCGCCTGCGCGACGACCTTGCCGATCCAGCGGCCGGGGAAGCGCTCCTCGATGGCCTTGGCGTAGTGGCCGTAGAAGTCGGCCTCGTCGCGGCCCGCCACCTTGGAGGTGACGGCGCCACCGGTGAGGGTGTAGGCGGTGGACGCCTTCTGGGTGTCGAACCGGTCGATGATCTCCAGCGCCTCCAGGACCTCCTCGACGTCCTTGACGCCGGTGTAGGGCCGGCCGGCCGCCTTGTGCTGGCGCCAGTTGTGGTTGATGTCGCAGTACTGGCACTCCTCCTTGGCGCCGAAGTACTGGCAGACCCGGAAGACGGTGAGGTAGATCAGGTAGCCCCACTGGATGGTCGGGGCGACCTCCATCACGGACTTCCCGTTGGACAGCGTGTGCCGGTAGTACTCGGGCATGGGCGGCACACCGACGTCGGCGATCCGCTTCCCGTCCAGGTAGAGCCCGAGCAGCCCCTCGTCGTCGGCGGCGACGCGGTAGGGCGAGGCGGGATTCACCCGTACGGAGACGACGGTCCGCCGCAGGTCGTACGGTCCGCCGGTGAGGATGATCTCCTCCGGCGGCCGCCGCAGCGCGGCCTCCCCCAGCTCGGGCAGCGTGCCGTGGTCGAAGGAGAAGATGAAGTACGACTTCGGCTTGACCTCACCGCTCTCGTTGTCACTGAGCGCGGACGGGTCGAAGGCCACGCCGCCGCGGAGCAGATCCTCCTTGAAGACGGCCTCCCGCGGCACATGCGGGAAGCGCTCCATCAGATCCTCGACCAGCTCGGTACGGCTGCCCATCCCGTTGTCTCCTCCCGACTCGCGTGTACGACTTCTCACGGTATGCCTACGCTCGCGCGCAGGTCGTGCCGGGTCCCCCGCACGGAGGCCGTGAACCGCCCTTCGGTGGACGTCGGGTACGTTCCCCCGTGACCTTGTGGGCCGTGGTGTGAGGGCGAGGAACAACGGGATGACCGGGACGACCGTGACCAACTGGGCGGGGAACATCACCTACAGCGCCGCGGAGGTGGACCGGCCGGGCTCGCTCGACGCGGTGCGGGAGCTGGTCGCCCGCAGTGCGCGGGTGCGGGTGCTGGGCAGCGGGCACTCCTTCAACGAGATCGCCGACCCGGGCGCCGGGGGCACCCTGCTCTCCCTGGAGGCGATGCCCGCAGAGGCCGACGTCGACACGGCGGCCCGCACGGTCCGGGTGGCCGGCGGCCTCCGGTACGCGCAACTCGCCCGCCGGGTGCACGCGCACGGCCTCGCCCTGCCCAACATGGCCTCCCTGCCGCACATCTCGGTGGCCGGCTCGGTGGCGACCGGCACCCACGGCTCCGGCGTCGGCAACGGACCGCTGGCCGCCCCCGTGCGGGAGGTGGAGATCGTCACCGCCGACGGCTCGACGGCCGTCATCGGCCGGGGCGACCCGCGGTTCGGCGGGGCCGTCACCTCCCTCGGCGCGCTCGGCGTGGTCACCGCCCTCACCCTCGACCTGGAGCCCGCCTACGAGGTCGAGCAGCACCTGTTCACCGAACTCCCGCTGGAGGGGCTGGACTACGAGACGGTGGCGGCCGCCGCGTACAGCGTCAGCCTGTTCACCGACTGGCGCGACCCGGGCTTCCGCCAGGTGTGGCTCAAGCGGCGCACCGACAAGCCGCTGCCCGCCTTCCCCTGGGCGGTACCGGCCAAGGTCGCACTGCACCCGGTGCCGGGCATGCCGGCGGAGAACTGCACGGAGCAGTTCGGCGTGCCCGGACCCTGGCACGAGCGACTGCCGCACTTCCGCGCCGAGTTCACCCCGAGCAGCGGCGCCGAGTTGCAGTCGGAGTACCTGCTGCCGCGCCGGTACGCCCTCGACCTCCTGCACGCGCTCGACGGGATCCGGGAGACGGTCGCCCCGGTGCTCCAGACGTGCGAGATCCGCACCGTCGCCGCCGACGAGCAGTGGCTGAGCCCCTCCTACGGCCGGGACACCGTCGCCGCGCACTTCACCTGGATCGAGGACACGGCCACGGTACTGCCGGTGGTGCGCCGCCTCGAGGAGGCGCTGGTCGGCCTCGACCCCCGCCCGCACTGGGGCAAGGTGTTCACCACTCCGTCGGCAGTCCTGCGCGAGCGGTACCCGCGCCTGGACGACTTCCGCTCGCTGGCACGGGAGTTGGACCCCGCCGGGAAGTTCACGAACGCCTTCCTCGCGGACCTCCTGGCTCCCTGACCCGCACCTCCGCCCACACCACCTTGTAGGCACGGCCCGCCCGTTGCTCCACACCCCACCGCTGGGACACCGCGGCCACCAGCACAAGCCCGCGCCCGCCCTCGCCGTCCGGCTCCCGCACCACCGGGAGCCGTTCGGTCCGCGCGTCGGCCACCTCCACCCGGACGACCGCGCCCTCCCACAGCAGCCGCACGCGGAAGTCCCGCCCGGCAACGCGGCCGTGCCGCACGGCGTTGGCGGCGAGTTCGGCGACCACCAGGGTCACGTCCTCGCCCGCCTCGCTTCCGTACGGGAAACCCCAGGCGTCCATCCGATGCGCCACGAGCCGCCGCGCGAGCCGGGCACCTCGCGGGGTGCAGCTGAACAACTGGCTGAACATACGTACGGTGACGGGCTCCTGGAGCCGGGGGTCTACGTGCATGGCCCGAAGGTTCCGCAGGTCACCCGGGCCGAACCAGTCACTGCGCTCGTACGCTGCGCACTGTAGGAGTTCACGCCATGGACAGTGGGCGTCACGGGGCGTGACTCTGGTTGCCCTCGCGAGGTTGGAAACTTCAGCGGACTCGGGGGGTACCTGCCATGACCGAAACCACCAGCACCAACACGGCGACCACGACCACCGGAGAGCCCGAACCGTCGGACAGCATGAAGGCGTTCGGCGCGGCGCACAAGGCCTTCCGCAAACGGGCGGGATACACCCAGGAGGACTACGCCCCGCTCGTCGGCTACCAGCCGGGAACCGTGGCGTCGATCGAACAGGGCCGACGCTTCCCACCCCGCGTCTTCGTCGAGCGCGCGGAGGAGGTCCTGGACGCCTTCGGCGCGCTGAAGGGCGTGTACAAGCACGTCGGCCGGGAGAAGGGGCTGGCGTCCTGGTTCCGCCAGTGGGCGGAGCTGGAGGAGCAGGCGATCAGCCTGTACACCTTCGAGAACCGGGTCGTACCAGGGCTTCTGCAGACAGAGGCGTACGCGCGCGGGCTGTTCAGCGTACGGCTACCCGTGCTCGCCGACCCGGAGATCGAGGCGATGATCACAGCCCGCCTGGAGCGACAGTCACTGTTCGCCGAGCGGCCCAACACGGTGTTCAGCTTCATCGTGGAGGAGCACGTACTTCGGCGGGAGTCCGGCGATGCAGAGGTCATGCGGGAGCTGATCAGCCACTTGCTGGAAGCTGCCGAATCACGCAACGTGGAACTTCAGGTCATGCCGATGTCTCGTGGCGTCCACGCAGCCGTCGACGGTCCGATCCAGTTGCTGGAGACCCCGGAAAACGAGTGGTTCGCCTACTGCGAGGCACAGCGAAGCGGCCAACTCCTCGTGGATCCGAAATCGATCAGTGTGCTCCACATGCGTTATGCGAAACTGCGCTCACAGGCTCTTTCTCCGGGCGATACCCGGAGCCTGCTGGAGCGGATTCGAGGAGCGCTATGAGCACCGATGAACTGTCCTGGTTCAAGAGCAGCTACAGCAGCGGCACCGACGGCGACTGCGTCGAAGTAGCCCTCGCCTGGCGCAAGTCCACGTACAGCGGTGACGACTCCGGCGACTGCGTCGAGGTGGCCACCTGCCCCACCGCCATCCACGTCCGTGACTCCAAGAACACCAGCGGCCCTCAGCTCGCCCTCTCCCCCACCGTCTGGTCGGAGTTCATAGACTTCGCCGCGCACGAGTGACCTCTGCTTCGACGTGTCCGGCAACGGGCCCGTGCTGCTCGTCTTCCTCGATGAGGCCGGACGGCGGCTGCCGGGATACCGGCCTGCTCGGCATCGCCCGGCTGCACAACCTCGCCCTCACGGGATGACTGCCGCCCCATATGCTCAGTCGATACAGAATTCGTTGCCCTCGATGTCCAGCATCGGGATGCACGACTCGTTTTCCTCATCGGCGTACAGCGTTTGCACGTGGGTCGCACCGAGCGCAACCAGTCGTGCGCACTCAGCTTCGAGCGCAGCGAGGCGCTCGTCCCCGACGAGCCCGGTGCCGACCCGGACGTCGAGATGCACCCGATTCTTAACGATCTTGCCTTCGGGAACGCGCTGGAAGTACAGTCGCGGGCCCACACCTGAGGGATCTATGCAGGCGAACCATGAATCCCGCTGCTCAGGTGGTTGCGAACCCTTGAAATCATCCCAAGTGGCAAATCCCTCCGGTGGTGGCGGTACGACATACCCCAACACCTCGCACCAGAAACGAGCGAGACGCTCAGGTTCTGCGCAGTCAAAGGTGACTTGGAACTTCTTGATCGCTGACATCGGAGCACCGTAGCAAGGGGACTTGGGACTCTGCCGCTCATTTCCTGGGTGGATCCGCTCCCACCCGTCGCGCCCTGAGCTACGTCGGGCGCCAAGTGATCAAACCGGACAGTCCGCGCCGATGGGACCGTGGCGGCGGAGCACACCAGTGGTCCCCAGGATCCAGTCCTGGGGACCACCTTCGTACCAACATCAGAAGCGGGACAACCCTTAGCTATGGCTTGCCCCGTAATCCGACCTGAGGCTGAGGTCATGCTGCGTCCGGATCGGTGCCGATGGCGCCGGCCGAACGAAGCGCGCGGCCAAGGTCTCCGGTGAGGACGCGTGGGTGCCGACGCCACCACCACAGGTCGGAACCCGGCAGCCTGTGGAACTGGCCGAGTGCTTGGCCGTCGTCGTCGATGGTCGCGACCTTGTAGCGATCATCGAGGGCTTTGATCTACGGGGTCCAGATCTGAACGATGTGATCGTCCAGCAGGATCCATGCCTCGTGGAGCCAGTTTCGGCAGTAGAGGTCGTTGGTGTACTCGGAAATGAAGTCCTCGTAGCCGCGCTCGATGACGCTCACCAGGGCGGCCCATGCGTCCACCCTGTCAGCGACCGTGAACGCCGTCCGCCAGCCCAGCCACTGGTGCAGCAGTTCACCTACCTCGGTTCCAGTGGCCATGAATCGTGAGGTTCCCATGCCGGGCCCACCTGAGCCACCGGGTTGTGTCCCAGCGGCCGGCCGGCGATCCCAACGTCGATCAAGATGAGACGATCTCGCAGTGGCTGGTGTGATCACGACGTCGAAACCGTCCCGGATACCTCCGTTCACCGGACTGAGCCCGCAGGCGTTCCGCAGGTTGATCACAAACCTGCGCCGCGAGGGCGCAGACAACGGGGGCGCAAACGTCCGTGGTCGCTGCCATTCGAGGACCGAGTCCTGCTGGTGGCTGCCTACTGGCGCACCGACCGGACACTGCGACAGCTCGCCCCGCTGTTCGGCATCTCGAAGTCCGCGACCGACCGGATCCGGGTGGTGACAAGGCATACAGCTCGCGCCGTAACCGTCGCCACCTGCGTCGACGCCGGATCAAGCACACCATCCCTGAGCCGAAGGGCCAGCGTGCCAACCGCCAGCGCCGCGGCAGCAACGGCGGCCGGCCCGTGGGCTTCGACAAGGAGAGGTACCAGCGCCGCAACGAAGTCGAGCGCACAATCAACCGGCTCACGCACTTTCGGGCCGTGGCCACGCGCTACGACAAGAGGGCTTTCGTCTACAGCGGTACCGTGACCGCCGCGTCGATCCGCCTCTGGCTCAGGCCCTGAGCGGCAGCCCGCATGCTCCCGGCCCGTGCACGGGATGAGCTCAGTAGTGTCCGAGCATTTCGTCGGCCGGAATGCAGTCGCTCATGGTGTTGGCCCAGTCGTTGGGCCTACCGAAAACCAGCCGCGTGAGCAGCACACCACCGGCTCGCTGCGCGCGCGGCATGATGCCCAGGTCCTGGGAGCCGATGTCGCCGCCGGGTGTGATCTCAACTTTTCTGTCAGTGCTCTCCAGGTAGGCGGTGAGCTCATCCGAAAGCTCGGAAGGAGGGCGGCCGACCAGTCGTATCCCCTCCAACGTGACCTGGGGGCCGGTCAGGGCGTCGATCGCGATGCAGGTCAATCCCATCGAGCCGACGTAGTAGGCCACTACGTCAGCGCGGTAGAACGGGGCATCCACCGCGCGGAATCTCGTGCACAACTGCTTGAACGGGCCGTACTTGCCGAGCTCTGAAACAGTGTCGGACGTGAAGCCGCACGTCAGCATCACGCTGATCGACTCCTCCAGGTTCATGCCGAACCGCAGCGGGCCGACGCGCTCCAGCGGCGCGTAGTCCCACTGCTCTCGGTCGGAATCGGCCACCACAGCCCAAGCGTCTGGCCACACGTCAAACAGCCCCTTCCCGCGATCACGTCAATACGGCGCCGACGACTCTAAGACCTCGAAGACGCCTTCGCCGAGTACACGTCCACGAACGGTCACGACCTGCGGTACTCCCAGCATGCGGACCCGGGTTCCGAGGCGCTCGGAGTCGTCCTCCGCGCCCAGCGCGCCGGTGACGTTGTTCTGACAGGCCGGTGTTGGTCACCTCCGCCTGGGCCGAGCGCTGCTGTGATGTCACCGAAGGCCGCATCCCCACTTAGGAGTGGCGGAACCGGGACTGGTGATGGGGCTGCTATCGGCTCTGGGGGGTAGCTCCTTTGGAGAGACGTTCCCACCCAGCATGCCGACGTCTGTCCTCTGGGGTAGTGCGGAACTCGGGCAGATCAGACACAGATCCAGCAGTACAGCCGTTCCCTGCGCCGCTGAGCCCCGCAGGCGAGTTCCGCCAACTCATGCAGCAGGCCCCCGAGCACGTCGGTGTCGCCAGACCCCTGCTCTTCGACCCAACGCCGCGCCGCCGCAGTCAATTCAGCGGCCCCCACCTTTGCAAGGACGTCTTGCAGCTCATCGCTGATAGTGAGCACCAGACGCTCGCCTCCGCCGCGTTCGGCGACGACGTGGGAGGTCCGAGGCCGTGCCAGGAACTCGTCGAAGTCGACCCCGGTCAAGATCCTCTCGATCGCTCCGAGATCGGTCGTCGAGTCGAACCCCTTGGTGGCCACGACGTGGAACCCCGTCTCGGCCAGCCGAAGCCGTGGTCTGAGGAGCTCGCGAAGGCCGTCGCGCCCGTGACGCCGCACGATCTCCGGGACGGGCATTGGCAGCTGCGCCCCCACACCATCCGGCCCGGCACCCCCGCCTGGTAGCCGCCAAGACGCGCACGATCACGAGCGGCGTCGGCGAGCCGGCTATTGGATGACCAACCTGCCTGCCGCCACCCCGGTCGCCGACCTGGTGCGGTGGGCGAAGATGCGCCGGCGGATCGAGCACGACTACCGCGAACTCAAGCACGGCCTGGGCCTGGACCACTTCGAAGTCCGCACCTGGCGCGGCTGGCACCACCACGTCACCCTCGCCACCGCCGCCCAGGCCTTCCTCACCCTCCAGCGGCTCGACCCAAAAGCGCACACGCCGGTCTGACCGACCACCAGGTCCTGGACACACTCCAGGACCTGCTGCGCTGCTGAACCGGCACCTGCACCGCTCGTTCGAGTGCAGGACGACCGAATGGTCGTGCGGGGACGTGCACTCAGAGGTCGAGCAGCGGCACGAGAGCGCGAGCGAACTCTGCCGGGTCCGCGCTTGCGGCCACGTGGCTGCCGGGCATGTCGATCAGGGGCTGACGCAGCAGAGCGGCCAAGGCATGGGCCGCCTGACGCGCCATCTGGTGATGGCTCAGCGAGCCAGCGCACACGGTCAGCCTGGCTCGACGTAGGCCCTCGATGTCGGGCACGTAGAAGACGGTGGGGCCAGCCATCTGACCCAGGAAATAGCGGTTCTTGTCGAGTTCTTCAGCCGGCAGCTCCGGCAACGCGACATGCGTGGGAGGCACCTGATCCGGGCCGGTGTGGTGGGCGGCGCCGCTCAGGTCGAAGAACTCCTGCACGGCTCGCTGAGGATCAGTTGTCGCGACAGCGAACGCCGACGCAGCGCGATCCGCGAGAGCGGCATCGTCCAGGAGAGTGATCAGGGGCGGCTCGTGCAGCACGGCCGACCCAACGAGGTCGGGATGCTGCTTGACCAGCTCGAGAAGGGTCACGGCCCCACCGCTCGTGCCGACGAAGATTGCCGGCGCTCCGGTGAACGTGTCGACCAGCGCAGCAAGGTCTTCAGCGAGGACTTCAGGCGTAGGCGCAGCCATTCCACGCGTCATGCGACTGGCACCGATACCGCGAGGATCATGGGTGACGACGGTGAACTGCCCCGCAAGCTCGTCCGCGAGAGCGGCGAACCCGCCTCGCCCTGCCGGCGCGCCGACGAGGAAGAGCAGTGGTCCCTCCCCCTGGACGCTGTAGGCGATCGTCGTGTCGGGTCTCTCGAGAACTTCCGGCGAGTTGGTTGTCTGATCGGTGTAGTCCGCGATCTTGCGGGTGATCACCTCGAGGGCACGATCCAGCGCGTCTCGGCGATCCTCGACGCGACGGCGATGCGCCGTGAGCAGCTCCAGCCGCAACCGCGACGGGTCGATGACTTCGGCGTCGGCGGCGGTGAACTGCGCGATGTCGGCCAGGGGCATCCCTGTCTCGCGCAAGTGAACCAGCATGCGGATCAGGTCGACATCGGCAGCGACGTACTGACGGCGCCCAGCAGCGTCACGCCGAGGGGCAGGCAGGATCCCCTGTCGCTCGAAGTACCGCAGCGTGTCGGGTTCAAGGCCAGTACGCGCGGCGACCTCCCCGATGCCGAACCCCTCTTCTTTTCCACTCATGGTGCAAGCCTCGAACCTGGACCTCGGTTCAGGTCAAGCGAGGATCTCCGGTCCGTGACATGAGGGCGAACTCAACCAACCTCTCTGGTCAGTACGCGGGCGTCGCAACGCGCCAGACGTTGCCTGTCGGGGCGCCAGCACAGGCGTTCGCGGACCGCCTCGCGGAGGCGCTGGGGGGCCGGCCGCACGGGCGTGGAGGGCTGAAACAGCCCGCTCCCGCACCCTCTTTTTGTCTCGCCCACAGCCTTGTCAGGGACATGTATCGCTTCTATAGTCCGGTTCTAAACGATGGGAGCGCTCCCACAGAAGCGCGAACGGGAGCACTCCTCCTCCCCTATGACGTCGCCCCTCGAAGAGGCCCCCCTATGCGACTGCTGCCCCATCGACTCGATACCGCGCGCGGTGTGCTGTGCGCGCTGCTCACCGCTCTCGCCCTGGTCGCCGCCTTCCTGGCGGCCGCTCCGGCGGCGCACGCCGACACCCAGATCTGCGACGCCTACGGAACGACCACGATCCAGGGCCGCTACGTGGTCCAGAACAACCGCTGGGGCACCAGCGCCGCCCAGTGCATCACCGTGACGGACTCCGGCTTCCGGATCAACCGGGCCGACGGCTCGGTGGCCACCAACGGTGCGCCGAAGTCGTACCCGTCCGTCTACAACGGCTGCCACTACACCAACTGCTCGCCGGGTACGGCGCTCCCGGCCCGGCTGGACACCATCTCCAGCGCGCCCACCAGCATCTCGTACGGCTATGTCAGCGACGCGGTCTACGACGCCGCGTACGACATCTGGCTGGACCCGACGGCCCGCAAGGACGGCGTGAACCGGACCGAGATCATGGTCTGGTTCAACAAGGTCGGCCCGATCCAGCCGGTGGGCTCGCAGACCGGCACGGCCACGGTCGCCGGGCGGCCCTGGCAGGTTTGGTCCGGCAGCAACGGTTCCAACAACGTGCTGTCCTTCGTCGCCCCGTCGGCGATCAGCAGCTGGAACTTCGACGTGATGGACTTCGTCCAGCAGGCGGTCTCCCGCCAACTCGCTTCCAGCAACTGGTACCTGACGAGCGTGCAGGCCGGCTTCGAGCCCTGGCAGAACGGCACCGGCCTCGCCGTGACGTCGTTCTCCTCGGAGATCCGCACGGGCGGCAACGGCGGCGGCAACGGTGGCGGCGGGGGCGGCAACCCCGGTGGCCAGACGGCCTGTTCGGTGACGTACGCCACGAACGTCTGGACGGACGGGTTCACCGCCGACGTCACCGTCCGCAACACCGGTTCGGCGGCGGTGAACGGCTGGCAGCTCGGCTTCACCCTGCCTTCCGGGCAGCGCGTCACCAGCGCATGGAACGCCACGGTGAACCCGTCCTCGGGCTCCGTCACCGCGACCGCCCTGTCGCACAACACGCAGATAGCGCCTGGCGGCAGCCAGACGTTCGGCTTCCAGGGCACCTACAGCGGCACGTTCGCCGCACCGGGCGCCTTCACCCTCAACGGCACTGCCTGCAACACCGCCTGAGACGCACCACCACCCCCAAAGGAAGGACCGAACGTGGCTCGACGCAGCAGACTTCTGTCGGTGGCGGCGGCCTTCGCCACCCTCCTCGCGGCACTGGGCCTGACCCTTCTCGGTCAGGGCCGCGCCGAGGCGCACGGCGTGGCGATGATGCCCGGTTCGCGCACCTATCTGTGTTACGTGGACGGCCGTACGGCGACCGGCAGCCTCGACCCGACGAACCCCGCGTGCCGGGACGCCCTGAACAAGAGCGGTGCCACGCCGCTGTACAACTGGTTCGCGGTGCTCGACTCCAACGCCGGTGGCCGGAACCAGGGTTACGTGCCGGACGGCACCCTGTGCAGCGCGGGAGACCGCTCGCCGTACGACTTCTCCGCCTACAACGCCGTCCGCGCCGACTGGCCCAGGACCCATCTGACCTCCGGGTCCACGATGCAGCTCCAGTACAGCAACTGGGCAGCGCACCCGGGTGACTTCCGGGTCTACCTGACCAAGCCGTCCTGGACGCCCACGTCACAGCTGCGCTGGGCCGACCTGGACCTGATCCAGACGGTCAGCAACCCGCCGCAGGTGGGGTCGCCGGGCACGGACGGCGGCCACTACTACTGGAACCTCCCGCTGCCGTCCGGCCGTTCGGGCAACGCGCTGCTCTTCATCCAGTGGGTGCGCTCGGACAGCCAGGAGAACTTCTTCTCCTGCTCGGACATCGCGTTCGACGGCGGCCACGGCGAGGTGACGGGCATCCGGAACTCCGGCTCGGGGACTCCGACCCCGACGCCGACGCCCACTCCGACCCCCACTCCCACTCCCACTCCCACCCCGACCCCGACCCCGACGCCGTCCGGTCCGCAGACCGGTTCCTGCATGGCCGTGTACAACGTGGAGAACGCCTGGAGCGGTGGCTTCCAGGGTTCCGTGGAGGTGATGAACCACGGCACGGCAGCGCTGAACGGCTGGACGGTGACCTGGAAACCCGGCACCGGTACCAAGATCAGCAGCGCCTGGAACGGCAACCTGACCACGGCCGGGGACGGCACGATCACGGTCAAGAACGCCGACTACAACCGGACCGTACCGCCCAACGCCAGTGTCTTCTTCGGATTCACGGCCACATCAACGGGCAACAACTATCCGATCGGCTCGATCAGCTGCACCGCGAGCTGAGCCCCGGGCGCGCCGGCACCCCACCGGCGCGCCCTCCCCTCCGCGCCTCAGCGCAGGATCAGCACCGCGAGTGTCCCGGTGACGGCATCGGCGGCCACGCGCACGCCGTAGGGGACCAGGATGCCGCCGTTTCGGTCAGCAGCACTCCCCGGAAGAGCACCTCCTCCCACACGGCGTTGACCAGCGCGAACGCGACAATGCCCAGACGAAGAGGTCAGCTATCCGTGCCTTCTGGGCCAACGCCACGGAAAACACTTCTGTAGTCACCGCCTACGTCGCTGACAGTGTCAACGAGGTGCGGATTCGGCGGCTATGAGGGTGCTTCACAGAAGGCCGCAGAGGTCATGCGCACCGACTCGTAGTTCGTTGCTGGGCCTGTGGGGCCGCAGTGGTTTCAGACCCCGTTCTCGGCAGGTCGGTTGCGACCAGTTCGGCAGCGCTCGCGATGTTGCCGTCTGCGTGTGCGAGCAGTGCCTCGATGTCGTACCCCGACGACCCGAAGGTGGCGCTGAGGCCGAGGGACAGGCGCGAGTCGAAGCGTTCCATATGGACGGCGGCGTCCAGGTCGGGGCGGAGCAGGTGGAGCGTGGACACCAGCTCCCAGGCGGAGGCGTCCAGCTGGGCCCGCTGCATCGGGTCGCAGGCGTTCACGGCAGCGGTGACCCCCGCGCCGTCGGCCCGTCCAGCAAAACCTCGCCGACCGCGACCTCACGCCGGGCGAGCACTACCTCGACGCCGGCTACCCGTCCGCCGACCTGATCCACGACGCCGCCGGCCGCGGCATCACCATGGTCACCCCTCCTCGACCACTCACCGCAGGCCAAGGCCGACGCCGGCTTCCAGAAGAACGCCTTCCGTATCGATTGGAAGGCCCGCCAGGCCCGCTGCCCGCAGGGCCGCACCAGCACCGGCTGGTTCCCCGTCCGGCAGCACGGCCGCGACGCCATCGTCGTCCAGTTCGCCCCCACCGACTGCCACGCATGCCCCGTCCAGGACGAGTGCACCACCTCCGCGCGTGGCACCCGCATCCTCAGCCTCCGGCCGCAAGAACTCCACGAGACCCTGGCCAGAGCGCGAACTGAGCAGATCACGAAGACCTGGAAGGACAAGTACACACTCCGCGCTGGGATCGAGGGCACCATCAACCAGGCCCTCGACGTCACCGGCCTCCGCCGGGCCCGCTACCGCGGACTGCCCAAGGTCCGCCTCCAGCACGCCTTCTCCGCCACTGCCCTCAACGTCATCCGACTCGACGCCCACTGGAACCCCGGCCACACGGCGCTCAGCCCTCGGACCAGCAGACTCACCCGCCTCAGCCACCAACTCGCAGCCTGAGTAACCGAATTACGCAGCAGAGTCTCATATCTCGGCAAAGACATGCACACGCAGGTCGCGGGTGTCTGGAACGCCGGGACGGGTGCCCGGCAGCCCACCCCGGCCCCGTCCCGCGACGCCGGACCATCGACTAGCGTCGTGCCATGGACAGCGCCATCCCCAGCGTCGCCTCTCCTGCCCTCGCCGACGCGCTCGACGGCGGGGCGGTCGTGCTCGATGGCGGGATGTCCAACCAGTTGGAGTCGGCCGGGTACGACCTGAGCGACGAGCTGTGGTCGGCGCGGCTGCTGGCCGAGCGGCCGGAGGCGGTCACTCAGGCGCACCTGGCGTACTTCGAGGCAGGGGCGAGCGTCGCGATCACCGCGAGCTACCAGGCCACCTTCGAGGGGTTCGCGAGGCGGGGGATCGGGCGGGACCGGGCGGCCGCGCTCATGCGGCTGAGCGTGGAGGCCGCGCGGGAGGCGGCGCGGCGGGCGCGTGCGCTCGGGGTGGTGCGACCGTTGTGGGTGGCCGCGTCGGCGGGGCCGTACGGGGCGATGCTCGCCGACGGCTCCGAGTACCGGGGCCGGTACGGGCTCACCGTCGACGAGCTGGAGCGCTTCCACCGGCCCCGCCTGGAGGTGCTGGCCTCTGCGGGGCCCGACGTGCTGGCGCTGGAGACGGTGCCCGACACCGAGGAGGCGCGGGCGCTGCTGCGGGCGGTGCGCGGGCTGGGGGTGCCGGCCTGGCTCTCGTACACCGTCGACGGTGACCGTACGCGCGCCGGGCAGCCGCTGGAGGAGGCGTTCGCCCTGGCCGCCGACGCGGACGAGGTGCTCGCAGTCGGCGTGAACTGCTGCGCGCCCGGCGACACGGCGGCCGCGGCCCGCACGGCCGCCCGCGTCACCGGCAAGCCGGTCGCGGTCTACCCCAACAGCGGTGAGTCCTGGGACGCCGATTCCCGCACCTGGACCGGCCGCTCCACCTTCACCCCGGACCAGGTGGCGAGCTGGCGAGCAGCCGGCGCCCGCCTGATCGGGGGCTGCTGCCGGGTGGGGCCGGGAGCGATCGCGGACATCGCCCGCGTGCTGGCGTCCCGGTAGCGGTCCCACGGCACCCCCACAGGGCCACAGGGCCGGCGGCCAATCGGCCGCGTGAACGGAACACCCGCGCCCCGGCCGACACCCCTTGTTCCGATGTCGAATCGTGCTCGAAGACCGTCCGGTCGGCAATCCGGCGTTGATGACAGCCCAGCGCGCGAATTCGGGCCGGAGACGTATGAGGATTGGTCGGTGCATTGCGTTCATTGACTGGACGTGAGTGATCTTGCTTTAATCTGCGCGTCTGTGGCGGATGCATGTCTGCCGGGTGGGGAAAAGGGGCGAGCCTGAGGTGTCTTCCCGTGCGCCGGTATCGGATTGTGCGGTCGGATCCGGTTTTCAAGTTGAGGCCCGATTTGATCAGATCGTACCTGGTGGCCGCACGTGTCGGGGTGTCCGTAGCTGACTCGGCATCGTGATGAGTGCTCCGAAAATGGAACGGCCAACCGACTGGAGCCAGCATTCGCGCTTTCTTTATGAACAACACATGAACTTTGGGGATATGAACAATGCCTCATTGGAGAGCGGCGGTGGGTCGGCCCGACCGGCTTCCGTCGCGCTGGTCACGACGGATAGCGGGCGTGTTGGTGTTGGCCTTGGCACTGGATACCGGTGCGGCGGTAGGCGCGCCAGTTCACGAGAAGGCCCTCCCCGGAGGAGTGAAGAAGTGGTGACCGCTGCTAAGAGCACTGCGCTACTGGCCGCATGCGGAGTTCTCATGCTGACCTCCGCATGCGGAACAAGAAGTTCCTGCACGGTGGTCCAGGCCGGCTCTTCCGTGAACGTGCGCCTGCTGAGGGCCGACTACCCGGATCTCGCGGGCGGCACCTTCCATCTGTGCGCCGCAAGCCACTGCGCCCGCGGGACACTCCAGCCGGCGTCGCTTCTGAGTACCCACGTCTTCCTCCCGAGCGACGTGGGAGCTCGCACCGTCACCGTCCGGCTGCGCCTCACCGCACCCGGAGCGCACTCGCCCAGCGTCGACCAGCGCACGACGACCACGCTGATCAGGACCGACACGATCTGTGACGGGACCTACTACTGGCGTGAACTGGCGCTGACTCCGGCCGGCGGTTTGAGCGAGTCGGTGCCGACAACGGGTCCGTGGGACCTGAAGAACGCAGCGAGGCCTACCGCGCCCCCGGCCCGGCCCTCAACGGCTGGTGCCTCGCAGGAGCCGACGGACCGCACAACGGTGAGTCCCTCGCCGTGATCCGCTGACGTCCCGGACCAGGGCCTGCCCATTCGGGCGGGCCCTGGTTGCGGGCCGGCGGGACACGGCGGTGGCCCGCATGCTGTCGAACCCGTGGGAGGCACACCACCGCGCCCCGTTCAACGCCCGCCCAGTTGTCAGGCGGTTCATACCGGGCGCGGCCCCAGGACGACACGGAACCCACCCGGTCGCTGTCGGCAGGCCGGTCGTGCCGGGCCCGCCCGGTTCCGGACACGGCTCCCCCCGAGCAGGGGCTCCTCAGCGCCCGCCCACACCCCCCGCGCGGCGCAGGCGGCGTACGACCGCTCGGAGTTCCCCGGCGCGGGGCCGGGTGCCCTCGGGAGCGGGGGGCGGCTCGGGAGGCGCCGTCCACAGGGCGAGTTCGGCGTCGCGTGGGCCGTGGCTCGTGTGTGCGGGGCCGTCACCGAAGACGCGGACGGGGTGGGTGGCGTCCCAGGGCTGCCAGCCGGGGTCGCCGTCGGCGGCGAAGCGGACCCAGGCCGTGTGCAGGGCGTCGGCCAGCTCCCGCGGGGCGCCCTCGCCCGCGAGTCTGCGGGAGTCCGGGGTGTCGCCGGTGTCGAAGACGAAGCCGAGTTCCAGGGCGTGGCAGGCGCCGAGGCCGGGCAGCAGCGAGGGCCAGGCGAACTCGTACACGTACGCCGAGCCGGAGCGCGCGTCGGCCAGCCGGTGCAGTGGGCGGCGCAGCAGGTGGTCGGTGACCATCTGGCCGACGATCTCGGCGGTGCCGGCGCCGGGGCGCAGCGCACGGTAGCCGCGGACCACCTCGTGCCCGCAGCGACAGCGGGCCATCGCGCCGGCCAGCGCGACCGCGCCGAGCCGGTCGACGCGCTCCAGCAGCCCGCCGGGGACCAGCCACAGCCGGTACTCGTCGCTGGTCCAGCCCATGAGGAGGTCCGCTCCCCGTGCCACGTCGCCCTCCACCAGGGCCTGGAGCGGGTCGCGCGGGACGAGGTCGCCGTCCACGACGATGCCGAAGGCGGGTCCGCCGAGGACCGGGCTGCTGAGCCGGCCGACCTCGGCCTGCGTGCGCAGCAGCAGGTTCCGGTCGACGGCGGCGAACGCCTCCGCGGTGGCGGGCACCTTCAGCCGGGCCGCCATGCGGCGCACCATCCGCCGTACGCTGCCGCGGTCGGCGGCCTCCGGCGGCCCGCTCTGCAGGACCGCGCGCCGGAACAGGCCCTGGGCCTGCGGGGCGGCGATCAGGGCGCCGATGCTGATGGCTCCGGCCGACTGGCCGCACAGGGTGATCCGGTCCGGGTCGCCGCCGAAGGCCCCGATCGACTCGTGGACCCAGCGCAGAGCGGCGAGCTGGTCGCGCAGGCCGGAGTTGGCGGGGGCGTCCGGGAAGAGTCCGTAGCCCTCGACGCCGAGCCGGTAGTTGACGGACACGAGGACTACGCCGTCACGGGCGAAGGCCCGCCCGTCGTACACGGGCACGGCGGAGGAGCCGCGGGTCAGCGCGCCGCCGTGCAGCCACACCATGACGGGGAGCCGGGCGCCGGGGTCCGGGTCGGGTGTCCATACGTTGAGGTTGAGGCAGTCGTCGCCGGGGACGACCGGGTCGGACAGGCAGCGGGCGAAGGCCTCGGAGTACGGGGGCTTCGGCGCGGTCGGGCCGAAGGAGGCGGCGTCGCGCACGCCGTCCCAGGGTTCGGGCGGCACCGGCGGCCGGAACCGCCGGGGGCCGAAGGGGGGCGCGGCGTACGGAATGCCGCGGAACACGGCCACACCATGCTCATGCCTGCCTCGCACCGCCCCGTAGGGGGTGGTGACCACGGGGTCCGATCTTTCGGCTCTGTCGGCTCTGTCGGCCGTCATGCGTCCACCAGCCCTTCGCCACGTCCGGCACCGGTATCCGGGAAGCGTCCTGTCGTCCTCCGGTATTCCGGCGCGCGGGCCGCCGGCATCGCCGCCCGGTGGACCGCTACCGGTTCTCGCTGCGGCCGAACCTGAGATAGGCGGCCAGGCCGAACACGTTGCCGAAGGCGCAGAGGGCCAGCCACGCCTGGGGCGAGAGCTGCCTGGTGTCGGGGTGCCGCGAGATGTCGATCATGCAGTAGACGGCGGGGACTAGCGCCACCAGCGGCACGATCGCCATCCACGGGGTGGGGGACGACGCGGGGAAGGAGTCGGCCAGCACGGGAGGTTCCTTGTCGAAGGGCGGTCACGGCGTTCACGGCGTTCACAGACGGGATACCGGATCGATCCGACGACCGATCAATCCCAGCAATGGGAACATTACCAACGCCGGGAAGATACGACTACTAGGGTGACGTCGTGACCACCGCTGATCTCCTCCTCCATCCGGTCCGGCTGCGGATCGTGCAGGCCTTCCTCGGCGATCGGGCGCTGACCACCGGCGCGCTCAGGGAGGAACTGTCCGACGTGCCCTCCACCAGCCTGTACCGCCATGTGGCCCGCCTGGTGGACGCCGGTGTGCTGATGGTCGTGGCGGAACGGCAGGTACGGGGCGCCGTGGAGCGCACGTACGTGCTGCGGGCCGCCGCGGCGAAGATGTCCGCGGACGAGGTCGCACGGATGAGCCCCGACGACCACCGCAACGCCTTCATGGCGTTCGTCGCGGGCCTCCTCGACGACGCCGACCGCTACCTCGCCCGCGAGGACGCCGACCCGGTCCGGGACGGAGCCACGTACAACCTGGCCGGGATGTGGCTCGACGACGCGGAGTACGCCGCCATGCTGAACGACCTGGTCCGGGTGCTCCAGCCCCGCCTGGCCCTGCCGCCCGGCCCGGGACGCAGGCGGCGCATCCTCGCGACGGTCCTGCTGCCGGGCGAGGACGGCGCGCAGGGCGCCGCGGACGGGCACGCGCACGGCCCGGCGGACAGCACGGCGCCGTAGCGACGACCGCCAGGCCCTCGGCCGCGCCTCAGCCGGCCGCGAGCCCCGCCGCCCACTCGATGCCGCCGCGCAGATGGGCGCGGAAGTCCGGGTCCGCGTAGGCCTCGGAGGCGTGGCCGAGGGCCGTGTAGAAGACGCGGCCCCGGCCCTGTTCGCGGCACCACACCAGGGGGTGGTCGGCGCCCATGCCGCCGCCGCGGTACGACGACTCGTCGGCGCGGGCCAGGACCCGTACGGTGCCGCGCGGGTTGGTGCGGAAGTCGTACCACTCGTCGGTGAAGGCCCACTCGGCGGGCAGGTGCCGGATGGCCGGATGGTCCGGGTCCTCGACCAGGACCCGGCCCGGCTGGTACTCCGGGTGCCGGGCGAACCGGGCGCCGAGCAGTTCGCCGTAGTGGGGCCAGTCGTACTCCGTGCAGGCCGCCGCGTGCACACCGACGAAGCCGCCGCCCTGCTCGACGTACGCCGCGAGGCGCTCCCGGCCTTCGGGGGTGAGCACCTCGCCGCTGGTGGAGAGGAAGACGACGGCGGCGAACCGCTCCAGGGGCCGGGCGAGTGCCTCCGGGTCCTCGGTGTGCTCGACGTCGAACCCGCCGAGGGCGCGCAGCGCGGCGACGGCGTCCGGGATGGACTCGTGGCGGTAGTCGGCGGTACGCGTGTGGACGAGAAGTCGGCGACCCATGGCGGACGACCCTACGCCCCGGGCCCCGCACCGGACGACCCCACGCCCCCGGGCCCGCACGGCACCGGAGGGCGGTACGTCACCCCTTCGACGGGCCGTTCTGGTCGTCCTTGTGCGGGCTGCGCGCGTGTGTGGACCGCACGTGGGAGCGCAGGCGGGCCGTCACGTCCTCCGGGGGCAGGAAGCGTGACCAGCGTTCGGGGAACTCCGCGGGCATGTCGGGGTCCTCCGGGTCGTCGGGCTCGTTGTCGCGGGTCGCGGCGGCGCGGGCGACGTACTCGGCGATCTGCGCGTCGCGCACCCGCTCGTTGGCGGCGCGGGCCGAGGCCGTGCCGGCGGTCGGCCAGACCCGGTCGATGGCGGCGTTGACCGCCGCCCCGACGAGCACCGCGAACGCGGACACACCGATCCACAGCAGCACGGCGACGGGCGCGGCCAGCGAGCCGTAGATGGTCGGGCCCTCCACGGTGCTGGTCAGGTAGATGCGCAGCAGGAAGCTGCACACCACCCACATGGCGAGGGCGACCAGCGCGCCGGGCACGTCCTCGATCCACGCGGAGCGCACCGGCACGGACACGTGGTACAGCGTGGTCAGGAAGACGACGGACAGCACGATGACGACCGGCCAGTACAGGATCTGGACGACCGTCGTCGACCACGGCACGATCCGTACCACCGCGTCCGGGCCGGCGACCATCAGCGGCAGCGCGATCGAACCGATCAGCAGGGCCACGATGAACAGCCCGAAGGCCAGCAGTCGGGTCTTGACGATGCCTCGCACGCCGTCGAGGCCGTACATGACGGTGATCGTGTCGATGAAGACGTTCACCGCGCGCGAGCCCGACCACAGCGCGAACACGAACCCGATGGAGATCACGTCCGGCCGGCCGCCCTGCATGACGTCCCGCAGGATCGGCTCGGTGATCTCCTTGACGCCCTGGTCGGACAGGACCGTGCGGGAGGCGTCCAGGATGTTGCGCTCCAGGCTCGCGATGGTGTGCGCGCCGGTCCAGGAGTCGACGTAGAAGAGCAGTCCGATCAGGCTCAGCAGCAGCGGCGGCACGGAGAGCAGGGAGAAGAACGCCGCCTCGGCCGCCAGACCCAGGATCCGGTATTCCATGCACGAGTTGACCGTGTCCTTCAGCAGCAGCCAGGCGGTCCTGCGTTTGGATACGTTCCGGTAGAGGGCTCGTGCCCGGTGGAGGCGGCCGGAGGGCCTTTCGGAGGATTCGCTGGCTGACTGCTGCACGACCCAAAGGTATCTCCGTCGGTCCCCCGCACCCTCACCCGCCAGGGGGTCGGCCACCAGGCAGGGCCCCAGGGATGCCCGGCGTCCGTGTGATGCCCGCGGCCGTACCGCGCGGTAGGTTCCGTTCCATGGCATCCAGCACGCACACCGTGACCAACCAGCCGCCGCCGCTGGTCGGCTACGACGTCTTCGCCGCCGACCGGGCCCTGGCCGAGGCGGTCGGACGGCACGTGGAGCCGGGGCTGCTCGACGAGGTGCGCGGGGAACTGACGGCACTCGGGCAGGCCGCCGGATCGGCGCAGGTCCAGGAGTGGGGAGCGCAGGCCAACGAGAACCCGCCGCGGCTGCGCACCCACGACCGCTACGGCCACCGCGTCGACGAGGTCGAGTTCCACCCGGCCTGGCACCGGCTCCTCGGCAAGGGCGTCTCGGCCGGGCTGACCGCGGCCTGGAACCGCCCGGCCGGACATGTGCGGCGGGCCGCCGCCTTCCTGATGTGGACGCAGATCGAGGCCGGCACCTGCTGCCCGCTGTCGATGACCCACGCGGCCGTGCCCGCGCTGCGCACCGACCCGGAACTGGCCGCCGAGTGGGAGCCGCGGCTGACGTCCGTGATCTACGAGCGCGAACTGCGGCCCCCGCACCTGAAGGCCGGGGCGCTGTTCGGGATGGGCATGACCGAGAAGCAGGGCGGCAGCGACGTCCGGGCGGGCACCACCGCGGCCAGGCCGCTCGCCGAGGACGGCACCTACGAGCTGACCGGGCACAAGTGGTTCTGCTCGGCGCCGATGTCGGACGGGTTCCTGGTGCTGGCGCAGGCGCCCGGCGGGCTCACCTGCTTCCTGGTGCCGCGGGTGCTGCCCGACGGCACGCGCAACGTGTTCCTGCTCCAGCGGCTCAAGGACAAGCTGGGCAACCGGTCGAACGCCTCCGCCGAGGTCGAGTTCGACGGGACCTGGGCGCGCCGGGTCGGCGAGGAGGGGCGCGGGGTGCGCACCATCATCGACATGGTCGCGGCGACCCGGCTTGACTGCGTGCTCGGCTCTGCGGGTCTGATGCGGCAGGCGGTGGCGCAGGCGGTGCACCACTGCGAGCACCGCGAGGCGTTCGGCGGCAGGCTCGTCGACAAGCCGCTGATGCGCAACGTGCTGGCCGACCTCGCGCTGGAGTCGGAGGCGGCGACGACGCTCGCGCTGCGCCTGGCGGCCGCCTGCGACGACGGGGACGAGCAGGAGCGGGCGCTGCTGCGGATCGCGGTGCCGGCCGCCAAGTACTGGGTCACCAAGCGGTGCGCGCCGCTGACGGTGGAGGCCTCCGAGTGCCTGGGCGGCAACGGGTACGTGGAGGAGTCCGGAATGCCCCGCCTGGTGCGCGAGTCGCCGCTCAACTCGATCTGGGAGGGCGCCGGGAACGTGCAGGCGCTGGACGTGCTGCGGGCGCTGACGCGGGAGCCGGGCGCGCTCGACGCCTATCTGCGGGAGGTGGGTCGGGCGCGCGGCGCCGACCACCGTCTCGACGCGGCGATCAAGCAGCTCCTCACCGAACTCGCCGATCTGGAGGGCATGGAGGCCCGGGCCCGGCGGCTGGCCGAACGGCTGGCGCTGGTGCTCCAGGGAGCGCTGCTGGTCCGGTTCGCGCCGCCGGACGTCGCCGACGCGTTCTGCGCCTCACGGCTGGGCGGCGAGTGGGGGGCGACGTTCGGGACGCTGCCGCACACGCTGAACCTGGCGGCGGTGGTCGAACGGGCACGCCCCGCGCACTGATGCGGGGGTGGTGCTGCGCCGACACGGCACCACCCCCGCTTCCCGGCCCGTTCCAGGCCGTGGCGCCGCACGCGGCGGCGTTGAACAATCTTCAATGAACTCACAGCGGTTCACCAGGGTTGCGAGGGGTTGCAACATGCGGGTCCGCGTGAGCGGACCGCGGCCTTCCGGCACGGCCGGTCGGCACGGTGGACAGGGCGGCCGGGGGCATGGCCCCGGCGCCGTGGGGAAGGCGGTTGCCCCGACCTCTTTCATGGGAGGACGCAGTGGCGAAGGAGCCGGTGGACGTGGCGGGGCTCGTCGCCGTCGGTCCGGCGCAGGCGGCACGGGTGCTCGACGAGACCCGCGCGGCGACGCTCGCCGGGCAGCGGGCACGGGTGGCACCGCGTCCGGTGATCGGACAGTCCTGGGAGCGGCTGCTGCGCGGCGGTCTCGACCCCGAGCAGGACGCCCGCTGCGGGCTGTTGGCCCGCGAGGAGGTGAAGCGGCGGCAGGAGGCGTCCCCGCTGCGGCATGCGCTGTCCGCGCTGTGGGAGGGGCTGTTGCCGGCCGGGGACGCCGCCCCGCATGTCGCCGTGGTCGCCGACGCGGAGGGCCGGGTGCTGTGGCGGGAGGGCGGTGCGCGGGTGCTGTGGCGGGAGGGCGGTGCGCGGGTGCTGCGCCGGGCCGACGGGCTGGGCTTCGAGGTCGGCGCCGACTGGCGGGAGGACGTGGCCGGCAGCAACGGGGTGGGCATGGTGGTGGTGCTGCGCCGGCCGGTGCAGGTCTTCGGCTCCGAGCACTTCCTGCGGGCGCACGCCTCGTGGACCTGTGCCGGGGCGCCCGTCACGGACCTCCGTGACGGGCGGCTGCTCGGCGTGGTCAACGTCAGCGGCCCGCTGGAGACCATGCATCCGGCCTCGCTGGCCTGGGTCGGCTCGGTGGCCAAACTGGCCGAGGCGAGGCTGCGGGAGCTGCACATGGCCTCGCTGGAGCGGCTGCGGGCCGTCGCGGCGCCGGTGCTGGCCCGGCTGGGCGGCCGGGTGCTGGTGGTGGACGCGGACGGCTGGACGGCGGCGGTGACCGGAATGCCGTACACGCCGCGGGTCCCGCTGCCCAAGTCCCCTTCGGCGGGCCCCGTATGGCTGCCGGGGATCGGCCTGTGCCGCCTGGAGCCGCTGGCGGACGGCTGGTTGGTGCGGGCCGGTGCGGAACCTGCCCCGTACGACGGCGCCCGGATCGTGCTGGACCTGACCCGGCCGCGCCGCTGCTCGGTGACCGTTCTGGACGACGTGGACTCCTGGGCTCATGAACTGAGTCCACGCCACGCCGAGTTGCTCTACCTGCTCGCCGTGCACCGCTCCGGCCGCAGCGCCTCGCAACTCGCCGGGGCCGTGTTCGGCGATCCGGCCCGCAAGGTGACCGAGCGCGCCGAGATGTCGCGGGTGCGGCGCTATCTGGGCCCGTTCCTCGAGCACCGCCCCTACCGCTTCCGCGAGGACACCGACGTCGAACTGCTCCTGCCGGACGACCCTGCCGACCTCCTCCCCCACTCGACGGCACCGGCGGTCCGGGCGGCGCCGGTTCGGGCGGCGCCGGCCGTTCGCGGGGAGCGTGTCGTCACCGTGCCGTGAGTGGCGCGGGTGAGTGACCCCGGTGGCCGCCGTTAGGTCAAGGGTTCGGCCGCCGGTGGCATCTTCCGCATATTTGCAGGGTCTTCGACCTGTCGCGGGCCGGACTGCCGTAGCATCGCCGCAGGGCCGCCCCAGCCGCTCCTCGGTCAACGCTCGGACCTTCCGTAGCAGTTGGCCCGGGTGTGCGGAACCTGCGTCCCGGAGGCGGACCGAGCCCTGAAAAGGGGGCTGTATGAAGCAGCGCGGCAGACACCGCAGGCGCAGACGGGGCAGGGCGCTGCGCGCCACCCTGGCCGGGGCCGGCCTCGCGCTGACCGCGGCCGCCACGATGATCAGCACCTCGCAGGCCACGGTCGCCGACGACCCCGGGGCCCTCAAGCCCCTCACGTCGTCGGCCGAGCTCGACCGGCTGCGGCTGACCGAGCAGCCGGTGCCCCAGCGGTCCCTCGACCGGCTCGCCAAGGCGATGGGCCGGCCGGTCGGTGTCGGCACGGTGCTCGGCGGCGCCGACCGCTCGCTGCGCGGCGCCGACGAGTGCGACGCCGAGGAGAAGAAGGCGCTGCCCGTCGAACCGGCGGCCACACGCGCGTACTGCTGGGACCCCGCCGACTCCGCCACCCCCCTGTGGCGGCCGGAGTCGGTGACCACCTCGGGGGACGCCGAGAGCGACGGCCGGTGGCGCGGCCACCGGGTGATCCTCTCCGGCTGGACGCGCGAGGCCGACGACGGCCGCGGTCTGGCCCGGGTGGCCTTCGTCGACGCCGACGACCCCGGCCACCTCACCTACACCTGGGTGCTGCTCGCCGTCCCGGTCGACGGCGGACGCGACTTCCGCGGGCTCGTCTCGCAGGTGTCGGGGATGGTCTGGTACGGGGACAAGCTGCTGGTCACCACCTCCGGCGCCGAGCGCGACGCGCTGTACGTCTACGACCTGCGCCGCATCCACCGCGCCACGGTGGGCGGCGAGGAGGTGGGCCGGGTACCGGGCGGCTGGTCGGCGCACGGCTACCGGTGGGTGCTCCCCGCGATCGCCTCGTACCGCCCGGCCGACGGCAACTGCGTCCGGGAGGCCGGCGCCGACCTGTCCGCGGCGCCCTGCCCGGACGGCCTCTCCCTGGACCGCAGTTCCGCGCCGGCCAGCCTGGTCGCGAGCCAGGCCGTGCCCGCGGAGGGCGGCCACCACACGCGTCTGTGGCGCTACTCCTTCAGCCGGGCCCCCGGCCGCTCCGGTCTGCTGGCCACGGACTCCGGCGCCACGGTGACCTCGACCGAGGCCTACGGGACGAAGACGGAGGACGTCCGGGGCGTCCTGTCGCACCGCCCGGGGCCGTTCGCGCCGCCGGACTGGTATCTGGGCCGCCCCGCGGACGAGGGCACCCACGGCACGCTGTGGCGGCAGGACGAGCGCGGCGCGAACGCCGCCTCCTGCGGCGCCGAGGACACCCACCGCTGCTGGGGCGACGGCACCGGTTCCCTGTCCTACTGGCAGGAGACCGGCGACGTCTGGTCCCTGTCGGGCCGGATGCTGTTCGCGCTGCCGCTGTCCGCGGTCGAACGGGAGCTGCGGTAGGCCGACGGACGGGAGCCGCGGGAGGCAGACGGACGGGCGCCGCGCCGGGCTGGCGGACGGCAGCCGCGCCGGGCCGCCGGAGCGTCCCGAGTGAGACCCGGCACCCCCGATCGACAGCGGAGCGGCGCGGATGATTCCCTGACCGGCATGACGAGCATCGCCGTGACCACCTGGTCCCTGGAGCAGACCTCCCCGACCGACCTCCTGCCGGCCGCAGTGCCCGAGGGGGACGTACGGGTCGTCCGCTCCGAGATCCCCTCCCCCGAGTTCAGCCGGTTCCTGTACGCCTCGGTCGGCGGCGACATCCGCTGGACGGACCGGCTCGGCTGGTCGTACGCGCGGTGGCGGGAGCACCTGGAGCGTCCGGGTGTCGAGACGTGGGTGGCGTACGACCGCGGCACCCCGGCGGGCTATGTCGAGTTGGAGGCGCAGGACGAGGGCGTCGTGGAGATCGTGTACTTCGGGCTGATCGCGGCCTTCCGCGGCCGGCGGATCGGCGGCCACCTGCTGTCCTGCGGCACCGCCCGCGCCTGGGACCTGGCCGACCGCCGGCCCGGGTGGACGCCGACGAAGCGCGTGTGGCTGCACACGTGCAGCAAGGACGGCGAGTACGCGATGGACAACTACCAGCGCCGTGGCTTCAAGCTCTTCGACACCAAGGTCGAGGAGGAGCACGAAGTGGCCACCCCGGGACCGTGGCCGGGGGCGTACCCGGCCTGAGCTCCAAGTGGGCGCATGACGGCGGCCGATGCGCCGGACGACACCCCTGTCCCGTAATACGGGACAGGGGTGTCCGCATGCCGGACGATGCTGGACGCTGTCCAGATCTCCGTGCCAGGCTTTCCGCATGTCTGGAACTGGAATCGCCTTGGTGAGCCGACGGCACGTCGACCACGGCCGCATGTCCAGCGCCATCTGTCCGGGGAGCTGACCTCGCCCGCCGTGGCCTGACGGCCACGAGCCCGGCGCCGCCGGCTTTTCCCGTTTTCCCTTTTCTTACCGCTTTACCTGCTGTCCCGCCCTGCGCACTGACGCGCCCGCCCGCGCGTCTGCCCGTGCGCCTGCACCCGCGCAGGTCCAGAGCCGCATTCCCGCTGTCCCGAAGGACGTATCGACCATGGCCGCCTCCTCGCAGAACCCCGCCGCGTCCGGCCGCAAGGTGAGCCGTCACCGCGGCGAGGGACAGTGGGCCGTGGGGCATCTGACCCCGCTCAACGGCAACGAGCAGTTCAAGAAGGACGACGACGGTCTCAATGTGCGGACACGTATTGAGACCATCTACTCCAAGCGCGGTTTCGACTCGATCGACCCCAACGACCTGCGCGGCCGGATGCGCTGGTGGGGCCTGTACACCCAGCGCAAGCCCGGCATCGACGGCGGCAAGACCGCGATCCTGGAGCCGGAGGAGCTGGACGACCGCTACTTCATGATGCGCGTACGCATCGACGGCGGCCGGCTGACCACCCGGCAGCTGCGGGTCATCGGCGAGGTCTCGCAGGAGTTCGCGCGCGGCACCGCCGACATCACCGACCGGCAGAACATCCAGTACCACTGGATCCGGATCGAGGACGTGCCGGAGATCTGGAACCGCCTGGAGGCCGTCGGCCTGTCCACGGTCACCGCCTGCGGCGACACCCCGCGCGTGATGATCGGCTCCCCCGTTGCCGGCATCGCCGAGGACGAGATCATCGACGCCACCCCGGCGCTGGAGGAGATACAGCGCCGCGTCCTGGGCAACAAGGCGTACTCGAACCTGCCCCGGAAGTTCAAGACGGCCATCTCCGGCTCCCCGCTGCTCGACGTGGTGCACGAGATCAACGACGTCGCGTTCGTGGGCGTGCGCCACCCCGAGCACGGGCCCGGCTTCGACCTGTGGGTCGGCGGCGGTCTGTCCACCAACCCCAAGCTGGGCGTGCGGCTGGGCGCCTGGGTGCCGCTGGAGGAGGTCCCGGACGTCTACGAGGGCGTTCTGTCGATCTTCCGCGACTACGGCTACCGGCGGCTGCGCAACCGGGCCCGGCTGAAGTTCCTGGTCGCCGACTGGGGCGCGGAGAAGTTCCGCCAGGTACTGGAGGACGAGTACCTGAAGCGGCCGCTCGTCGACGGGCCCGCCCCCGAGGAGCCGGTCCAGCGGTGGCGCGACCACGTCGGGGTGCACCGGCAGAACGACGGCCGGCACTACGTCGGTTTCGCCCCGCGGGTCGGCCGCGTCGACGGCGCCACCCTGACGAAGATCGCCGATCTGGCCGAGGCGCACGGCTCGGGGCGGGTCCGTACCACCGTCGAGCAGAAGATGATCATCCTCGACGTCGAGGGGGACCAGGTCGACTCGCTGGTCGCCGGTCTCGAGGCCCTGGACCTCACCGCCCGGCCGTCCACGTTCCGGCGCGGCACCATGGCCTGCACCGGCATCGAGTTCTGCAAGCTCGCCATCGTCGAGACCAAGGCGCGCGGCGCCTCGCTGATCGACGAACTCGAGCGCCGCCTGCCGGACTTCGACGAGCCGATCACCATCAACCTCAACGGCTGCCCCAATGCCTGCGCCCGTATCCAGGTGGCGGACATCGGCCTCAAGGGCCAGTTGGTCGTCGACGACCGCGGCGAGCAGGTCGAGGGCTACCAGGTGCACCTGGGCGGCGCGCTGGGCCTGGAGCCCGGCTTCGGCCGCAAGGTGCGCGGTCTGAAGGTGACGGCCACGGAGCTGCCCGACTACATCGAGCGGGTCCTGAGCCGCTACCAGGAGCAGCGCCAGGACGGCGAGCGGTTCGCCGCCTGGGCCGCGCGGGCGTCCGAGAAGGAGCTGTCATGAGCGAGCGTGCCGCCCCCTTCTACTGCCCGTACTGCGGCGAGGAGGACCTGCGTCCCAGCGAGGAGGGCCACGGGGCCTGGGAGTGCGCGGGATGCAACCGGGCCTTCCGGCTGAAGTTCCTCGGCCTGCTCGCCCGGGGCGGCCAGCGCGCCGGCCACGAAGGGGACGAGGGGATATGACAGCCACTCAGGAAGCAACCGGAGAAGCCGAGTTGAAGGAACTGGCCGAACAGGCGGGCCGTGACCTGGAGGACGCCTCCGCGCTGGAGATCCTCCAGTGGGCGGCCGGCGCCTTCGGCCGCAGGTTCTGCGTCACCTCCTCCATGGAGGACGCGGTGGTCGCCCACCTCGCCTCCCGTGCGATGCCGGGCGTGGACGTGGTGTTCCTCGACACCGGCTACCACTTCCCGGAGACCATCGGCACCCGCGACGCGGTCGAGGCCGTGATGGACGTCCACGTCATCACCCTCACCCCGGAGCGGACCGTCGCCGAGCAGGACGCGGAGTACGGCCCGAGGCTGCACGACCGCGATCCGGACCTGTGCTGCCGGCTGCGCAAGGTGCGGCCGCTGGAGGAGGGCTTGAAGGGCTACACGGCCTGGGCGACCGGGCTGCGCCGCGACGAGTCCCCGACCCGGGCGAACACGCCGGTCGTCGGCTGGGACGAGAAGCGGCGGAAGGTCAAGGTCTCCCCGATCGCCCGCTGGACCCAGGACGACGTGGACGCCTACGTCGCCGAACACGGCGTGCTCACCAACCCGTTGCTGATGGACGGCTACGGCTCGGTGGGCTGCGCGCCCTGCACCCGGCGCCTGCTGGAGGGCGAGGACGCCCGCGCCGGCCGCTGGGCGGGCAGCGCCAAGACCGAGTGCGGACTGCACGGCTGACCCATGACCGTGCTGTCCACGACCGCTTCCACCCACAGGGAGACACACTTGAACCCTCCCCCAGCTGAAGCAGGGGGATTCCTGGCTCAAGCAGCTAATTCGCTCAGCGAGCGGACGAGTCTGACGCTCTCAGCACCAGCCGGGACGGAACCTGCCCGGTTGCCCATTCAAGACAAAGGAGTTGCGCGTGCTTGGCTCTCGCAACGCACGGCGCTCAGCCTACCCGACCATCTGGGCGGTCTTTCACCTTTTGGGCGAAACCCCGTTCCCTGCCCTGCTCCGCAGGAGTCCGACTCATCCCCCGGCTGAAGCCGGGGGCGTCCCCGGAGGTTTCCAGTGACGACCGGAGCCACCGTCTGGCTCACGGGTCTGCCGAGCGCCGGCAAGACCACCATCGCGCACGAACTGGCCGGACGGCTGCGTGCGGAGGGCCACCGCGTCGAGGTGCTCGACGGCGACGAGATCCGCGAGTTCCTCTCCGCGGGCCTCGGCTTCGGCCGCGCCGACCGGCACACCAACGTGCGGCGCATCGGCTTCGTCGCCGAACTGCTCGCCCGCAACGGGGTCAAGGCGCTGGTGCCGGTGATCGCGCCGTACACCGACAGCCGCGACGCGGTGCGCGAGTGGCACGCGAAGAACGGCACGGCGTACCTGGAGGTGCACGTCGCCACCCCGGTCGAGGTGTGCTCGGTACGCGATGTGAAGGGTCTGTACGCCAAGCAGGCCGCGGGTGAACTGACGGGTCTGACGGGCGTCGACGACCCGTACGAGGAGCCCCTCTCGCCGGACCTGCGCATCGAGTCGCAGCACCAGACGGTCCGGGAGTCGGCCGGTTCCGTGCACACGCTGCTCAGCGAAAGGGGACTGGCATGACGACCGTCGCCAAGACCAAGGCGGGCGACGAGGGCACGGGCAGCCCGTACACCCTCTCCCACCTGGACGCGCTGGAGTCCGAGGCGGTGCACATCTTCCGCGAGGTGGCAGGCGAGTTCGAGAACCCGGTGATCCTGTTCTCCGGGGGCAAGGACTCCATCGTCATGCTGCACCTGGCGCTGAAGGCGTTCCGGCCCGCCGCGGTGCCCTTCTCGCTGCTGCACGTGGACACCGGGCACAACTTCCCCGAGGTCCTGGACTACCGCGACCGCACGGTGGCCGGGCACGGGCTTCGGCTGCACGTCGCCTCCGTGCAGGACTACATCGACCGGGGCGTCCTCAAGGAGCGTCCGGACGGCACCCGCAATCCGCTCCAGACCCTCCCGCTGACCGAGAGGATCCAGTCCGAGCGGTTCGACGCGGTCTTCGGCGGCGGCCGCCGCGACGAGGAGAAGGCCCGCGCCAAGGAGCGGGTGTTCTCGCTGCGCGACGAGTTCTCCCAGTGGGACCCGCGCCGCCAGCGGCCCGAGCTGTGGAACCTCTACAACGGCCGGCACGCGCCCGGCGAGCACGTCCGGGTGTTCCCGCTGTCCAACTGGACCGAGCTGGACGTGTGGCAGTACATCGCCCGCGAGGGCATCGAGCTGCCCGGGATCTACTACGCCCACACGCGCGAGGTCTTCTCGCGCGACGGCATGTGGCTGACCGCCGGCGACTGGGGCGGCCCCAAGGACGGCGAGAGCGTGGAGAAGCGGCTCGTGCGCTACCGCACCGTCGGCGACATGTCGTGCACCGGCGCCGTCGACTCCGACGCCGACACCATCGAGAAGGTGATCACCGAGATCGCCGCCTCGCGCCTGACCGAGCGCGGCGCCACCCGGGCCGACGACAAGCTGTCCGAGGCCGCGATGGAAGACCGCAAGCGCGAGGGGTACTTCTAGAGATGACCACGACCACGGACCTGGCGTCCACCACCCTGCTGCGGTTCGCCACCGCCGGCTCCGTCGACGACGGCAAGTCCACCCTCGTGGGCCGGCTGCTGCACGACTCCAAGTCGGTCCTCACCGACCAGCTGGAGGCCGTGGAGCGCGCCTCCGCGAGCCGCGGCCAGCAGACCCCGGACCTCGCCCTGCTGACGGACGGGCTGCGCGCCGAGCGCGAGCAGGGCATCACCATCGACGTGGCCTACCGCTACTTCGCCACCCCGCGCCGCCGGTTCATCCTCGCGGACACCCCGGGCCATGTGCAGTACACGCGGAACATGGTCACCGGCGCGTCCACCGCCGAGCTGACGGTGATCCTGGTGGACGCCCGCAACGGCGTGGTGGAGCAGACCCGCCGGCACGCGGCGATCGCCGCGCTGCTGCGCGTGCCGCACGTGGTCCTGGCCGTGAACAAGATGGACCTGGTCGACCACCGCGAGTCCGTGTTCGCCGCGATCGCCGAGGAGTTCACGGCGTACGCGACCGAACTGGGCGTCCCGGAGGTCACCGCCATCCCGATCTCGGCGCTGGTCGGCGACAACGTGGTGGAGCCGTCCGCGACCATGGACTGGTACGGCGGCCCGACCGTCCTGGAGCACCTGGAGACGGTCCCGGTCAGCCACGACCTGGCGCACTGCCACGCGCGGCTGCCCGTGCAGTACGTGATCCGGCCGCAGAGCGCCGAGCACCCCGACTACCGGGGCTACGCGGGCCAGATCGCCGCGGGCAGCTTCCGGGTCGGCGACGAGGTGAAGGTGCTGCCGTCCGGCCGCACCAGCCGGATCTCCGGCATCGACCTGCTCGGTGAGCCGGTCGACGTGGCCTGGACGGCGCAGTCGGTGACGGTCCTGCTCCGGGACGACGTCGACGTCTCGCGCGGCGACCTGATCGTGCCCGCCAAGGACGCGCCCGCCACCACCCAGGACGTGGAGGCGACCGTCTGCCACGTCGCCGACCAGCCGCTGACCGTCGGCCACCGGGTGCTGCTCAAGCACGGCACCCGCACGGTCAAGGCGATCGTCAAGGACATCCCGTCCCGGCTCACCCTGGACGACCTGTCCCTGCACCCGCACCCCGGCCGGCTCGTCGCCAACGACATCGGGCGGGTCAAGATCCGCACCGCCGAGCCGCTGCCGGTCGACTCCTACGCCGACTCCCGCCGCACCGGCTCGTTCATCCTGATCGACCCGGCCGACGGCACCACGCTCACCGCGGGGATGGTCGGCGAGTCGTTCGCCGCGCCGGCACCGGTCAAGGACGCGGCGGACGAGGACGGCTGGGACTTCTGACCATGGACTCCCGGGACTTCTACTCGACGTTCGCCAAGGAGGGCGGCCGGGTCGGCAGCGGCGCCCTCGGCAGCGGACAGGGCGGGGTGGCGCGATGTGCGCGCTGACGTACGCGCACTGCCCGCGCGCCCTCACCCCCCACCCCCGCTTACTTGGACCTGCCGACTTCCCGGCCACGGCCTGACCGGCCGTGAGCGCCGGGCCTGCGAGAGGAAAGCCTCCCGTGCCTGCCAGCCTTCCCCCGTTCCGCTTCCGCCCCGCCGGGGGCTCCCCCGGGCCCGTACTCCGCCGCGGCCTCGTCGTGCTCGCCGCCCTGCCCCTGCTCACGCTCGCCGCCTGCGGCTACGGCTCCCAGGCCGACGACGACGGCGCCCGGCAGAAGGTGGCCGCCGGTGCCGAGAAGACCGACGGGCTCGACTCGGTCAGGATCGGCTACTTCGGCAACCTGACCCACGCGACCGCGCTGGTCGGAGTGCAGAAGGGCTTCTTCCAGAAGGAGTTGGGCGCAACGGTCGTCAAGCCGTCGGTCTTCAACGCCGGGCCGTCCGAGATCGAGGCCCTCAACTCCGGCTCCATCGACATCGGCTGGATCGGCCCGTCCCCGGCGATCAACGGCTACACCAAGTCGGACGGCAAGAGCCTGCGCATCATCGGCGGTTCGGCCTCCGGCGGGGTCAAGCTCGTGGTCGACCCGGCGAAGATCAAGTCCTTGCAGGACGTCAAGGGCAAGAAGATCGCGACCCCGCAGCTCGGCAACACGCAGGACGTGGCGTTCCTCAACTGGATCGCCGAACAGGGCTGGAAGGTCGACGCGCAGAGCGGCAAGGGCGACGTCTCCGTGGTCCGCACCGACAACAAGATCACCCCGGACGCCTACAAGTCCGGCTCCATCGACGGCGCCTGGGTGCCGGAACCGACCGCGTCGAAGCTGGTCGCCGAAGGCGCCAAGGTACTCCTTGACGAGTCTTCCCTGTGGCCCGACAAGAAGTTCGTGATCACGAACATCATCGTGTCGCAGAAGTTCCTCAAGGAGCACCCGAAGGCCGTCGAGGCGGTGCTGAGGGCCTCCGTGGAGACCAACACGTGGATCAACGCCCACCCGGACGAGGCGAAGGCCGCGGCGAACAAGCAGCTGGGGACCGACTCCGGCAAGGAGCTGCCCGAGAACGTCCTCGACCCGGCGTGGAAGTCCATCCAGATCACCGACGACCCGCTGGCCTCCACTCTCGACACCGAGGCGCAGCACGCGGTCAAGGCGGGCCTGCTGCAGAGCCCGAAGCTGGCCGGCATCTACGACCTCGCCCCGCTGAACAAGGTGCTGAAGGCCGCGGGCCGGCCGACCGTCGACGACGCCGGTCTCGGCGCCCAGTAGATCCGTAGCCGAAGAGTTCCCAGGAGGTGACGACCATGGCCACGACCCTTGCCAGGGCCGCCGAGACCGTAGAGCACGCGGCCCACCTCGAGAACGTCTCGAAGTCCTTCGCGGCACCGGGCGGGCAGCAACTCGTACTGGACGGCATCAGCCTCGATGTCGCCCCGGGCGAGTTCGTCACCCTCCTGGGGGCCTCGGGCTGCGGCAAGTCCACGCTGCTGAACCTGGTGGCGGGCCTTGACCGGCCCACCGCCGGGTCCATCACGACGGACGGCCGCCCCGCCCTGATGTTCCAGGAGCACGCCCTGTTCCCCTGGCTTACCGCCGGCAGGAACATCGAACTCGCCCTCAGGCTGCGCGGAGTGGCGAAGCCGGAGCGGCGCGGCCGGGCCGAGGAGCTGCTCGAACTCGTCCGGCTGAAGGGCGCGTACGGCAAGCGCGTCCACGAACTGTCCGGCGGGATGCGCCAGCGGGTGGCGATGGCCCGCGCGCTGGCCCAGGAGAGCAACCTGCTGCTGATGGACGAGCCGTTCGCGGCGCTCGACGCCATCACCCGGGACGTCCTGCACGACGAGCTGACCCGGATCTGGCAGCAGACCGGGGTGTCGGTGCTGTTCGTCACGCACAACGTGCGCGAGGCGGTGCGGCTCGCACAGCGCGTCGTCCTGCTGTCCTCCCGTCCGGGCCGGGTGGCCCGCGAGTGGACGGTGGACATCCCGCAGCCGCGCCGCATCGAGGACGCGCCCGTGGCGGAACTGTCCCTGGAGATCACCGAAGTCCTGCGTGGGGAGATCCGCCGACATGGCCAGCACTGAGACGAAGACGGCCCAAGGCGCCGAACTGGCCGATGTCGAGGCCGGTCTCGACGCCCTGGAGACCACGGCGGCCGACCGTGCGCCGCTGCGCCAGACCCTGGTCAACAAGGTCCTGCCGCCGGTCGTGGCGGTCGCGGTGGTCCTGGTGGTCTGGCAGGCGCTGATCTCCCTGAAGGTGGTCGACGACCCGAGCCGGCTGCCCTCGCCCGCCGACGTGGGCGGCGAGTTCAAGGACGCCTGGTTGCAGGGCAAGCTGCTCGGCTTCATCTGGACGTCCGTCTCGCGCGGCCTGCTGGGCTTCCTGTTCGCGCTGGCCATCGGCACCCCGCTGGGCCTGCTGGTGGCCCGGGTGAAGTTCGTGCGCGCGGCCCTCGGCCCGATCCTGTCCGGCCTCCAGTCGCTGCCGTCGGTGGCGTGGGTGCCGCCGGCGGTGATCTGGCTGGGCCTGGACAACTCGATGATGTACGCGGTGATCCTGCTCGGCGCGGTCCCGTCCATCGCCAACGGACTGGTGTCCGGCATCGACCAGGTGCCGCCGCTGTTCCTGCGGGCGGGCCGCACGATGGGCGCGACGGGTGCCCGGGGCGCCTGGCACATCGTCCTGCCGGCCGCCCTGCCGGGCTATCTGGCCGGTCTGAAGCAGGGCTGGGCGTTCTCCTGGCGGTCACTGATGGCGGCGGAGATCATCGCCTCCTCGCCGGACCTGGGCATCGGCCTGGGCGCGCTGCTGGAGAACGGCCGCAACGCGAGCTCCATGGCCATGGTCTTCGAGGCCATCATCCTGATCCTGTTCGTCGGCATCGCCATCGACCTGCTGATCTTCAGTCCGCTGGAGCGGCGGGTGCTGCGCGGCCGCGGTCTTCTCGTGAAGAGCTGAACGCCCATGATCCACCAGCCCGTTCTCCTCGTCGTCGCCCACGGCAGCCGCGATCCGCGCCATGCCGCGACCGTCCACGCCCTGGTCCGCCGGGTCCGGGCGCTGCGCCCCGGGCTGCGGGTGGAGACCGGGTTCCTGGAGTTCAACGTGCCGTCCGTGCCGGGCGTGCTGGACGCCCTGGCGGCCGACGGGGTGCGGGACGTCGTGGCCCTGCCGCTGCTGCTGACCCGCGCCTTCCACGCCAAGGCGGACATCCCCTCGGTGCTGCGCCGGGCGCCGTCGCGGCTGCGGATCCGGCAGGCGGAGGTCCTCGGCCCCTCACCGCTGCTGACGGACGCCCTGGAGAGGCGTCTGTACGAGGCGGGGCTCGACCCCGCCGACAAGTCCTCGACCGGGGTCGTACTGGCCTCGGCGGGGTCCTCGGACCCGGAGGCGATCGCAGTGATCGCAGAAATCGCGCGGGAGTGGCGGCACACCGGCTGGTGCGCCGTGCGGCCTGCGTTCGCCTCCGCCTCCCCGCCGCGCACCGAGGACGCGGTGCGGGAACTGCGCGAACTGGGCTGCGCCAGGGTCGCGGTCGCCCCGTACGTCCTGGCACCCGGCTTCCTGCCCGACCGCATCGCCCGCGGCGCGACCGAGGCCGGCGCCGACGTACTGGCCGGGGTGCTCGGGCCCGCCCCGGAGGTGGCCCGGGTCCTGCTGGAGCGCTACGACGCCGCCCGGCTGCCGCTGTCGGCGGCCCTGGGAGCCTGACGGACGGAGGACGGGTTCCGCCCGCGGCCCGGCACTCCCCCGTGGTGCCGGTCCGCGAACGGCCCCTCCACCACCCGCCGTTGACCGGTGAGCGGTGGTGACATCCAGTTCAGCGTGCGGCGGTCCGCAAGTGTCACTGCCCTGCCGCGGGCGGGTCCCCGAATGCGGATCATCCCGCCCATGCCGTACGCGAGGGACCCTCGGCCGGGGCTCAGCCGAAGCGGAGTGACCCGGTGCGGGTGCGCTTGAGTTCGAAGAAGTCCGGCCGGGTTGCCAGGACGTGGAAGGCGTCGAACAGCTCCGCCGCCTCGGCGCCACGCGGGACGGCCCGCAGCACCGGCCCGAACCAGACCGTTCCGTCGACGTGGAGGGTGGGCGTCCCCACGTACGCGCCGGTCTCCGTCTCAGCACCGGCCTCGTGACTGCGCCGTACCGCCTCGTCGTACGACGAATCGTGCGCGGCCGCGGCGAGGTCCCGGTCAGGCGGGGTCGAAGTAGAGGTCGACGCGGGTCGGCGAGTCGGGCGAGTCAGGGGTCATGCCGTCGACGCCAGCGGCTGATTGGCACCGGATCCCGGTCCAGTCGTGAGGTCTTTTCATGCGCCACTTGGCCCGCCCGGCCCGCTCAGCCCTCCGTGTCCGCCGCGTCCGCCAGCCGCACCAGCTCCGCCACCGGCATCGAGCCCGCCGCCCGGCGCTCTCGCGCGAACGTGTTGGCCAGGTGCTGGAGCAGTTCGTTGAGCGGTGTCGGTATGCCGTGCAGCCGGCCCAGGAGCACGATCTCCCCGTTGAGGTGGTCGGCCTCGATGGAACCGGTGCCCCGGGCGAGGGACTGCCAGGAGGAGCCCCCGCCGCGCGGGGCGCCGGGCAGCGGCACCAGGGTGATCTTGTCGCCGCGGACCTCCTTCTGCTCCTCGGCACCCGCCCAGGGAATCCCGGCGGCGGCAAGCACCGCCTCGCCCTCGGCGCGCACCCTCCCGTACAGCGCGTGCGTCGCCTCGCTGTCCAGCGGGCCGCTGACGGCCTCGATCGCGTTGGCGAGGTTGCCGAGCAGCTTGGCGTACTGCCAGCGGCTCACGTCCGGCACGACCGGCGCCTCGAAGTGCGCCGACTCCAGGTCGGCGGAGATCCGCCGCAGGGTGTCGTCGGTGCCGCCCGGGTAGCGGCCCAGGTGCAGTATGCCGGTGAGCGGGGTGCCCGCGGCCGAGACGGCGCCGGGTTCGACGTGGGCCGCGGGCAGCCAGACGCAGACGCCGTACACGTGCCGGAAGCGGCGCAGGGCGAGCCGTTGGCCCTCCACCCCGTTCTGCGCGCACAGCAGCGGCAGTCTCCGCTCGGCCGTGCCGCCGCCCGCGACCGGCGCCGGACCCCAGGCCGCCAGCGCCGCCTCGGTGTCCTGGGTCTTGACGGCCAGCACCAGCACGTCGTCGGCGCGCAGTTCGCCGAGCGCCTCGGGCCCGTCCACGGCGGGCAGCCGGTACGTGAGTTCGCCCTCCGGCACCGCCAGCCGCAGCCCGTCCTCGCGCAGCGCAGCGAGATGCGCTCCCCGCGCGACCAGTACGACCTCGCGCCCGCTCTGCGCCAGCCGCCCCCCGACGGCGCCGCCGACCGCCCCTGCCCCGATGATGATGTAACGCATGGGACGAGCCTCCCACAGCCCTCCGCATGCCCCACCGGACGACCCAGGAGACCGTGTGACCCCGCAGATGTTCACGCTCGGCGGCGACCTGCCCGTACGGCGCCTCGGCTACGGCACCGCGCAGCTCACCGGCCCCGGCTACTGGGGTCCGCGCGGCGACGCCCGGGACGCGGTGACCGTGCTGCGGCGGGCGGTGGAGCGCGGGGTGAACCTGATCGACACCGCGGACAACTACGGTCCGTCCGTCGCCGAGGAACTGGTGGCCGAGGCCCTGTATCCCTACCCCGAGGACCTGGTGATCGCCACCAAGGGCGGGGTGGTCCGCACCGGCGACAACGCCTGGCGCGTCGACGGGCGGCCGGAGCAGCTGCGGGCGATGTGCGAGGCGAGCCTGCGGAGACTGCGGCTGGAGCGGATCGACCTGTACCAGCTGCACAGGCTCGACCCCGCCGTGCCGATGGCCGAACAGCTCGGCGCGCTCGACGAGTTGCGCGAGGAGGGCAAGATCCGCCACGTCGGCCTGGACACCGTCTCCGCCGAACAGCTCGCCTCGGCGATGGAGTTGACCTCCGTCGCCTCCGTCCAGAACCGCTACAACCTCGCCGACCGCGCGTCGGAGCCGCTGCTGGAGCTGTGCGAGGAGCGCGGTATCGCGTTCCTGCCGTGGTTCCCGCTGGGCAACGGCGCGTTGACCGGGAACCCGGAGTGCGCCCGGATCGCCGCCGCGCACGGCGCCACGCCCGGACAGGTGGCGCTGGCGTGGCTGCTGCACCGCTCCCCCGTGCTCTGTCCGACCCCGGGCACGGGCACGCTCGCCCATCTCGAGGAGAACCTGGACGCGGCGCGCCTGTCCCTCGGCGCCGCCGAGCTGTCCCGGCTGTCCGCCCTCGGGTGAGCGGGCCCGTGGGGGGGCGCGCCCGCGCGGGTCATGTCCGCGCGCGTCAGGCGTCCGGGGCGGTCAGCTCGACGAGTCTGAGCACCGTGTTCCAGTTCCGGCTGGTCGCGATCAGGTCCTTGTTCAGCCGCTTCCTGGCCAGGTGCTCGGCGAGCTTGGAACGGCCGAGCCCGTCCGGCGCGTACAGGTAGAGGGCCCGGTCGCCGAGGCGGAACTCCTCGGGCAGGTAGGCCTCCTGGTCGATCTCCGCGTACCGCTCCGCCCCGACGGGCGCGGAGAAGTAGGTCACGTGCAACTGCCGTCCCTCCAGCTCGGCGGCCGGGAACGGGCAGGACTCGGCGACAGCCCGCAGATAGGCGTGGTCGCGCACGATCACGTCCACCGGGAAGCCGAACCGCTTCTCCAGCGCCGCCGTGAACTCCGCGGCCAGCGACTCCTCGTCGCCGTGACCGGCGGCGAAAACAGCCTGGCCGCTCTGCAGATGGGTCTGCACACGGGTGTGGCCGAGCTCAGCCACCAGGGTGCGCAGCTCGGCCATCGGAACCTTCTTGCCGCCCACGTTGATTCCGCGCAGCAGCGCGGCGTACATCGTCATCCGCCCACGATAGAGCTGCGGGCGTGACGCGCACCCCTGATCCGCGCCCCCGAGAAGCCCGGATACGTGTAAGGGGTCGGCGTCCTCCCCAGTGCGGAGGAAACGGGGTCCGGCAGGAGGAGCCCGGGCGGCGGCACTTCACCGGTCAGCACGACGAGCGGGGCACCGCCCCGCACCTACCTTCGATGCGGAGGGCGACGGCAGGGGGCCGTCGCCGCGCACGAGGTCCGCAGGGCCTCTCAAGAAGGGGCAAGCCCGTCATGGTGAACGCAGAGACACGGGTGCGGGGCCTCGCTGCGCGGGCCGGCGGCTGGAGCGCCCGGCATCGATGGGCCGCTGTCGGGATCTGGGTGCTGTTCGTCGTGCTGGCGATGGGACTGGGGTCGGCGGCCGGCCGGCTGGACGTCAAGGAGAGCGACCAGCTCAAGGGCGAGACACACACCGCGGCGAAGATCATCGAGGACGCGGGGATCAAGGAACCGGCGAGCGAGACCGTCCTGATCCAGGCGAAGGACGGCTCCGGCAGGGCCACGGACGCCGGCTTCCGGACGGCCGTCGGCGAGGTGATCACGGCCGTCGAGGGGACCGGCCTGGCCACGGACGTGACCTCGCCGTACGACACGAAGACCATCTCCGAGGACGGCCGCAGCGCGCTGGTGCAGTTCTCGCTGCGCGGCGAGGCGGACACCGCGGGCGAGCGGGTGGAGCCCGTGCTCAACGCCGTCGCGAACGTCCAGAAGGACCACTCCACGCTGCGGATCGAGGAGATCGGCGGCGCCAGCATGCAGAAGCAGTACTCCGACGCCTTCGGGAACGACTTCCAGCAGGCCGAGTTCTCCGCCGTGCCGGTGGCCCTCGGGATCCTGCTGATCGCCTTCGGCGCGCTGGTGGCCGCGCTGCTGCCCGTGGCGCTGGCGATCACCGCGATCATGGCGACGATGGGCCTGATGGGCATCGTCAGCCACCTCCAGCCGATGAGCGACACGGCCAACTCCGTGATGCTGCTGGTCGGCATGGCGGTCGGCGTCGACTACTGCCTGTTCTACCTGCGCCGCGAGCGCGAGGAGCGGGAGGCCGGGCGGGACGCCGGGACCGCGCTGCGCATCGCCGCCGCGACCAGCGGGCGCGCGATCATCGTCTCCGGCGTCACGGTGTGCGTGGCGATGGCGGGCATGCTGTTCACCGGGGTCGCCGAGTTCGAGGCGATGGGCCTGGCCTCGCTGATGGTGGTGGCCGTCGCCATGGTCGGCTCGGTGACCGTGCTACCGGCGCTGCTGTCGCTGCTGGGCGAGCGGGTCGAGAAGGGGCGCCTGCCGTTCCTGCGGCGGGGCCGGCAGGGCAACGGGGAGAGCAGGTTCTGGACGGCCGTGCTGCGGCGTGTGCTGGCCCGGCCGGCGGTGTCGGCCGCGGTGGCCGTGGGCGCGCTGCTCGCCGTCGCGGCCCCGGCGCTGGGCATGAAGACGTCGCAGCTCACGCTGGACCAGGAGTTCGGCGACTCGCTGCCCATCGTGCAGACCTACCAGCGGCTCAACGAGGCCTTCCCCGGCGGTACTCAGCCGGCCCAGGTGGTCGTGAAGGCGGACGACATCAACGCTCCCGAGGTGCGGCAGGCGCTGGCCGAGTTCAAGGAGCAGGCGGTTGCCTCGGGCGCCTCGCGCGGCCCGGTCGACATCCGGCTGCACGCGGACCACAACGTCGCCCTCGTCTCCGTCCCGCTGGTCGGCGGCTCGGACCTCGACAAGGCGGGCAAGAACCTGGAGAAGCTGCGTGACGAGGTGCGGCCCGCCACGCTGGGCAAGGTCGACGGCGTCCAGGCGCCGATCACCGGCCAGGTCGCCGGCTCGCACGACTTCAACGCGCAGCTCATCGGCTCCGTCGTGCCGGTGTTCGTCTTCGTCGTGGTGTTCGCCTTCCTGCTGATGCTGCTGTCGTTCCGCTCGCTGACCGTCGCGATCACCTCGATCGTGCTGAACCTGCTGTCCGTGGGCGCCGCCTACGGCATCCTCGTCGCGGTCTTCCAGCACGGCTGGGGGGCGTCCCTGGTGGGCGCCCACGGTGTCGGCGCGATCGTCACCTGGCTGCCGCTGTTCCTGTTCGTGATCCTGTTCGGCCTCTCGATGGACTACCACGTCTTCGTGGTCTCCCGGATCCGCGAGGCGCGGCTGCGCGGCCGCGACACGAAGGACGCCATCCAGCACGGTGTGGTCACCACGGCGGGTGTCGTCACCAGCGCCGCGGTCATCATGGTCGCCGTGTTCGCGATCTTCGGGACGCTGTCCATGCAGTCGATGAAGCAGATGGGTGTGGGCCTGGCGGCCGCGGTGCTCATCGACGCCACGGTCATCCGCGGGGTGCTGCTGCCCTCGGTGATGTCCCTGCTGGGCGAACGCAACTGGTACCTGCCCCGCTGGCTGCACCGCCTCCCGGACCTCTCCCACGACGAGCCCCTGGAGCCGGCGGCGGCCCCGCCGGCCCCGCCCGCTCCGAGCAAGGGCGAGCCACTGGGCGTGTGAGCCCTCGGCGGGCAGCGCGTGTCACCTTCACCCGGCGGGCAGTTCGGCCTCGATGAGGTCGGCGGCCCGCCGGGTGCCGCCTTCCTGGGCCATGGCGGCCCGGACGTCCTTCAGCCGCCGGGCCACCTCGGGGTCGTCGACGAGGGCGAGCGCGGCGGCACGCAGGCTCCCGGCGGTCGCCTCCTCCATGGGGAGGTGGCGGGCCACGCCGAGGCCCTGGAGCATGTCCGCGTTGCCGAACTGGTCGACGGCCTGCGGTACGGCGATCATCGGCGTCGAGGTGGCCAGGCCCTCCTGGCTGCCCCCGGCCCCGGCGTGCGTGACGAACAGGGCGGCCTGGCGCAGGATCGCCAACTGCGGCACCCAGGAACGTACTTCGACGTTCGCGGGGACCTCGCCGAGTTCGTCCGGGCGCACGTGCCTGCCGACCTGGAGCACCGTGTGCCAGCCCGGCAGTGCACCGAAGGCCTCGACGCACTCCCGGTAGAAGGCGGCCTGTTTGGTGAAGGCGGAGCCGAGCGAGACGAGCACCACCTTCTCGGCCCCGGCGGGCCGCTCCCAGCCGCCCTGCGCCGAGCGGTCGCCCTGGCAGGCGCCGACGAAGCTGTGGACCTTCTCGTCGACCCGGTCGGCGTGCGGTTGCAGCGCGCGGGGGATCAGGACGAGCGAGCGGTCGGGGCGGCCGGCGAACCGGTCCGGGTGCAGGGTGATCCCGTTCTCCGCGAGCCACGCCTCGAAGCGGGCGTAGTAGGCCCGGCCGCGCTCCGTCTTCCGGGGCTCGGCCCACAGCGGTTCGGCGACCTCCTCCTCGTAGCCCTCCCAGGCCACGAGGTTCGGGGAGAGGGAGATCGCCGGCACGCCCCAGCGGTGGGCGAGGACGCGGGCCGGGTAGGAGGTGATGTCGTGCAGGACGAGGTCCGGCTCGTCGCCGCGGTAGGCCTCGATCAGCTGGGGCAGGGCCTGGATCGCGTCGTTCAGGAACGGTTCGACGTTGTCGAGCAGCGTGGATCCCCAGGCGGAGGGGTCGTCGTCGGGCGAGGGCAGCGTGGAGTGCCAGGACTTCACCTCGGCGCCGGTCTCGGCGACCTTCTCCGCGAAGACGGACGGGATGGCGTACGTCACCCGGTGTCCGCGTGCGACGAGTTCCCTGATCACTTCGAGGCTGGGGTTCACGTGTCCGTGGAGGGCGACGGAGAACATGGCGATGTGGGCGCGAGTGGGCATGTCCAGGACTCTAGACGAGACGATACGTCTCGTGCAACGCGGTTTCGGCGGCGGCGGCTCGCTACGGGGCGGGCGCCGGACACCTGCCCCGACCTGTGCGGATGCGACACTGACCCGGCGAAAACGCGGGGCCTCGGTGTGGTTGCCGGGGTCCGGACGAGGACACGGAGGCTGAGGATGGACGAGGCGCGGGCTCGGGAGGTACTGGGCGGGGCCGGGGTGTTGGCCGGTCCGGTGCGCGACGCGCGGCTGCTCGCGCTGGGCGAGAACGCGGTGTTCGCCGCCGGGGACCTCGTCGTCAAGGTGGGCCGGGACGCGGAGCTGTGGGACCGGGCGCGGCGGGAGCTACGGATCGCGATGTGGCTGGCCGAGGCCGGTGTCCCCGCGGTGCGGGCCGCCGCCGAGGAGGCGATCCTCGTCGAGGGGCATCCGGTGACCGTGTGGCACCGGCTGCCCGATCCGGTACGGCCCGCCGGGCCGGCGGACCTGGCGGAGCTACTGCGCCTGGTCCACGCCCTGCCCGCCCCCGAGTTCGAGCTGCCGCCCCGCGAACTGCTCGGCGGCGTGGAACGCTGGCTGCGGCTCGCGGGCGACGCGATCTCCCCGGCCGACGCGGCGTATCTGCGGGAGCGCCGGGACGGCTTCGCGGCGGCCGCCGCCGCGCTCACCCCGCACCTGCCGCCGGGCCCGATCCACGGCGACGCGCTGCCGCGCAATGTGCACATCGGTCCGGACGGGCCGGTCCTGGTCGACCTGGAGACCTTCTCGGCGGACCTGCGCGAGCACGACCTGGTGGTCATGGCCCTGTCCCGGGACCGCTACGGCCTGCCCGCCGACGCCTACGACGCCTTCACGCGGACCTACGGCTGGGACGTACGGGAGTGGGAGGGCTGCCCCGTGCTGCGCGGCGCCCGCGAGACGGCGAGCTGCGCCTGGGTCGCCCAGCACGCCCCCACCAACCCCAGGGCGCTGGCCGAGTTCGAACGCCGGGTGGCATCCCTGCGCGACGGCGACACGACAGTGCGCTGGTACCCGTTCTGACCCGCCCGACCGCCGCGCCCGGGCCGACTCCTCGCGCTCGCCCCGAAGACGTCGGGCCGGGATCGCACCGTGCGATCCCGGCCCGGCGGTCACCCGCTCAGCCCGGCCGGTGATCCACCCGCCTTGGGGGAGGCAGGAGGAGCAGTCGGTGAGAACCGCTTCCTGTAGTCCCATTCCCCCGTGGTGGGAATGGGACTGCTCAGCCCCCCTGCCTTGGTCAGGGCGAGGCCCCTGTTGTAACCGAAGCCACCGCAGTTGTCGGACTGCGAGTCCAGAGTGACTTCAGCGGACTCGTCCACCGTCGGCGTGCGCGCACCCTTCGGGATCATCCGCAGCCGCACCGTTCCATGAGCCGGACCGATCTCGTCCGGCAGATCGAGATTGGCGATCATGATCTGCCGGTCGACGAAGTGCTCTGTGGAGCAGTGGCCGAAGGCGCACAACTCGTATGTGCCATCGACAAATTCGGGATACTCCGACTGAAGGAGACTCACCGAGGCGTAGGAGGAGACACCGATACCGGCACACGGTTCGGCATAGCCGCAACTCGATACCGCCGCGGCGAGACCGGCCACGGCGACCAGCCGCGCGACCCTTGCTCTGAGATTCACGACTTCGTGTCCTTTTCAGCTGCGATCGGTGGGTCCGTCAGCAGTACGGGATGACGGGCCAGGCCGATTGGACGGTCGCATCGGGGTTCGAGGTGCGCCTGAGATATCGCTGCAGCGATGCCGCCTGCTCGGCTGCCGCACGGACCTGAAGGTCATGGAGATCCGTCGGCGCCAACTCCCCCATGGCCGGGTACTTCTCCCCCATGCGCCGTACCACCCGGGCGGCGGCCACGGCGTCCGCCCTCGCATCGTGCGCGTCGTCGAGCGGCACGCCGTAGTGCGCACACAGCGCGGTCAGGGCCCGCTTCCCCTTCCGGTACTTGTCCACGTGCTTGTCGATGACCAACGGATCGATGACGGGCCAAGGCCCCTTGCCCAGCCGCTCAGTGACCGACTCGATCGCGTATCGCCGGCACTCACGGTCGAGCAGTGACAGGTCGTAGCGTGCGTTCATCACGACCAGGGGCGTCCCCGATCGCATCCCCTCGGCGACGGCCCGTGCGATCTCCTCGATCGCGGGAGCAGCCGGTGCCCCGTGCCTGCGAGCCCGCTCCGTCGAGATTCCGTGGATCGCCGACGCCTGCTCCGGTATCGCCACCCCGGGATCGAGCAGCCAGGTGCGCTCCTTCGAGACCGCCCCGTCCGGATCCAGTCGTACGACCGCCGCGGTGACGATGCGGTCGGTCTCGACGTCGGTGCCCGTGGTCTCCAGGTCGAAGGCCATCAACGGCCCCCTGTTCCAGCTCATCGCACGGCCCCCGTGACGATGCGCGTCTCGCGCGGATCCGTCCCGGTCGTCTCCAGGTCGAAGCCGATCAGCAGTTCCCGGTGCCGGCCCATGGCGGCCCCCCTTCTCGGTGGTGCGTTCCCCCAGTGGCCTCCACGATCGCACGCGCCACTGACAAACCGAGGACCACGTTCCGCTTGGCACCCGGGGACTGAGGGCGTTTCAGGACACCGGGCGCGAATCCGCCCACATCAGCTCGAACTCCTCGCGATAGGCGGAGAAGAGGCCGCTTTCGTCGATGTCGCCGGGTTTGACCACCTTGTTCCCGTTCCGCAGGACGAAGACGGGGGCCTCCATGCCCCGGCTGCGCCGCAGATAGGACTGCACGACCCCGACACCGTCCGAGCCGTCGCCGTCCACCAGGTAGGCGGTGACCCGGGGGGTCTCGTCGTAGACCTGGATCTCGAAGGCGCCCGGGTCGCGCAGCCTGCCGCGCACCCGGCGCATGTGCAGGATGTTCATCTCCACCGAGCGGCTCAGCTCCCCGCGCTTGAGCCCGAGTTCGCGCTCGCGCCGCTTCACCGCGCTGGAAGCCGGGTTGAGGAACAGCAGCCGCACCCGGCAGCCGGACTCGGCGAGCCGCACCAGGCGCCGGCCGGAGAAGTTCTGCACGAGCAGGTTCAGGCCGATGCCGATGGCGTCCAGGCGGCGGGCGCCGCCGAACATGTCCTCGGCCGGGAACTGGCGCATGAGCCGCACCCGGTCCGGGTGCACCGCGACCACGTCCGCGTACCGGTCGCCGACCAGGTCCTCGACCGCGTCGACCGGCAGCCGACGGGCGGAAGGCACGTCGCCGCCGGTGCCGAGGATGTCGAGCAGCCGCGCGGAGGCCCGCTCGGCCTGGTTCAGCACCGCCTCCGACAGCGCCCGGTTGCGGGAGACGACGTTGCGGGCCACCTCCAGCTCGTCCAGGGCGAGTTCGACGTCCCGGCGCTCGTCTATGTAGGGCGCGAAGCACGGCCAGTGCTGCACCACCAGCTCACGCATCTGCGGCAGGGTGAGGAAGCTGATCACGTTGTCGTCGGCCGGGTCGAGCAAGTAGCCCTTGCGGCGGCTGACTTCGCGTACCGCGACGGCCCGCTGCACCCACTCCTGGCCGGCCGGTCCGGCGGCGGCCACCACCCAGTCGTCGCCGTGGACGGGCTCGTAGACGGGGCGCAGCACGGCGGCCACGACGGCGCGCAGCCGCTGTTCGACGAGGTTCAGCCAGATGTAGGCGCGGCCGGCCCGCTGGGCGCGGGTACGCACCTCGCGCCAGGCGCCCGCGTCCCAGTCCAGCTCCGGCCCGATGGCACCCGCGTCCATCGGCCGGGCCAGGGACACCGCGCCGGAGGGGACGTCTGCGGAGTGCCCCTCGTGACCCTCGTCACCAGAGGGCAGCTCCAGGCCTCCCGAGCCCACCCGTGCACCGCCTTCCGCTCCCCCGGGCACTCCCCGTCCCAACGATCAAGGAAGGGTACTCCGGGAGCGGCGCACGACGCAGCCGGATGCACAGCTCCTTTCCCAACTTCCGCACGGTGCTTACGTGTTCCGGCGGCCCGGCCCCCGCCGAGTGAGCTGATTCATAGCCGGTGACCGGCACCGGCCGCCGTTCGCGTCCCGGGCGGTGCCGCACGCCCCCGCGCCCGCCATCCCTCCGGGTGAGCACCGGGCCCTCCCGTTGACCCGCGGGCGCGCCCGGGCCCCGCGGCCCTCGCGGCCCGCTCGGCCCACCCCGCACACCTGGGCCTTCTCGTCCCGCGGGCACCGTTCACCCCACCGGTTCGGCACACGGACGTGCGTCACAGGTGCTTCCCCGACTTTTGTGGAGACTCGGTGCCAAGCCGCCACCCGCGGCGTCCCACACCTGAAAGAGTCTTGTCCATGCAGGTCTGGCCTGGAGAGGCGTACCCACTCGGCGCCACGTACGACGGCGCCGGCACCAACTTCGCGGTCTTCACGGAGGCCGCGGACCGAGCAGAGCTGTGTCTGCTGCACGACGACGGCTCGGAGACGGCGGTGGAACTGCGGGAGAGCGACGCGTTCGTCCGGCACGCGTACGTGCCCGGTGTGATGCCGGGACAGCGGTACGGGTTCCGGGTGCACGGACCGTACGTCCCGGAGCGCGGGCTGCTCTGCAACTCGGCGAAGCTGCTTCTCGACCCGTACGCGCGTGCGATCAGCGGCTCGATCCGCTGGGGGGAGGAGGTGTACGGCTACCACTTCGACGACCCCGGCCGGCGCAACGACCTGGACTCTGCGCCGCACACCATGACGTCCGTCGTGGTCAACCCGTACTTCGACTGGGGCGACGACCGGCTGCCGCGCCGCGGCTACCACGAGACGGTGATCTACGAGGCCCACGTCAAGGGCCTCACCATGCGGCACCCGGGGCTGCCCGAGGAGTTGCGCGGCACCTACGCGGGGCTCGCCCACCCGGCACTCATCGACCATCTGACCGAACTCGGCGTCACCGCGCTCGAGCTGATGCCCGTACACCAGTTCGTGAACGACCACCGCCTGGTCGACCTGGAACTCAACAACTACTGGGGCTACAACACGATCGGCTTCTTCGCCCCGCACAACGCCTACGCCTCCTGGGGCGACCGCGGCCAGCAGGTCCTGGAGTTCAAGTCGGCGGTCCGGGCGCTGCACGAGGCCGGCATCGAGGTCATCCTCGACGTGGTCTACAACCACACCGCCGAGGGCAACCACCTGGGTCCGACGCTGTCCTTCAAGGGCATCGACAACCCGTGCTACTACCGGCTCACCGACGACCCGCGCTACTACATGGACACCACCGGCACCGGGAACTCCCTGCTCATGCGGTCACCGCACGTGCTCCAGATGATCATGGACTCGCTGCGCTACTGGGTCACCGAGATGCACGTCGACGGCTTCCGCTTCGACCTGGCGGCGACCCTGGCACGGCAGTTCCACGAGGTGGACCGGCTGTCGTCGTTCTTCGACCTGGTGCAGCAGGACCCGGTGGTCTCCCAGGTGAAGCTGATCGCCGAGCCCTGGGACGTCGGCGAGGGCGGCTACCAGGTGGGGAACTTCCCGCCGCTGTGGACCGAGTGGAACGGCAAGTACCGCGACACCGTGCGGGACCTGTGGCGCGGCGAGCCCCGGGCGCTCGCCGAGTTCGCCTCCCGGCTGACCGGCTCCTCCGACCTCTATCAGGACGACGGCCGCCGCCCGCTGGCCTCGATCAACTTCGTCACCTGCCACGACGGCTTCACCCTGCGCGACCTGGTCTCGTACAACGACAAGCACAACCAGGCCAACGGCGAGGACAACCGGGACGGCGAGAACCACAACCGGTCCTGGAACTGCGGCGCCGAGGGTGAGAGCGACGACCCCGAGGTGCTCCGGCTCCGGGCGCGGCAGACGCGGAACTTCGTCGCGACGCTGATGCTGTCCCAGGGCGTGCCCATGATCAGTCACGGTGACGAGTTCGCGCGCACGCAGCGGGGCAACAACAACGCCTACTGCCAGGACAACGAGCTGTCCTGGGTGCGCTGGCCCGAGCCCGGCGAGCCGGACGCCGAGCTCCTGGACTTCGTCCGGGCGATGGCGGCGCTGCGCAAGGACCACCCGGTCTTCCGGCGGCGCCGCTTCTTCCACGGACGGCCGGTGGAGGGCACGCACGACGCGCTGTCCGACATCGCCTGGTTCACCCCCGAGGGCCGGGAGATGACCCAGCAGGACTGGGACTCGGCGCGGGCCTCCGCGCTGACGGTGTTCCTCAACGGCAACGCGATCTCGGAGCCCGGCACGCGCGGGGAGCGAATCACCGACGACTCCTTCCTGCTGATGTTCAACGCCGCGCCGAAGCCGCTCGACTTCGCCGTGCCGGTCGATCACGGGCGCCAGTGGCAGGTGGTGGTGGACACCGCCCGCACGGACCCGGTCCCACCGGGCACCGGCCCCACGGTGCGCGCCGGAGACCAGCTCACCCTGCCGGACCGCAGCCTGACGGTCCTGCGACGACCGGTGTGACGCTCCCTGGACCGGAAGCCCGGGGTGGCGCTCCCCGGGGCGGGGGTCGGGACGACACGCCTGGTGGGGCGCCCACTGTCCCGGGCGGGGAGCCGGCGCAGCGCCCCCGGGCGGGGGAAGTGCCGGTGCGGCGCCCGCCCTCCCGGACGAAGAAGCGGCGTTGTGCGCCCCTGGGCTGTGAGCCCGGGTGGCACCCACGGCCGGGAGCCCGGCGTGGCGCTCGCCCGGCCGGGCGCGGAGCCGCCGTGGCGCTGCCGGGCGAGGCGCCGGCGCGGTGCCCGGGCCGGGAGCCCCCGTGGCGCTCGTCCAGCCGGGCGAGAGCAGGGGCCCGGCCGGGTGGGGTGCCGGGCACATGGCGGGTGGGTGACACCAAAGGCGGCCGGGCGGGTACGTAGCTCTCCATGACACCCGAGACATCCGAGCGTCCCGAGCCCGTCGTGCCGACGTCCACCTACCGGCTCCAGCTCCAGCCCGAGTTCCCGTTCGCGGCCGCGGAGCGGGCCGTGCCGTATCTGGCCTCGCTCGGCGTCTCGCACCTGCATCTGTCGCCCGTCCTTCAGGCCGTGCCGGGCTCCGCGCACGGCTACGACGTCGTGGACCCCACGCGGGTGCGCGACGAACTCGGCGGTGAGGAGGGCCTGCGGGGGCTTTCGCGCACCGCCCGGGAGCACGGGCTCGGCCTGGTGGTGGACATCGTGCCGAACCACATGGCCATGGCCCCGCGGCACAACCACGCCCTGTGGGAGGTGCTGCGGGAGGGGCCCTCGTCGCCGTACGCGCGCTGGTTCGACATCGACTGGGAGGCCCAGGACGGCAAGGTGCTGCTGCCTGTGCTCGGCCACCCGGTCGGCCGGGAGGCCGGCGCGCTGAAGGCGGACGGCGACGTCCTGCGCTACCACGACCACGCCTTCCCGCTGCGCGAGGGCACCGGCGGGCTGCCCCTGCCCGAACTGCTGGACGCGCAGTGGTACCGGCCGGTGTGGTGGCGGCTGGCCCGTACGGAGCTGAACTACCGGCGCTTCTTCAGCATCTCGGAGCTGATCGGGGTGCGGGTGGAGGACCCGGAGGTGTTCCGGGCGACGCACGCCAAGATCCTCCAGCTGCTGGCGGAGGGCGTGGTCGACGGGCTGCGCGTCGACCACCCCGACGGGCTCGCCGACCCCGACGCCTACCTCCGCCGGCTGCACGAGGCGACCGGCGGGCGCTGGACGGTCGTCGAGAAGATCCTGTCCGACGGCGAGAACCTGCCGGCCTCCTGGCCGGTCGCCGGCACCACCGGCTACGACGCCCTGCGGCACGTCGACGGCCTGTTCACCGACCCGGCCGGAGCGGACGAGCTGGCCGAGCGGTACCGGCGGTTCGCCGCTCCGCGCGACGACGAGGGCGGGGACTGGGAGGCGACCGTACGGCGGGCGGCGTACACGGTGATCACACACGAGCTGGCCGCCGAGACGGAGCGGCTGACCCGGGTGGCGAGCCGGGTGTGCGCCACCTCGCCGGACCCGGAGCTGCGCGACCGCGCGCCCTGGGCGCTGCGCACCGCGCTGCGGGAACTGCTGGTCCGCCTCCGGGTCTACCGGCCCTACACCTCCGTGGACCCGGCGTCCGTGGTCACGGAGGAGGCCGCCGCGCAGGCCCGGCTCGCCTTCACGGTGCCGGAGGAGGGTGAGGCCGTCGACGTGGTGCGCGACCTGGTCGTCGGGCGGGCCGGATCCGGGCCCGGCGCCCTGGAGTTCCGCACCCGGTTCGCGCAGGCCGCCTCCGCGCTGCGCGCCAAGTCCGTCGAGGACACGGCCTATTACCGGTACGTGCCGCTTCTGTCGGCCAACGAGGTGGGCGGCGACCCCGGCCACCCGGCGGTGCCCCCGGAGGACTTCCACTCGTACTGCGCCCGGGTGCAGCACGACTGGCCGGCCACCGGCACGGTGATCTCCACGCACGACACCAAGCGCAGCGCCGACGTACGGGCGGCGCTGGCCGTGCTCACCGAGTGCCCGCGGGTCTGGGCCGACCTGCTGGACGTGGTGACCGGCGGCGGCGAGGGCGTGCCGGACCGGCAACTGGCGTGGGCGGCCTGGCAGACGGTGTTCGGCCTCGGCCCCGCGGACGGGGAACGCGTGCGGCAGGCCCTGCTGAAGCATGTGCGGGAGGCGGGCCTGCGCACGAGCTGGACCGAGCAGCGACCCGACTACGAGGAGGCGGTGGCCCGCTTCGTCACCGAGGGGCCGTGCGGAGCTCCCGCCGGGCCGGTGACCGCGCTGCGCACCGCGCTCCAGCCGCACATCCGGGCGAACGTCCTGGGCACGGCCCTGGTGCATCTGACGATGCCCGGCGTGCCCGACGTGTACCAGGGCACGGAGGCCGAGTACCGGGCCCTGGTCGACCCGGACAACCGCCGCCCGGCGCGGTTCCCGCCCGCCGACGCCGGTGACAAGGGGGCGGTGACGATGGCGGCGCTGCGGCTGCGCGCCCGGCGGCCGGAGGTCTTCGGTGCGGCGGCGACGTACGCGCCACTGCTCGCCGAGGGGCCGGCGGCGGCCCACTGCGCGGCGTTCGAGCGCTCCGGGGAGGTGGTCACGGCCGTGACCCGGCTGTCGCTGCGGCTGGCGGAGGAAGGCGGCTGGCGGGACACCCGGCTGCCGCTGCCGCCCGGCCGGTGGGCCGACACGCTGACCCCTGGACGGGAGTTCGAGGGACACGTGCGCGTGGCGGAACTCTACGAGCGGCTGCCGGTCGCACTGCTGGAGCGCGCTTGACAGGACCCGGCGTCCGTGGGGTACTGCGGAATGCGAAGCCGGGAGGACAGGTCGGGGGTGAGTCTCCTGCCGGAGTTGCGCTACCCCAGTGTTGCCGAACTGGTGACCTCCGCCCAGGCGTTGGCCGCGTCCCGGCCGGACCGGTGCGTGCTGAGGCAGGTCGGCCACTCAAGCGCGGGACGACCGCTGCACCTGCTGTCCGTCGGGCACGCCCGGCGGGCGGTGCTGGTGGTCGCGGGCGCCCACGCCAACGAGCCCACCGGTGGCTCCACCCTCCTCGCCGTCGCACGCCGTGTGCTGCACGAGGAGCGGTTGCGGGCGGACACCTCCTGGCACTTCCTGCTGTGCGCGGACCCGGACGGCGCGAGTCTGCACGTGACTCCGGCCCCGCGCAGTCTGCTCGACTACCACCTCGGCTTCTTCCGGCCCGCCGGGCCCGAGCAGCCGGAGTGGTCGCCCTCCGTGCTGCCGCCCGACCGGCTGCCGCCCGAGACGCGTGCCCTGACCGGCGTGATCGACGAGCTGCGGCCCTACCTCCAGGTGACGCTGCACGGCACCGACCTGGGCGGAAGCTGGGTGCAGTTGACCCGCGACGTGCCCGGGCTCGCCGAGCCGTTCGGCAAGTCGGCGGCGCGGCTGCACATACCGGTGGACACGGGCGCCTCGGACGCGGCGGGCTGGCCGGTGTCCGGGCCCGGGGTGCGGGTGATGCCGGGGGCGGGCGCGGACCCGGCGTATCCGAGCATGCCGGACGACGCGCGGCACAGCACCTGGTTCCATCCGCACCGGTACGGCGGCATGACCGCGGTCGTGGAGGTGCCGATGTGGGCGAGCGACCTCGTGGACGACCCCGCGCCGCATCCCGCCCCGGCGGCGGCGATACGGCGGCTGGCGCACCGGCTGCTGCGGGACGCGCGGGAGGTGGAGCTGGTGCTCGCCGACGCGCTGCCGCGACTGCACGGGGCCGACGGGCCGCTGCTGCGGGCGGCGAAGTGGGGGCTGAGCCTGGTGCCGGGGCTGGCCTCGGACTGGCTCCACACGCCGCCCGCGGACACCACGATGGCGTACGTCGGCAGCGTGGACGCCTTCGGCCGCCGCCTGCCACTGCGGGCCGCGGCGATGCTCCTGCGCACCCTGCGCGAGACCGACGACCGCGCGGCCCCGGACCTGGAGCACCTGGTGACCACCTGGAGCGAGTCCTTCGCCCACCGCTTCCACGCCCGCTGGGTCCCCCTGGAACACCAGATCGAACACCAGAGCCACACAGTCCTCACCACGGCCCACCAGGCCGGCACCCCACCCGCTTGAAACCCCTGAACCCCACCGCGCCCGGGGCGTGGTGTCAGGGGGTGACGTCGAAGACGTCGCCTGTCCTGGCGCCCATTTCGCAGGTGTTGGAGAAGCTCTCCGTGTAGTCGACCGGGCGGCCCTGCCACTGGCCGCGGGCGTGGGCCGTGACGGGGGCGTAGATCATCGGGCAGAGAGCGTCCTTGTGCGGGATGGCGTGGATGTCGCCGCCGGACGAGCGGAGCTGCGCGCAGGCGTCGGCCGCGTGGGCGTGGCCCTGGGGCGGGTCGCACAGGAGCAGGACACCGCGGGCGTCCCCGGCGCGGGCGTCGCCGTGGGCGACCGTGAGGTAGAGCCAGTCGGACTGGGCGGCGGGCCGGTGGGTGGCCGAGGCCGGGGCGGCGCCGGCGAGCAGGAGGGCGACCGCGGCCGTCAGGCCGTGCCGCAGGCGGGTCGTGGCCGCCTTGGTGAGGTGGGTCATGCCCGGTGTATCGGCACGGCCGCCCGCACGCCCCACCCCGGCTCACCCGATCGTGAGCACATACACGCGCGTGTGAGGCCCGCCGCGTGCGCCGCTCAGTTCGCGGAGAGCCGGTACGCCACCTGCCCGAATCCCACCTGGTCCCCCGCGCGCACGACGGCCGCGCCGACCACGCGCCGCCCGTTGACGGTCGTGCCGTTGGTCGAGCCGAGGTCCCGCAGCACCCACATCCCGCCCTGGTGCCGCAGCTCGGCGTGCACCCGGGAGACCGTCTCGTGGGACAGCCGCAGACCGCACGCCGGATCGCGCCCTATGCGCAACGGGTGACCGCTCCCGGCGTGCGGCAGCAGCAGCTTGGGCAGCCGCTCGGCCTGCCAGGCCCGCCGCACCCGTACGCCGAAGCCGGACACCGCCTCGACCGTGCCGAACACCAGCCGGGACACGCGCCCCTCGGCGCGCAGGTCGGAGGTGAGCACGGCGAGTTCGTCCGGCCGGCGGGCGGCCAGGGCCAGCTCCATCCGCCGTACGAACGTGTCGTGGGACAGCCGGCCCATCGCGACGCCGTCACGGAGCACCTTCAGCGCCTTGTCGCGCTCCGCGTCGGACAGCCGCGCGGGGAACGCGTGGGACTCAGAGGGCGACGTCACGTTGCTGATTGTCGGTCAGCCGATCCCCCCGTGTCCAGCCATCACGAAGAGGCACACCAGGCCCGCGGACCCGGCGACACCCGCCGCAAAAGGGGGATTCAAAAGCGGATCGATCTCTTGTGGCGCACCATGGACGGCGACGTCACGGTGAGCGAACGAAGGGGAACCGTCCGTGCAGTTCGAGGTGTGGGCACCACAGGCCGGCCGTGTGACGCTCCAGTGCGACGGCGCCACGCGCGTGTTGGAGCGCGATCCGGAGCGGGAGGGGTGGTGGACGGGTGAGGCCGACGCGCGCGACGGCTCGCGGTACGGATTCGCGCTGGACGACGGCCCGGTGCTGCCCGATCCGCGCTCGCCCCGGCAGCCGGACGGACCGGACGGGCTGAGCGCGGTCGTCGAGCACACGCGGTACGCGTGGCGCTCCGCCGACCGGGCCGGGCGCCCGCTGCCCGGCGCGGTCATGTACGAGTTGCACATCGGCACGTACACGCCCGAGGGCACCTTCGACGCGGCCGCCGAGCGGTTGCCGCACCTGGTGGAACTGGGCGTCACCCACGTGGAGTTGATGCCGGTGTGCCCCTTCCCCGGCCGGCACGGCTGGGGCTACGACGGGGTGTCGCTGTGGGCGGTGCACGAGCCGTACGGCGGCCCCGAGGGCCTGAAGCGCTTCGTCGACCGGGCCCACGAGCTGGGCCTCGGCGTGGTCCTGGACGTGGTGCACAACCACCTGGGCCCGTCGGGCAACCATCTGCCGCGGTTCGGGCCCTACTTCACCGACACCCACCACACCCCCTGGGGCGCCGCCGTCAACCTGGACGCGCCCGGCTCGGACGAGGTGCGCCGGTTCCTGGTCGGCAGCGCGCTCGCCTGGCTGCGCGACTACCGGATCGACGGTCTGCGCCTGGACGCGGTGCACGCGCTCGTGGACACGCGCGCGTGCCACTTCCTGGAGGAACTGTCGACGGCCGTGCACGCGCTCTCCGCCGACCTGGGCCGCCGTCCGTTCCTGATCGCGGAGTCGGACCTGAACGACCCGCGGCTCATCACCCCGCGCGCGGAGGGCGGCCTCGGCCTCGACGCCCAGTGGAACGACGACTTCCACCACGCGCTGCACTCGGCGCTCACCGGCGAGGCCCAGGGCTACTACGCCGACTTCGGGCGGGCCCCGCTCGCGGCGGTCGCCAAGACGCTCACCGGCGGCTACTTCCACGACGGTACGTACTCCGGCTTCCGGGGGCGCCACCACGGCCGCCCGCTGGACCGCACCCGGGTGGCCGGGCACCGGCTGCTCGGCTACAGCCAGACCCACGACCAGATCGGCAACCGCGCCCGGGGCGACCGCCTGTCCATGCTGCTCGCCGGCTCCCCCGGGCTGCTGGCCTGCGCGGCCACGCTGACGCTGACCGCGCCGTTCACGCCGATGCTGTTCATGGGCGAGGAGTGGGCGGCCGGCACGCCGTGGCAGTACTTCACCGACCACACCGACCCGGAACTCGCGGAGGCGGTGCGCCGGGGCCGGCGGCGGGAGTTCGCCGAGCACGGCTGGGCGGAGGCGGACGTGCCCGACCCGCAGGACCCGGCGACCCGCGACCGCTCCTGCCTGGACTGGTCCGAGCCGGGACGCGAGCCGCACGCGCGCGTGCTGGCCTGGTACCGCCGGCTGACCGCGCTGCGGCAGGAGCAGCCCGACCTCACCGACCCCGATCTCGCCGACACCAAGGTGGCCTACGACGAGGAGGCCCGCTGGTTCGCCTTCCGGCGCGGGGACGTGCTGGTGGCGCTCAATCTCGCCGAGACGCCGGCGGAGATCCCCCTCGGCAACCGCCCCGTCGAGGTGCTGGCCGCCTGGGAGCCGGTCACGGCCCCCGGGGCGGACGGGGTGCTGCACGTGCCCGCGGAGTCGTGCGCGGTGCTGGTGCAGCACTGAGCAGGGCACAGCGACGCGCCGCGCCGGACGGCCGCTATTCCCCGGTGGCCCCCGTGTCGCCGATGTCGCCCGGGTCCCCGGTGTCCCCGGTGTCCTCCCGGAACTCCGTCACCCGCTCCAGCAGGATCGCCTCCCAGGCGTGGCGCAGCTGGGCCCTGAGGAGCGGCAGCGGGGCGTCGCCGCGCCCTTCGAGGCGCGCTGCGAGGCGGATCACGGTGTCGCACCGGGCCAGCCACAGGCCGCGCAGGCAGGGCCGGGCGCTGTAGCCGGCGAGGGTGGCGGCGCGCACCGCGGCGGGGGAACCGACGGCGACGGCGACGCCGGCGATGTCCTCGGCGGGGTCGCCGACCACGGCACCGGTCCAGTCGAGGACCCCGCGCACCCGGCCGTCGGCGCTCACCACCAGGTGCTCGCCCTTGAGATCGTGGTGGACGAGCACGGCGGTACCGGGCTGGGCGGCGAGCTGGGCCGCGGCGGGCGCGGCGAGCTGGGCCATCCGCGCGGGGTCGAACTCGTCGGCGGCGCCGAGGCGTTCGGCGGCGCGCACGGCCATGCGGCGCAGCGCCTCCAGGGAGCGCGGCGCGGTGCGCGGTACGCCGAGGTTCCGGGCCTGCCGGGCGGGGACCTCGCGCAGCCCGCTGAACAGCCCGGCCAGGTCGTCCTCGCCGACGGCGGAGACGTCGTGCTCGCCGGCCGTGCCGCCGCTGATCCGGGTGTCCAGCGTGTACGTCAGCCCGGGTGCCCACTCGCCGTGCGCGACGCTGACGGGGACCGCGACCGGAAGGTGCGGGCGGACCACTTCGCGCAGGCGCAGTTCGCGGCGCTGGCGCGCGGCGGCCTCACGGTCAGGGGCCAGGCGCAGCACATGGCGGGCGCCGACCCACCAGGTGGAGTGCTCGCCGCCCTCGGCGACGGGCCGGATCTCGGGTCCGGGGGCGGTGTCCTGGCCGTCCTTGAGCAGGGTGCGGACCAGTCTGCGGACGGTGTCCGCGGTGGGTGTCGGTGCCTGGGTCATCGTCGCGCCGTGTCGTTGCGGTTGCGGGGTGGGGACTGCCGGTGGTCAGTCCACTATGACCATCTCCCGGGTCGTGTCGTTGAGGCGGCGGCCCCCGTCCTCGGTCACGGTGACGATGTCCTCGATGCGCACCCCGAAGCGGCCGGGCAGGTAGATGCCGGGCTCCACGGAGAAGCACATGCCGGGCACGAGGGGCTGCTCCTCGCCCTCGATCATGTACGGCGGCTCGTGCGTGGTGACGCCGATGCCGTGGCCGGTGCGGTGGATGAAGAACTCGCCGTACCCGGCCCGGGTGATGACCGCGCGGGCGGCGCGGTCGACCTCCTGGCAGGAGACGCCGGGGCGTACGGCCCGGAAGCCGGCCTCCTGGGCCTCGCGGACGATGTCGTGCACCCGCCGCTCCTCGTCGGTCGGCTCGCCGACGTGCACGGTGCGGGTGGTGTCGGAGCCGTAGCCGTCCTTGAGGCCGCCGAAGTCGAGGACGACCATGTCACCGCTTTCGATGACGCGGTCGCCCACCTCGTGGTGCGGGTTGGCGCCGTTGGGTCCTGAGCCGACGATGGTGAAGTCGACCTGGGAGTGTCCGAAGCGCCGCAGCAGGCCGGCGAGGTCGGCGGCGACCTCGGACTCGCGGCGGCCGGAGAAGCGCACGGCGCGGATCTCCTCGAACGCGGCGTCGGCGGCCGCCCCCGCTGCCGCGAGCAGTTCCACCTCGGCGGCGTCCTTCACCGCGCGCAGCATGGGCAGGGCCTCGGTGAGGGAGGCGTACGAGGTTCCCGGCAGCGCCTGTTGCAGGGCGAGCAGGTGCATGGCCCAGGTGTTGTCGCTGATGCCGAACCGGCCGCTCTCGTCGAGGAGGGCCGCGGTGACGGCGTAGGGGTCGGTGCCGTCGGTCCAGTCCCGCAGGGCCAGGGCGGACGCGCCGGACGCCTTGGCGGCGTCCGGGGCCTCCAGGGTGGGCACTACGAGAACAGGCTCGACGCCTTCGCGTCCGGCGGCCAGGACGAGCAGGGTGAGCCGTTCGGTGACGGCGGTGGGCGCGTACCCGGTCAGCCACACCAGGTCCGGCCCGGGCGCCACCAGCAGTCCGGCCAGCCCGGCCTCGGCCGCCGCCCGGGCGGCGCGTTCCAGCCGGACCCTGTAGTCGTCGGCGCTGAAGGGCGCGAGCGCGATGCCGGTCATCCGGGCCTCCGTACACGGCTGAAACGGTGAGAACCACTACGGGCAGCATCCTGCCCGTCCCCGCCCCCCGACGCGAGCCGGTTGCGAATCCCGCCCCCGGTCGCGCCCTCCTGCCGGCGGGGCGCGGGTCGGGGCAGGGGGCAGGTCCGCGTGACCGGCTTCAGGTGACGATGCCCGGGGTGACCGTCAGCTGTTGGTAGGTGCCGGTGGCGTGGCGGACCGTGAGGGGGACTGCCCGGCCCGGGTCGGAGGCGGCGACGGCGCGGGCCAGGTCCGTCGCCGTGGCCAGGCGGGTTCCGGCGAAGGTGAGCAGTACGTCGCCGCGGACCAGGCCCGCCGTGTAGCCGGGGCCCGGGACGTGGACGCCGACCACCCGGGCTCCGGGTGTGTCGTCGTCCACCACCTCCAGGCCGAGGGTCGGGCGCACCGGCACGGGCGCGGGTGCGGCGGCGGGCGTCGGAGCCGCGCGCGCCTGCGCACCCGCCTGCGGCCGCGGCTCGGTGGGGGCCTGCCGGGTCATGCCGGCCACCGTGGCGAGGCCGACGCCGGACAGGATCAGGGCGATCCCGGCGAGCACCCCGCACGCCAGGGCCGCCAGGCGGCGGCCACGGCGGCGGCGCGGGGCGGGCGGCCGCCGTACCGGCCCGGGCTCGCCGCCGGGCTCCTGTCCGGGCATCGGCTTGGGACGCAACGCCGTCTGTTCCCTGGACTCCATCGACCGCCTCCGGTCAGCCCACGGGGAGGGCGGAGGCCGGCGCGCGGTCCGGCAGGAAGGCGTGGGCCCGGCTGCCCAGCCACTCGGCCTTGTAGCGGTCGACGTTCCGGTGCCAGTTGAGGATGCCCGCCATCCAGTTCTGCAGGTCGGCTACATAGCCGATCATGGCCGCCCGCGCCTCCTCGGACAGCCCGAAGTCGTCATAGACCACGGGCAGTTCGTGGCCGACGACATGCTCGAACTGCCGCATGCGCTGGTTGATCAGGTCCTGCACGACCTTGAGTGCGGCCGGGTAGTCGATGCCGAAGAAGTGCTGCACGACCAGGATCGCGTTGTGGATCTCGCCCTCGTACTCGATCTCCTTCTGGTACGAGAAGACGTCGTTGAGCAGGCAGGCGTAGTCGACCGCCGCGTTCTCCAGGGAGCGGACCGGGCCGCTGCGGTAGACCTCCGCGGGGATGGCCGGGCCGTATCCCATCCGGCACAGGCTCAGGGTGAGGTCGGAGCCGAAGGTGGCGCGCCGCATCTCCAGGTAGTCGACCGGGTCGGGGACGCGGTTCTGGATCTGGTTGGACAGCTCCCACACCCAGCTCTCGGTCATGGAGTCGATCGCGTGCTTCAGGGTGCGCCGCTGGTCGGGGGTCATCTCCGCGGTGGTGCGCGCCCACAGGTCGGTCAGGCTCCGCTCCATGGCGTTGAGCGGGACGGGCGCTGCCTCCTCCTCCACGGGCATGCAGGCCGACAGGCGGGCCGTGGTCGCCTTCGCGGCGACCAGATCGCGGCGCTGACCGTAGACCAGCGGGTAGTAGTCGTCGCCGTAGGTGCCGAAGGCGAGCCACTGGGCGCTCAGGTCGAGCGCCTCGGGCGTGGCGTCCGGGTCGATTCCGGCCGAGCACAGCGCCAGATCGTAGGCGGCGAGCTTGTCCTCGTCCCACACGCCCTCTTCGAGGATGCCCATGCGGTGGCACCAGTCGACGAGCGTTCCCCGGGAGCGGTCCAGATGGGGGCTCAGCCCCAGCGGGTAGGGCATGTGGAGGTCGGGGATGCGGGACGGGCCGACCTTCTCGTACGGCACGTGCGTGTACGCGCGCAGCCTTTCCATCCCGGCGGCCGCGAGCAGCGCGCCCACGTCGGCCGCCGAGGTGCCGGGGCCCGCGGGCCGCTGCCAGGGGTTGGTGGGCCGGGCCCGCTCGTTCATGTACCGGCTGGAGCGCGTGTGCCACTCGTGGCCGCCGGACTGCCAGTCCTGCAGCCCCTTGGCGTACGCCGCCACCGCCGCGGTCTCGGCCGGGGTGAGGCCGTTCTCCAGGGCCAACGCGGGCACTTCGGTGAGCGCGGTGTGCTCGAACTGGTGCAGCCGGGAGGTGAGGACGTCGTTGACGGAGTCGGCGGCCTCCTGGGTGGTGCATCCGAAGAAGGTCTCCAGGACCAGGACGCCGTTGCTCAACTCCCCCTCGTCCTCGACCTCCCGCTGGTAGGAGAACAGGTCGTTGCGCAGGTGCACGGCGTCGGAGAACGTCTCCATCAGCACCCTCAGCGGCCGGGCCTCGGCGACGGAGGCGGGCACTTCGGCGGTCGCGTACTCCACCAGCCCCGCCGACCAGGGCGCGCCGCCGACCTTGCGGCGCATCTCGATGTACTCGACGGGGTTGGCGATCCGCCCCTCGTTGATGTTCGACAGCTCCCACATGGACTCGTTCAGCAGGTGCTCGGTGGCCACCGCGAACCGGCGGCGCCAGTCGGCCGACATCGACGGCACCGTACGCGCCCACAGGTCGGCGAGGCCGGCCTCGACCGGGTTGCGGGGCTCGGGGACGGGGGTTTCGGGGTCGAGGGGCATGAACAGGGGAAGCCGGTCCAGGTAGGCCTTGCCGCCCCCGCGGTCCTGGCTGCGCTTGAAGGTCTCCAGGAAGTGGTCGTCGAAGAAGAAGACCCACACGTACCAGTCGGTGATGAGCGACAGGGCCGGTCCGTCGCAGTCGGGGTGGGTGTAGGCGCAGAGCAGTCCGTAGTCGTGCGCGTCGAGGTCGGACTGCTCCCAGATCCCGGAGCCCTCCAGCATGCCCATGTCGCGCGCCCATTGCGTCGAGTGGGCGCGTGCCTCGTCGACGTTCGGGTTGAGCCGCGCGGGATACGGCATGTAGAAGTGCGGGAGTTCGAAGGGCTGCTGCGTCATGGCCGGGCCCTACCCGCGACACTCCGGCACCATCCGTACGCACCAACGCGATCACTCCATCGCGTGAATTCGCACGTGAACCGGGTGGTCGCGAGGGTGGGGCGGTCCCGTGGGTCAGGTCCTGACCTGGATCAGGGCGTGCGTGCCGGCGACGCGCCAGCGCCCGCCCTCGGCGGCGTCCAGCGCGGCCACGGTCTCCGCCTCCAGACCGGTGATCACGTCGGACTTCAGGGTGCGCAGGGCGGCGACGGGTCCGGGGAAGAAGCCGGTGGTGTCCGCGAACGGCGTGGTCGGGGGCCACAGCCGGTCGCCCACCAGCCGCCGGTAGTTGAGGTCGCCCTTGAACACGGTCAGCGCCGCCGCGGCGAACTCCTCGCGCAGGTCCGCGGGCATGTCGGCGTACGGCAGCGGGGAGCAGGAGAAGGGATGCGCCCGGACCGTGAGCCGGCCGTCGGCCATCGCGGACCACAGACGGCGCCCGTGGTCCGCGGCCGCGCCGGGGGCCGCCGTCAGCCGGCGTACGGCGTCGACGACGTCGGCGGTGGTGGCGTCGGAGACGTAGTACGGGTACGGCTTGACGTGCAGGACCGCCCGCCGGACGCGGCCGTGGGCGAGGAGGTGGGCGACGAGGAGGAGGTCGGGGACGAGTTCGCGGCCGGCGTTGTCGGCGACCAGGCAGAGCGTGCCGGTGCCGGAGGCCGGCAGCAGCGACCAGAGGGCAGCGCTGTCGTCGGCGACCAGGGCGGGGACGGGCGGTCCGGCCTCGGCGCCGCCCGCCGACAGCCGGAAGCCGAGGTCGGCGCGGTTGCCCCAGAGGGAGCCGTGCAGCAGGGCGTCCGCGCGCTGCGCCGCCGGTTTGCTCGCCAGTTCGTCGAGCGCCGCCAGTTCCTCGTCGGTCTCCCGGGAGTCGAGTTCGGCGAGCTTGGACGGGCGGAAGGGGTCGATGCCCTGCCAGGGGCCGGGCCCGAAGTAGCCGACGGCTTCGAGGAGCCGGCGGTAGAAGTAGCTCTCGGACCACAGCCACGGCACGTCGAACCAGGAGTACCCGGCGTACCGTTCCAGGCCCCAGGACCGCCAGCGGTCCCGGTCGGGCGCGGCGGCGGGAAGGTCCTCGATCACGCCCTCGGCGCAGCTCTCCAAGAGCGCGTCCAGGGCGCGGTGCTGCTCGGGGCCGTAGGGGAAGGCGTCGCGCACCTGCCGGATGATGGCCGGGTGCCGTTCGGTCAGCACGCTGCGCGGGAAGGAACCGGGTTCGTTGCCGAGAATGACGGGCGCGGACGGGTTGGCGGGCATGCGCCTCACCGTACCCGGCGGGTCACAGGACGACGATCTCCCGCTCCAGGCGGGTGGCGAGGCTCAGATAGCGGGGGCGCCGGTGCACCGGCACCAGGCCGCGGATCAGCAGGTGCCACATCTCGGTCGTGCGGCGGGGAAGCCGCGCCATGGATTCCAGGCGCCGGCCGGCGACGCGGGTGCCGACGAAGAAGCAGACGAGGGAGTGCGCGACGGCGTGGACGTCGACGTCCTGCTGGATCTCGTACTCCTTGACGGCGCCGAGGAGTTTGCCGGTGGCGATGTCCAGCCATTCGGTGAACGGGTGCCGCAGCGGCGGCCGTACGTCGATCCCCCCGGTGGCCAGTCGCAGGCCGGCGCGGGTGACGGGACCCTCCACGGTGAGGCGGGTGAGCGCGTAGGTGATGCGTATGAGGGCCTCGAGCGACGAGTAGCCCTGCTCGTCCACGCGGTTGGTCACCCGCTGGGCGGCCCGGGACTGCAACTCCAGGATGGCGTGGGCCAGATCCTCCTTGGCCGCGAAGTGGAAGTACAGCGCGCCCTTGGTGACGTGTGCGTGTGCGACGATGTCGCTCAGGCTGGTCCGTTCGTAGCCGTGCCGGTCGAACAGGTCTGCGGCGGCTGTGATGATCGTCGCGCGGGTCTGTTCAGCACGTAACTGCCTCGGCATGGACAGAACACTCCCGGGGCCGTAACGAACGGGGCGGACCGTTTGTTTCTCACTCCGCGTACACGATAGCTCACGGCTACGAGGCGTCCACCAGGGCCCCTTGGGCCCCTGACGTCACCGGCCGCGCTCGGGAAACCCGCTTGAACGCTCCGCGCCCGCCGCCCGTACTGGACCGGACAGCAGTCCGTTTTCCCGCCGGCCAGGAGACGCCTCCCGATGACCCGGACGACCGCGCCCCTCAGGGGCACCGCAGCCGCCGTGGCGGTGTCGGCCCTGCTCACGTTGTGGGCGGCGGGGCCCGCCTGGGCGCACGGCGCCCCGACCGACCCGGTCAGCCGGGTGTACGCCTGCTCGCCGGACGGCGGTTGGGCCGGTACGGCGGCCTGCCGGGCGGCCGTCGCCGCGAACGGCGGAGCCCCCTTCACCGCGTGGGACAACCTGCGGGTGGCGAACGTGGGCGGCCGGGACCGCCAGGTCGTCCCCGACGGAAAGCTCTGCAGCGGAGGACTGCCCGCGTACAAGGGGCTCGACCTCGCCCGCACCGACTGGCCGTCGACCCGTCTGACGCCGGGCGCGAGGCTCGCCATGTCGTACGCCTCGACGATCCCGCACGAGGGCACGTTCAGGCTCTATCTGACCAGGCCGGGCTACGACCCGACGAAGCCGCTGACCTGGTCGGACCTGCCCGAGCGCCCCTTCGCCGAGGTCAAGGACCCGCCGTTGACAGGCGGCGCGTACCGCATCGGCGCGACCCTGCCGGCCGACCGGACGGGCCGCCATGTCCTGTTCACCGTCTGGCAGAACAGCAGCACCCCGGACACCTACTACTCGTGCTCGGACGTGGTGTTCGCGAAGGCGACGAACGCGACGGCCGGCACGGGCGGTTCGGGCGGTACAAGCGGAACGGCCGGACCGGCCGGGCAGGGTGACTCCGGCCTCTCGGCCGGGAGCCCGGCCACCGGCACGCCGAAGCCGGACACCCGGAGCCCGAGCGCGAGCCATTCGCACGAGTCCCACACGACGGCTCCGGCGCGGCAGACCCCCGACTCCGCCGCCGCCCAGGCGCGTTCGGCCGCTCCCGACAGCAGCCCGGTGGCGTCCGCGACCGACACCGGCCGGGGTCCCTCCGCGCCCCTGCTGGCGGCCGGCGCCGCCGCGGTGCTGGTGCTCACCGCGGGCGTCGCGCTGGCCCTGCGGCTGCGGAGCCGCTGAAACCGCCCGCGCCCGTGGTCAGTTGACGCGGGCGGACGCGCCCTCCTCGGTCACCGGGGTCTCGGTGCCGGGCGCGTCGGCGTCCGGCACCCGCCGCTCGTACCGTCGGACCGCCACCGCGAGGGCGAGCCCGTACGGAACGAGGACGACGGCGAGCAGGAGGTAGTAGGGCAGCGGAAGTCCCGTCATGCCCAGCGGCGGGCCCAGCGGACTGGCCGGGAGCAGCAGCCCGACGAGGGCGAGGACGGCCGCTGCCCGGCCCACGGGTCCGGGCAGCCGTCGCCGGCCGCCCTCGCCCCGGCCGGTGCGCAGGAGCACCATCACCAGGGCCTGGGTCAGCAGGTTCTCGGTGAACCAGGCCGAGTGGAAGACGGCCTCGTCGTTCAGCGCGTCGGGCCCCCACAGGACGAGGGCGAGGACGGCGAAGGTGGCGAAGTCCGCGACCGCGTTGAGCGCGCCGAACCCGGTGATGAACCGCAGGAAGGCGCGCGGCCGCAGCACGGTCGGGCGGCGCAGCGCCGCCCTTCCCGGACGGTCGTGGGCGAAGGACGACTGGGCCGCGTCGAAGCAGAGGTTCTGCACGAGCACCTGCACCGGAAGCATCGGCAGGAAGGGCAGCAGCAGGCCCGCGACGAGCATCGCTATCACGTTGCCGAGGTTGGAGGAGAGCGTGACGCGCAGGTAGGAGGCGATGTTGCCGCTGGCCCGCCGGCCGGCCGTCACGGCGTGGCCGATCGCGGTGAGGTCCTTGTCGGCGAGCACCACGTCGGCGCTCCCCCGGGCGATGCCGCAGGCCGCCCGGGGCGCGACGCCGACGTCGGCGGTCCGCAGCGCGGGCACGTCGTTGGCGCCGTCGCCGAGGAAGCCGACGGTGTGTCCCGCGGCCCGCAGCGCGGCGACGACCCTGGCCTTGTCGTCCGGTGTGCAGCGGGCGAAGACGGTGGTACGGGCGGCGGCCGCGAGGGCGCCGTCCCCGCCGGGCCCCGGGCCCACGGTGTGCACCTCCCCCACGTCGATCCCCAGGTCACGGCAGACGCGCGCCGCCGTCCCGGGGTGGTCGCCGGTGAGGATCTTGACGGTGACACCGGCCTCGGCGAGCCCGCGCAGGGCCTCGGCCGCGGTCGGCGCGAGTTCGTCGCGGAAGGCGATCAGGCCCCGGAAGGTCAGTCCGCGCTCGTCGGCGGGGGTGTAGTCGCCGGTGCGGGCGGCGCGGTCGGCCGTGGCGAGGGCCAGCAGCCGCAGCCCGGCGTCCGCCTCCCGCGCGGCGAGCCGGCGCAGCCGCTCGCGCTCGGCGGGCTCCAGCGCGCAGCGCTCCAGTACGTCCTCCACGGCGCCCCGGACGAGGAGGACGTGCCGGCCGAACCGGCCCCGCACCACGGCGGTGGCCAGGCGCCGCACCGGGTCGAAGGGGACGGCGGCGATCCCGTCGTGCTCCTCGCCGACCGCTCCGGCGGCCTCCAGGAGCGCCTCGTCGAGCGCGTCAGGCGCGGGCAGTTCGGCGAGCTGGAGGTTCCACCAGGCGCCTACCGCGGCCCAGCGCAGCACCTCGGGGTCGTCGCGGCCGTCGGCGTCCAGGGCCCGTTCGACGACGGGCCGGTCCTGGGTGAGGGTGCCGGTCTTGTCGACGCAGAGCACGTCGACGGCGCCCAGGTCGTGCAGGGCGGGCAGCCGCTTGACGATGACGCCGTGCGCCCCCGCGAGCTGCCGGGTGCCGCGGGCCAGGCACAGTGTGACGATCACGGGCAGCATCTCGGGGGTGAGCCCGACGGCCACCGCCACGGCGAAGGGCAGGGTCTCAAGACCGCGCCCGCGCAGCGCCGCGTTGGTCATCAGCACCAGCGGCGGTGTCAGCAGCATGAACCGGATGAGCACCCAGGAGATGCCCCGCACGGAGCGGTCGAAGGCGCTGGGGCCCGTCCGGCCCGCGCGCCCGAGGCCCGCCGTGCCGTGGGCGGCGGCGAACCGCGTCCGCTCCCCCGTCTCCACCACCACGGCGGTGGCCGTGCCGGTGGCGACGCTGCTGCCCTGGAAGCACAGGTGCGGCTGCCCGAACGGGCCCCGCTCGCCGAGCCCCGGCTCCTCCACGGCCGCCTTGGCGACCGGGGCGGACTCGCCGGTGAGCGCGGCCTCGTGCACGGTGAGCCCGCGGGCGCGCAGCAGTCGTACGTCGGCCGGTACGAGGTCGCCGGGGCCGAGCCGGAGCACGTCCCCCGGCACCAGCTCGGTGACCGGGACCTCCCGGGGACGCGGCTCTTCCCCGCCGGCTGTGCGCCGCAGCACGGTGGCGGTGCCGGCCACCAGTTCGCGCAGGGCGGCCATGGACCGGTCGGCCCGGTGCTCGCCGGTCGCGCGCAGCACACAGCTGACCGCGACCAGGCTGAGGATCACCGCGGCGGTTCCCCAGGAGGCGACGAGGGTGGAGACGAGGCCGAGGCAGAGCAGGACGGCCGTGAACGGGTCCCGCAGGGAGCGCATCCACCGCAGGGGCCAGGACGGGGTGCGCACCTCGGGAACCGTGTTCTCGCCGACCGCCGCGAGCCGGGCCTCCGCCTCGGCGTCGGTCAGCCCGCGCGGGCCGCTGTCGAGCCGCCGCAGTACCTGGAGGGGTGTTCCGTCGGGCGAGGCCGGGCGGGCCGCCGCGAGCTCAGAGGCCACGGAGGCGGTGCGCCGGGGCGCCGACGGCGGCGCCCCGGTCGGTGAGCCGGGCCACCGTGAGCCGTACCACGTCGACCACGTCGGGGTCGTCGACGAAGTAGACCTGCCGCCTGCCCTCGCGGCGGGAGCGGACGAGCCCGGCGAGCTTCAACTTGGTCAGGTGCTGGCTGACCGCGGGCAGCGCGCCGCCGACCCGCTCCGCGAGCCCGGTGACGTCGCTCTCGCCCTGGGCCAGGGCCCACACGATGTGCAGCCGGGCGGGCGAGGCGAGCAGCCCGAAGGCCGCGGCCGCCTCCGCGAGCACGTCGGCGGGCGGATCCTCGAAGCCACTGCCGGCTGCCGCCACGGTCGTCTTCCTCCTGTTCGCGCGCGCTGATCGCACACGCTGGTCGCGCAGACTGTTCGCGCGCGCTCTTCCCGCGCACGCCCGCACGCCCGGTACGGGCCGCCCCAGTCTAGGCGGCCCGGTCCGGAACGAACCCGCCGGAGCCCGCCGGGAACCCTCCGGAGCCCGCCGGAGCCCGCCGCGACGGCGTCCGCCGGAACTTATCCGTCGCCCCGTCAGTTTCTACGTTGCTGTAGATGCAGCACGGACGTGTCAGTCCACCCGACACCACATTTGGAGAGCACATGGCCCTGTGGGACCGCATCAAGGACTCCGCGACGCAGATGCAGACCCAGCTCGTGGCGAAGAAGAACGACCTGAAGAGCGGTGCCTTCCGGGACGCGAGCATGGCGATGTGCGCCCTCGTGGCCGCCGCCGACGGCACCGTCGACCCTTCGGAGCGTCAGCGTGTCGCGCAGCTGATCGCCACCAACGAGGTACTGCAGAACTTCCCCGCGGACGACCTGCGCCGCCGCTTCGAGGAGAACCTGAACAAGCTGACCGCCGACTTCGACTTCGGCAAGGTCAGCGTGTTGCAGGAGATCGCCAAGGCGAAGAAGAAGCCCGCCGAGGCGCGTGCCGTGGTCCAGATCGGCATCGTCATCGGCGGCGCGGACGGCGACTTCGACAAGACCGAGCAGGCCATGGTGCGCGAGGCCTGCTTCGCCCTGGGCCTGCCGCCGCACGAGTTCGACCTCTGAGCCGACGGGTCCTCGCGGCTCACGGCTCCTGCCTCGCCGGGTGCCGGACGGTCGTCCGTCCGGCACCCGGCGAGCGGGCGGTTCACGGCCCCGCGGGCCCGTGTCCCACCGGCGTCGATCAGTCGAGACCCGCGGACTTCAGCCAGGCCTTGGCCACGTCGAGCGGGTCCTTGTTCTGCGACTGCACCTGGGTGTCCATGTCCAGCAGGGCGGCCGTGTCCAGCTTGGCGGAGACGGCGTTGAGCGCGTCGACGCCCTTCTGGTCGAGGCCGGACTTGTAGACCAGCGGCTGCACGTTCTCGAAGCCGAAGAGGTTCTTCGGGTCCTGGAGAACGACGAACTTCTCCTTGGCGATGGTCGGATCCGTGGTGAACAGGTCGGCGACCTGCACGGTGTCCTTCTTCAGCGCCGCCTGGGTCAGCGGGCCGCCCGCGTCCAGCGCCTTGAAGGACTTGAACTCCAGCCCGTACTCGGACTTCAGGCCCTTCAGACCCTGCTGCCGGGCCTGGAACTCCGGCGAGCCGCCGATGACCAGGTCCCTGGCGGCGTCCTTGAGATCCGCGATGGACGACTTGTCGGTGAGCCCGTACTTCTTCGCCGTCGCGGCGTTGACGGTCACGGAGTCCTTGTCCTCGGCGGGCGCCGGCTCGAGCAGGGTGAGACCGGAGTCCAGCTTGGCGCCGATGGCGGCCGTCGTCGCCTCGACCGACTCCGGGGCGGCCTTGGAGTCGAGGTAGGCCAGCAGCGCCCCGTTGTACTCGGGCAGCACGGTGATCGAGCCGTTCTTGAGCAGACCGTAGGTGGCCTCCCGGCTGCCGATGTTGGGCTTGTACTCGACCTTGATGCCCTTGGCCTTCAGGGCCTCGCCGTAGATGTCGGCGATCAGGATGCTCTCGGCGAAGTTGTTGGAGCCGACGACGACCGTGCCGCCGCTCGCCCTGCCCTCCGCGAGCGGGTCCTTGCCGGAGGAGCCGCCGGACGAACACCCCGCGAGGAGCGCCGAGGCGGCGGCGAGCGCGACCGCGACCGCCCCGAGGTGGCTCTTGCTGGATCTGGTGCTCTTCGTGTTGGAAGTCACAATTCCCGTTCCCGGCTGAGAGGTTGTTCGGGCGCATGGCAGCGGCGGCAGCACGCGGGGCGCGATTGCCGCGCTTTGATCCAATCCAGCCGCTTCTTCATCAGTCAAGAGGCGCCGGGTCACCGATCGGCCTCGATGGGCGTCAGCCGCCATGGCGCACCCCGGGCGACACCGTCACCCGCGCGACCGCCCAGAACACCGCGAGCGTCGCCAGCGCCATCACGGCGACCAGCGCGGCACCGCCCACGACCTTCTCGTAGTCGTGCTGGTAGAGACCGTCGACGATGTACCGGCCGAGGCCGCCGAGGCTGACGTACGCGGCGATGGTGGCGGTGGAGACGATCTGGATGGCCGCCGAGCGCAGTCCGCTGAGGATCAGCGGGAGGGCGACGGGCAGTTCGACCTGGAAGAGGACGCGCGACTCGGACATGCCCATGCCGCGGGCGGCGTCCACCGGCGAGGGGTCGACGGAGCGCATCGCCTCGTAGCTCGTGATCAGGATCGGCGGGACGGCGAGGACGACCAGCGGGATCATCACGGGTGTCTTGCCGAAGCCGAGCAGGATGACCATCAGTACCAGCAGGCCGAAGCTGGGCAGCGCCCGCCCGGCGGTGGCGATCAGGGCGAGGGCGTTGCCGCCGCGCCCGTAGTGCCCGGTGATCAGGCCGACCGGCAGTCCGATGACGGCGGCCAGGCCCAGGGCCATCAGGGAGTACTGGATGTGCTCGACGAGGCGCGTGGGGATGCCGTCGTAGCCCTTCCAGTGGGCGGCGTCGCTGAAGAAGGCGTTGATGAAGTGCAGTACGTTCACCGGGCTGCGTCCTCCAGTGCGGGCGTGGCCGGTTCGGGGCGGTCCCCGGCGTCCGTCGGGGTGCGATGGCGGGTGCCGCGCGGCATCCAGGGGGTCAGCAGCAGGCGGACGAGGACGAGGACACCGTCGACGACGACCGCCAGGGCCGCCGTGGTGAGGACGGAGTTCCAGGCGAGTTCGGGCCGGTTGTAGATCTGCGCGTCGTGCAGCAGATTGCCCAGGGCGCCCTGGTTGCCGATCAGCATCCCGACGCTGACGAGCGAGATGCTGGAGACGGCGGCCACCCGTAGCCCGGCGATGATGGCGGGCACCGCGATCGGCAACTGCACCTGGAGATAGCGGCGTACGGGTCCCAGGCCCATGGCGGTGGCCGCGGCCAGGGTCTCCTGCGGCACCGAACGGACGCCGTCGACGATCGCCGGGACGAGCACGACGAGGCTGTAGACGGCGAGCGGGATCATCACGGTCAGCTCGGTCTGGCCGGTGTAGTCGATGAGGACGACGAAGAACGCCAGCGACGGGATCGCGTACAGCACGGTCGTCAGGCCGAGCACCGGCGGGTACAGCCAGCGGAACCGCACGCAGAGCTGGGCGAGCGGCAGGGCGGCGAGAAGACCGGCCAGCACCGGCAGCAGGGCCTCGCGCAGATGCAGCCCGATCAGGCCGAGCCAGGTGTGCTGGAGGTCGCTCGGAATGTCGAAGAATCGGTTCATCCGGCGACCCCGGCCTCGGCGCCGGCCTCTGCTCCGGCGCCGGCCTCCGCCGCGGTCCCCGCGGCGGACCGCGCACCGGTACGCCCCTCGGCGTGGGCACTGCGGATCGCCTCGCCGATGGTCTGCTGCGAGACGACGCCGACCGCGCGGCCGGCGCCGTCCACGGCGACCGCCCAGCCCGTCGGCGAGAGCACGGCACCGTCGAGGGCGGCGCGCAGCGAATCGGTGCCGTATTCGAAGGGCCGCCCGTGGGACAGAAGCCGTGCCACGTCGAGGGGGCCGTCGGCCGGCGCGGCGGGCTCGCTCCAGCCGAGGGGCCTGCCGTCGGCGTCGGTGACGAGGAGGTAGGGCACACCGGGGGTGGCGCGGGCGGCGATCTGCTCGGCGGTGGAGTCGGCGGTGACGATCGGGGTCTTCGTCAGCTCCAGTCCCCCGGAGGCGAAGAACGACAGCCGGCGGATGCCGCGGTCGATGCCGAGGAAGTCCTCGACGAAGGCGTCCGCGGGCGCGGAGAGCAGTTCGGCGGGCGGCGCGTACTGGGCGAGCCGGCCGCCGGTGCGCAGGACCGCGACCATCGTCCCGATCTTCACGGCCTCGTCGATGTCGTGCGTGACGAAGACGATGGTCTTGCCCAGCTCGTCCTGGATGCGCAGCAGTTCGTCCTGGAGGCCCTTGCGCACCACCGGGTCCACGGCGGAGAACGGCTCGTCCATCAGCAGCACCGGCGGGTCGGCGGCGAGCGCCCGCGCCACACCGACGCGCTGCTGCTGGCCGCCGGAGAGCTGGTACGGGTAGCGCTTGGCGAGCGAGGCGTCGAGGCCGACCCGCTCCATCAGCTCCGCCGCCCGCGCCCGGGCCTTCTGTCTGCCCCAGCCGAGCAGGCGGGGCACGGTCGCGATGTTGTCGACGATGGTGCGGTGCTGGAAGAGCCCCGCGTTCTGGATGACGTACCCCATCGACCGGCGCAGCGTGTTGACGGGCTGGTCCTGGATGTCGACGCCGTCGAGGAGGATGGTGCCCCCGGTCGGCTCCACCATCCGGTTGATCATGCGCAGAGTGGTGGTCTTGCCACATCCCGACGGTCCGACGAGGACGGTGATCGAGCGGTCCGGTATCTCGAGCGAGAGCCGGTCGACCGCCAGCGTGCCGTCCGGATACCGCTTGGTGACTGAATCTATCCGTATCAAAACGCCGAATACCCTTCGGGTCTGGCAGGAGCTGTCCGCTCTCGGCCAAGATCGCGCGGGCCGTTGCGGGAAGAGTCCGAGCACCTTGTGACGTGCGACATCCGCACGCGACACCCCCCGTCCCCCGTAACCGCACCGTGCGCAAGCTGTGAGCCCGGCGCGCGGGCCCGCCCGACCGGACGGTTCCCAGGCCCCGTGGCGCCTTTCGACACCGACGCCTACCCAGCATCGCGCCCGCGACACCGGCAGGGCCACGCGATCCGCGCCACGTCCCGCACGCAGCCCCCGGCGCCCCGGTCCCGACATGGGGCGGGGGCGGGCCCCTGAAGGCCCGTCCCCTTGACGGGTGCGGCACGGGGCCGGGTCAGGTCCGGCCGGGGCCGCCGCCGCCGAAGGATCCGCTGCTGCCCGGGTACCAGCGCCGCCGGTGCTGGTCCTGGCTGCGACGGGTTCCGGTGGCGTGCAGCTCATAGGGCATGAGTCGCTCCCCGTCGTCCGGGTGGAGCTCGTCCAGCTCCCGCATCTCACTGATCTCGTGGACGGCGCCGGTGACCGGCAGGTGCGGCTGCTCCGCCTCGGTCGGCCGGTCCGGCTCGCGGCGCATCACACCGATGCCCATGCCGACCGCCCACACCAGAGCGATCACGATGACGAGTCCGCCCATGAACGCGCCGAAGGTGGCCCACACATTGGGCGCCGCGGCCAGCACGGCGTAGGAGGCCATGTCCATGTCTTCCACCCGCCTCACCAAGGAAAGCGAAGAGTGCCGGTGGCGCCGATGACGCCACCTGTGTCCCATATTGTCCCACCGTAGGAGTGCCCCGCAAAAGGTCCGCGACTCGCGGGGGTGCCCCGCGCCCCCGGTGGCCGCCGGTGACTACGCCGTGGCCGCCGGTGCTGGAAGATGTACCCATGGCCGGATTTCTGCGCGGGCCAGAAAAACGGCGGCGTCCGAAGCCGGGCGTGCGCAGCTTCGCCGCGCAGGCGTTCGTCCTCCAGATGGTGATGCTGCTGGTGCTCATCATCGCCGCCGGCACCGTCCTCGTGCTCCAGACCCGGAGCAACAGCCTGGCCGACGCCCGGCACCGCACGCGATCCGTGGCCGAGTCCTTCGCCAGCGCCGCGGGCACGGCGGCGGCCCTCGACAGCCGCGATCCGACGGCGGTCCTCCAACCGCGCGCCGAGGAGGCCCGGAAGCGGACCGGTGTGGCCTTCGTGGTCGTGTACCGGCCGGACGGGATCCGGCTCACGCACCCCGACACCGGCCTGATCGGCAGGCACGTCATCGGCCCGTACCGGCAGGCGGCCCGGGGCAGGTCGTTCACGGAGGTCGTCGCAGCGAGCCGCGGCCCCGCGGTCGACTCGGTCGTGCCCGTCTTCCGGACGGACGGCTCGGTCGCCGGCGTCGTGGACGTCGCGATCACGCTGGAGACGGTGAACGCGATGGTCATGGACCAGTTGCCGGTCCTGCTCGGGGGCGTGGGGGGAGCGCTCGTGCTGGCCACGTGCGGGGCGGCGTGGGCGAGCAGGCGGCTGCGACGGCAGACCCACGGTCTGGGCCACGTCGAGCTGACGCGGATGTACGAGCACCACGACGCCGTCCTGCACTCCGTGCGGGAGGGTGTCCTCGTCGTCTCGGGCGAGGGCCGGCTGCTGCTGGCCAACGACGAGGCGCGGCGGCTGCTGGACCTGCCGGCGGACGCGGAGGGGCGCCGGATCGACGACCTCGGCCTGGAGCCGCGGGTGGCCGGGCTGCTGCGCTCCGGGCGGGTGGCCAGCGACGAGGTGCTCCCTGCGGGGGACCGGCTGCTGATCGCCAACACCCGTCCCACGGACCATTCGGGAGGACCGGCCGGCAGTGTGACGACGCTGCGGGACACGACGGAGCTGCGCGCCCTCTCGGGCCGGGTCGAGGAGGCGCAGGAGCGGCTGCGGCTGCTGTACGACGCCGGGGCCCGGGTCGGCACCACCCTGGACGTCGTACGGACCGCCGAGGAGCTGGCGGAGGTCGCCGTCCCCCGGTTCGCCGACCTGGTCACCGTGGAGCTGCTGGAGCCCGTCCTGCGCGGCGACGAGCCGACGGACATGGCGGACATGCGCCGCGCGGTCGTCCTCGGCGACAGCGTGGACCCGCCCGTCTTCCCCGTGGGCGGGCGGGTCACCTGGCTGCCCGGCACCCCCATGGCGGTGGCGCTGGAGAGCGGTCACGCGGTCCTGGAGTCCGATCTGGCCACCCACCACTGGCGGGTCCGGAGCCCGGAAACGGCCGGAAGGATCCTCGACCACGGGATCCGCTCGCTCATCGCCGTGCCGATGCGGGCGCGGGGCGTCCTCCTGGGGCTGGCCGACTTCTGGCGGACGGACCGGCGCGGCCCCTTCGAGGACGAGGACGTCTCCCTCGCCGAGGAGCTGGTCGCGCGGGCGGCCGTGTCCGTGGACAACGCCCGCCGCTACACCCACGCGCACGGCGTCGCCGTGACCCTGCAACGCAGCCTGCTGCCCGGGGGGCGGCCCGAGCAGGACGCCCTCGAGGTGGCCCACCGCTATCTGCCCGCGCAGGCCGGTGTCGGCGGGGACTGGTTCGACGTGATCCCGCTGCCGGGCGCGCGCGTGGCCCTGGTCGTCGGCGACGTCGTCGGGCACGGGCTGCACGCCGCCGCCACCATGGGCCGGCTGCGCACCGCCGTCCTCAACTTCTCGTCCCTGGACCTGCCGCCGGACGAGATCCTGGTCCACCTCGACGAACTGGTCGCCCGGATCGACCAGGACCGGTCGGCCGAGGCCGAGGCCGACCCGATCACGGGGGCCACCTGCCTGTACGCGATCTACGACCCCGCGGGCGGATACTGCACCGTGGCGAGGGCGGGCCACCCCGGACCCGCGCTGGTACGCCCCGACGGCACGGTGCACTTCCCCGAGGTGCCGGCCTCGCCGCCGCTCGGCCTGGCGGCGGGCCTGCCCGTCGAGACCGCCGAGCTGCGCCTGGCGCCGGAGTCGCTCCTGGTCCTGTACACCGACGGGCTGGTCACGGACCGGGACAGGGACATCGGCACCGGCCTCGCCCTGCTGCGCGACACCCTGGCCGGCCGGCCCGAGCGCAGTCCGGAGGAGACGTGCCGGGCGGTGATCGACGCCCTGTTGTCCGCGCGCCCCAGCGACGACGTGGCGCTCCTGGTCGCCCGCACCCGGCTGCTGGACCCGGCGGACGTCGTGGCGTGGGACGTGCCCCGCGACTCCGCGTCCGTGGCCCGGGTGCGCGCGGCGTGCGCCCGGCAACTGGACGCGTGGGGACTTCAGGAGGTGGGTTTCGACACCGAGCTGATGCTCAGCGAACTGGTCACCAACGCCATCCGCTACGGCAGCGAGCCGATCCGGGTCCGGCTGCTGCGCGACCAGGCCACCCTCATCTGCGAGGTCTGTGACGGCAGCAGCACCTCACCGCACCCGCGCCGGGCCGCCCTGACGGACGAGGGCGGACGCGGCCTGTTCCTCGTCGCCCAACTGGCCCGCCGCTGGGGCACCAGGTACACCCCCCACGGCAAGGTCATCTGGACCGAACAGCCCCTGCACGGCGACAACGAACCACAGCCCACCCCCGACCTGGGCGACCTGCTCGACCAATGGAACGACGAGCCACTGTGACGGACACCCGCCCCACCGTCCCACGCCCCGCCCGCCGGCCCCGTTCGGTCAGTTCTCGTCGGGGGTCAGGCGCAGGGAGATGGAGTTGATGCAGTACCGCTGGTCGGTCGGGGTCGCGTAGCCCTCGCCCTCGAAGACGTGGCCGAGGTGCGAACCGCAGCGGGCGCACCGCACCTCGGTGCGGACCATCCCGTGGGAGCGGTCCGCCAGCAGTTCCACGGCGTCGGTTTTCTTCGGGTCGTAGAAGGACGGCCAGCCGCAGTGGGACTCGAACTTGGTCCCGGAGGTGAACAGTTCGGCGCCGCAGGCGCGGCAGGAGTAGACGCCCTTGGTCTTCGTGTCGGTGTACTCACCGACGAAGGCGGGCTCCGTGCCGGCCTGGCGCAGCACGGTGTACTCGGCCGGGCTCAGCTCGGCCCGCCACTGCTCGTCCGGCTTCTCGACGTCGTACGGCATGGTTCTCGCGCCCCTCACTTCGGCAGACGGTCCAGGATGCGCGGTCCGAGGTCGGTGACGTCGCCCGCGCCCATGGTGAGAACAAGATCACCGGCCTTGGCCATTCCCGCCACCGCGTCGGGGACCTCGGCCTTGTCGTGGACGGCCGTCACGTCGGCGTTCGCCGCCCGCGCGGCGGCGGTGATCAGCTCGCTGGTGATGCCGGGGATCGGGTCCTCGCGGGCCGGGTAGATGTCCAGGACGAGGGAGGCGTCCGCGAGAGCCAGCGCCTGGCCCATCTCCTTGCCCAGCTCCTGGGTGCGGGAGAACAGGTGCGGCTGGAAGACGACCAGGATCCGGCCGTCGCCCGCGGCCGCGCGCATCGCCTCCAGGTCGGCGGTCATCTCGGTCGGGTGGTGGGCGTAGGAGTCGACGACCTGGACTCCGGCGGCCTCGCCCTTGAGCTGCAGGCGCCGCTTGACGCCGGTGTACGCGGCCAGCGCGGAGGCGAGTTCGGCGGCCGGGACGCCGAGCGCGGCGCCCGCGGCCAGCGCGGCGACGGCGTTGTGCGCGTAGTGGCGGCCGGGCACGGAGACCCGGAAGGTGAGCTCGGTGCCGTCCAGCAGGACGGTGACCTCGCTCCTGAGGCCCTGCGGCACGACCGACAGGATCCGCACGTCGGCGTCCTCGGACTCCCCGTACGTCACCGTCCGCACCGCGCCGGCCACGCGCCGGGTCAGCTCCCGCGCGCCCGGGTGGTCGGCGGCGATCACCAGCGTGCCGCCGGGGACGATCCGGTCCACGAAGGTCTCGAAGGACTCGTAGATCTCGTCCATCGAGGCGTAGTTGGCGTGGTGGTCCAGCTCGACGTTGAGGACGATGGCGACCTCGGGCGCGTACTTGTGGAAGCTGCGGTCCGACTCGTCGGCCTCGGCGACGAAGATCTCGCCCTCGCCGTGCAGCGCGTTGGAACCGGGGACGTCCAGGTCGCCGCCGATGGCGTACGACGGCCGCAGGCCCAGCTCGCCGAGGGACACGGCCAGCATCGAGGTGGTCGTCGTCTTGCCGTGGGTGCCGGCGACCGCGATCGGGCGCAGGCCCTCCATCAGGGCCGCCAGCGCGTCGGAGCGGTGCACGACCGGAATGCCCAGCTCGGCCGCGCGGGCCAGCTCCGGGTTGTCCTCGCGGATCGCCGAGGAGACGACGACGCAGCTGGCGTCGTCGGCGAGATGGCCGGCCGCGTGCCCGATGTGCACGGTGGCGCCCAGCGCGCGCAGCGCCTCGGCGGTCTCCGACTCCTTGGCGTCGCTGCCCGCCACCTTGGCGCCGCGCTGGGCGAGGATCTTCGCGATGCCCGACATCCCGGCGCCGCCGATGCCGATGAAGTGCGGTCGGTCCATGGCGGTAGGAAGGCCGGGTGCCATGCGCTTTTCTCCCCAGGTGGTGCGGCTGCGGTACGACGGTGCGGGCGCCCCCGGGCGGGGGCGCCGCCCCAGCCTATGCCTTGCTGTGGGAGAAGAGTTTCAGGACCGGTACGCCCACCTTGTGGCGGGCCCGGGAGGCCCAGTCGCGGTGGAAGAACTCCTCCACGTAGTGCGGGTCGGTAAGGACGATCACCTCGTCGGCGCCGACCTCGGCGACCAGGGACTTCAGGGCGTCCAGCGGATGGTCCTCGACGAGCCGGCCCTCGGCCCGGCTGCCCGCCGCGCGCAGCGCGAGGAGGGAAACTTCCAGGGCCTGCTCCCCGGCGCCCTTCGCGGCCGCGCCCTCGGGGGTCTCGCCCTCGCGCGTCGCCTCGTCGAGTTCGCCGAGTGCGATGTCGTCGATGGCCCGCAGCAACCGGTCGGCCTGGTCGCCGCGCGGCTGGAGCAGCACGTGGAAGAAGACCGGCTCGTCGCCGTGCAAGGTGGTGACGAACTCCACGTCGGCGGACGTCAGGGCCTTCTCGATCATCAATACGCTTGTGAACACCAGGCGCCCTTTCTCCTCCGAGGGTCCCCGGACCCTCCGTCTCCCGCCACGGGCCGCAGCGACCCCTGCGGAAACCATCCTGCCCCGTGATCGCACGGGTATCGCGGGAATTGTGGCGGCGGTGCTCCGGTCAGGGGCGGCGGTACCTGCCGAACAGGAACCCGTCGTCCTCCAGGAGGGACGCCAGGGTGAAGCGCTGCGGGACCGTGACGGAGGGTCCGCCGGCGATGCGCTGGGCGTCGCCCGCGGTGAGCATCGGGGAGACGGTGAGGCACATTTCGTCCAGGACGCCGGACGCCACCATCTGGCCCAGCAGGCGGGGGCCTCCCTCGGTGAGCAGACGGGTGTGGCCGAGTCCGGCGAGTGCCCGGACGGCGCGGGCGGGGTCGACCCCGACGCCGTCGCCGGCGATCACCACACGGGCGCCGGCCTTCTCCGCGGCCGCGATTCGCTCGGGGGCCGCCGCTGCGCCCGTGAGGACCAGCGTGGGCACCAGCGGCGAGGTGAACAGCGGCAGCGAGAAGTCCAGCTCCAGGCTCGCCGTGACGACCGCGATCGCCGGAGCCGGCCCCTGCCCGGCCGCCTCCCGCAGCGCCGCGAACTCCGCCCGGGCCCTGGCCGGGCGGTACCCCTCCTGGCGCACCGTCTCCGCGCCGACCACCACCACGTCGGCCAGCGCCCGCAGCGTGCCGAAGATCCGCATGTCGGCGGCGCTGGAGATGGGCTGCGAACGCCCCTCGTGCTGGGCGGCCCCGTCGAGGGTGGCGACCATGTTGGCGCGCAGCCACGGTTCCCCGACTGCCACGCGCTCGGGGTAGGCGTAGGCGGCGGCCAGCTCGGCGAAGCTCCACTCCCGGTCCACGAGGGCGCCGGGCACACTCGTACCACCGGCCCCGTGCGCCGCGTCCGGGCTCTGGGCTGCTGTTTCGTCGGTCACAGGGAACAGGCGTCGCATGTCGTGCAGTGTTCCATGCCGCTTACCATGGGGAACCGTGTCGTCCTCCACAGCCGCCTCAGGGCTCAGCTCCCTGACCACCACGGCCCCGCTGTCCCTGTGCGCCCGCGAGCCGCACGTCCCCGCGGACCGGCTGGTCGCCGAGATGGTGCCGCCGCCCCGCTTCGACGCGGTGCGCTTCGCGACGTACATCCCGGACCCGAAGCAGCCCAGCCAGACCCAGGCCGTCGAGGTCCTGGACGACTTCGCCGCCGGACTCGGCGGTGCTTCCGCGACCGGCTCCGGCAGGCGCGGCCTGTTCGGCTTCGGCAGGAGCAAGGGCAAGGCCAAGGGCGGGGCCGCCGGTGCCGGGCCCCGCGGTGTCTACCTCGACGGCGGCTACGGCGTCGGCAAGACCCACCTGCTGGCCTCCCTGTGGCACGCCACCCCGGCCGAGCCCGCCCGCAAGGCGTTCGGCACCTTCGTCGAGCTGACCAACCTCGTGGGCGCCCTCGGCTTCCAGAAGACCGTCGAGACCCTCTCCGGCCACCGCCTGCTGTGCATCGACGAGTTCGAACTGGACGACCCGGGCGACACGGTGCTCGTGTCCACCCTGCTCGGCAGGCTGGTCGACGCGGGCGTCGCGCTCGCCGCCACCTCCAACACGCTGCCGGGCAAGCTCGGCGAGGGCCGCTTCGCCGCCACGGACTTCCTGCGCGAGATCCAGGGCCTGTCCGCGCACTTCCGCGCGCTGCGCATCGACGGCGAGGACTACCGCCACCGCGGCCTGCCCGAGGCTCCGGCGCCGTACTCCGAGGAACAGGTCACCAAGGCGGCGTACGCCACGGAGAACGCCTCGCTCGACGACTTCCCGCACCTGCTCGACCACCTGGCCAAGGTGCACCCCAGCCGTTACGGCGCCCTGACCGACGGGCTGACGGCCGTGTGCCTCACCGACGTGCGGCCGGTGCCGGACCAGTCGACGGCGCTGCGGCTCGTGGTCCTCGCGGACCGGCTCTACGACCGCGAGGTGCCCGTACTGGCCTCCGGGATGCCCTTCGACCGGCTGTTCAGCGAGGAGATGCTGAACGGCGGCTACCGCAAGAAGTACTTCCGCGCCATATCCCGCCTCACCGCCCTCGCCCGGGACGCCAAGGGGCTCGTCGAGACGCACTGACCGGGGCCGACGCCCCGGCGGACGGCTTCCCGGGGGTTACCGTGTCTCCTGCCGGCTCTTGATCGTTGGCCGGCCCCTGATCGTTGGCTGGTCCGCGCCGGAGACACGGAGTCGCCCCATGCAGCCCCTGATCCACAACGCCCGTACGTTCGGACGGCGCCCGGAGGACTTCGCCCGGCTCGCCGAGGGCCAGTCCCCCGAGGTCCTGTTCATCACCTGCTCCGACTCGCGGGTCGTCCCGGCCCTGATCACCGGCGCCCGGCCCGGCGAGCTGTTCGAGCTGCGCACCGCGGGCAACATCGTGCCGCCGTACGCCTCGGCGCGGCCCACCGCCGAGGCGGCCACCATCGAGTACGCGGTGGAGGTGCTCGGCGTCGGCGACATCGTCGTCTGCGGCCACTCCCACTGCGGTGCGGTCGGCGCCCTCGTCCGCGGGGACGACCTCGACGCCGTACCCGCCGTACGGGACTGGCTGGCGCAGGCGACGCCCCGGCCGACGGGGGCCGCCCAGGACCCGGCGGTCGCCGAGGGCGTCCGGAGCCATGCCCTGACCCAGCTGCTGCGGCTGCGCTCGTATCCGTGCGTCGAGAAGCGGCTCGCGGACGGGCGGCTCACGCTGCACGCCTGGTACTACGAGGTGCACACCGGCGCGGTGCTGGCGCACTGTCCTCGGACGGACGCGTTCACGGCCTTGTGACCCCGCGGCCCTGTGAGCGGAGGCCGTCCGGCGGCTCGACCGTGGCGTCGGAACGGGCATATCGTTGAAGCGAGCGCATAGCAGGCATACCGGCGACCGGTCGAGGAGTCCTCGTCATGGTGCAGGAACTGGTGACCGCCGTGATCACCGCGGGCTGCGTGGGGTTCGTGTACCTCACCGCGGCGATGCGGGTCGTCAAGCAGTACGAACGGGGGGTGGTGTTGCGCCTGGGGCGGCAGACCGGTGAGCCGCGCCCGCCGGGCCTGGCGGTGATCGTCCCGTTCGTGGACCGGCTCTACAAGGTCAACATGCAGATCGTCACGCTGCCGATCCCGGCCCAGGAGGGCATCACCCGGGACAACGTGACGGTACGCGTGGACGCGGTCGTCTACTTCAGGGTGGTCGACGCCGTCAGCGCGCTCATCCGTGTGGAGGACTACAAGTTCGCGGTCTCGCAGATGGCGCAGACGTCCCTGCGCTCGATCATCGGCAAGAGCGACCTGGACGATCTGCTGTCCAACCGCGAGAAGCTCAACCAGGGTCTCGAGCTGATGATCGACAGCCCGGCCGTCGGATGGGGCGTGCAGATCGACCGGGTGGAGATCAAGGACGTCTCCCTGCCGGACACGATGAAGCGGTCCATGGCACGGCAGGCGGAGGCCGACCGGGACCGGCGGGCCCGCATCATCAACGCGGACGCGGAGTTCCAGGCGTCCAAGAAGCTGGCGGAGGCGGCCCAGCAGATGGCGGACACGCCCGCCGCGTTGCAACTGCGGCTGCTCCAGACGGTGACGGCGGTCGCCGCCGAGAAGAACTCCACCCTGGTCCTGCCCTTCCCGGTCGAGCTGCTGCGGTTCCTGGAGAAGGCCCAGCGGGAGCCGGAACCGGAACGGTCCAGGAGCCTCGACAGGAGCACGGCACCGACGGTATCCCGTCCGCCCGAGGAGCTGCCGGAGGCTGCCGCGGAGGTGTCCACGGATCCCGACGGCACCGCCCCCGATTCGGCCCCGGTCACCCCTGTCCGCAGCAGCGCCGAGTCGGCCCCGATCACCCCCGTCCGGAGCAGCGCCGACGCGGTCACTCCGGAGCCGGACGGCAGCGCGGCCCGCACCGGGACGTAGCTCCCGTCTCCCGTCCCCTGTACGGACCCGCGCGGTCGCGGCGCCGTGAGGACGTCGTTAGCGTGCGTGGCATGCGCAGCCGGCTCGTGGAAGTTGTCCTGGTCGCGACGCTGGGGGGCCTCGCGGGGTGCGGGGGCGGAGGCACGGGAACCCCCGCCATGCCCAGCGCCGACGCCCCACCGGGTGCCGCGGGCCGGATCACCGTGTCCAGCACGGCGTTCGCCGAGGGCGGCACCGTTCCCGGCCGCTACACGTGCGGCGGGGCGGACGTCTCGCCGCCGCTGGCGTTCTCCGGGATTCCCGCACGCACAGCGGGGCTGGTCCTGCTGGTCGAGGACCGGGACGCCCCCGGAGGCACGTTCACGCACTGGCTGGTGTGGAACATGGACCCGCGCACCAGGAGCCTGCCGGCGGACGCGACCCCGCCGGGAGCCACCCAGGGACGCAACGACTTCTCGAGGACGGGCTACGGCGGCCCCTGCCCGCCGCCGGGCACACCCCACCGCTATGTCTTCACGGTGTATGCCGCCGACCGCCGCCTCGCCCTGAAGCCGAATGCCACGGCAGCCGACGTGCGGAGCGCGCTGAGCGGCCACATCCTGGCCTCCGGCACCCTCACCGCCCGCTACGGCCGCTGAGCCGGGACCGGACCGCCGGGCCACCGGACCACTCGGCCACCGGGTGGGTGACCGCGCGGCCATGCCACCGTTCCCGTAATCGAAGAAGGTCATATGTTCATCGGGTGATCACACTTGTACGACGCATCACCGCCGTCTGCGCCCTCGGCGCCGCCCTGGCCGCCTGCGGTGGCAACGAGGGCCCCCGCGCCGGGCTGACGGCCCCCTCGAAGTCCGCGTCGGCCTCACCCTCCGCACCGGCCAGCCCCTCGCCCTCCCGGCCGCCGGCCCTCACCCCGGGGCCCGGCGGTCTGACCCCCGTGTTCAGCAACGGCCCCCGCACCAAAGGGAAGACGGTCGCGCTCACTTTCGACGCGGACATGACCGCCGACGAGGGACCGCGTGCGGCGGCGGGCGAGCACTTCGACAACCCGGAGCTGATCACCACCCTGCGCGCCCTGAAGGCGCCGGCCACGGTGTTCATGACCGGTCGCTGGGCCGAGCAGTACCCGGACCAGGCCCGCTCCATCGGCAGCGACCCCCTGTTCGAGCTCGCCAACCACTCCTACAGCCACTACGCGTTCACCGCGAACTGCTACGGACTGCCCAGGGTGCCCGCCGACCGGATGCGGTCGGACGTGGAGGGCGCGTACGAGGCGTTCCGCAAGGCGGGCGTGCCGCACCCGATGCCGTACTTCCGCTTCCCCGGCGGCTGCTACGACCAGCAGGCCCTGCGGGCGCTCAGCAGTCTCGGCGTCACCGCGGTGCAGTGGGACGTGGTGAGCGGAGACGCGTTCGCGACGGACGCGGACGCCGTGGCCAGGCAGGTCCTGAACGGGGTCAAGCCGGGCTCGGTCGTGGTCATGCACTGCACCCGCAGCGCCGCCCCCACCACCGAGCGCGTGGTGCGCGCCGTCGTACCGGAGCTGCGCAAGAGGGGCTACCGCCTGGTGAAGGTCTCCGACCTGATCGCCGCCTCGACCGACCGCGCCTGAGGGTCCGACCGGGAGCCGGCGCCTGCCGGGAGCCGGCGCCTGCCGGGAGCCGGCGTCGGCCGGGGGCCGCCAGGGCCGCGACCGAGAGCCGTGGGTCGGGGGGGCCGGGGCCGCGACCGGAAGCCGGAGGCGACCGGGAGCCAGTAGCGACCGGGAGCCAGTAGCGACCGGGAGCCAGTAGCGACCGGGAGCCAGTAGCGGCCGGGAGCCAGTAGCGGCCGGGAGCCGGTGTCGACCAGGGACCGGTGCCGACCGGGAGCTCGGGTGGCCGGGAGACGGGGCAGCCGGAAGCCGGGGCGGCCGGGGCCGGCTGGCAGACTGGGCGCCGTGAGCACCGACGAGAGCACCACGGCCACCACTCCGCAGGACAGCCCGTTCCGGTCCGAGCCCGGCGCACGCGACCAGGCGCGGCAGTTCGTGCTGCCGCTGGTGGTGCGGATCGAGCGGGCCGCTCCCCCGGCCCGTACGGACGCCCTGGAGACCGCCGCCCGAGCGGTCCTGGTGCTGCTCGCCGACGAGCGCTCGGCCGGTGACGGGGAGTGGGCGCGGGCCGTGCGGGACTGGCAGGACGCCCGGATCCGCAAGGTGGTGCGGCGGGCGCGTGGCACCGAGTGGCGGCGGGCCGAGGCCCTGCCCGGCATCACCGTCACCGGCACGGCGGCGCAGGTGCGGGTCTTCCCGCCCGTACCGCTGGACGGCTGGCCGAAGGACCTGGCCAAGCTCCAGGTCTCCGGCACCGAGCTCGACGACCCGGAGCCGCCCGCCGCGCCGGACCCGGACGTCCCGGTGCTGTGGATGAGCCCCCGGCTGGACATGTCCGCGGGCAAGGCGATGGCCCAGGCCGGTCACGGCGCCCAGCTCGCCTGGTGGGAACTGTCCGACGAGCGGCGCACGGCCTGGCGGGACGCGGACTTCCCGCTCACCGTCCGCACCGCCGACCCGCCCACTGGGCGGAACTCACCTCCGGCGGACTGCCGGTGGTGCGCGACACCGGCTTCACGGAGATCGCCCCCGGCTCCTGCACGGTCGTCGCCGACCACCCCGCGCTGCGCCCGGACCGGCTCCGGGCCCACGGCGGGGCTTAGCGCCTCTCGTTTGGATCATGCCGGGCTCGCGGGCCCTGGCACCGCTCCCCCAAGCTCTTCGAGCAGGGGGCACCCCCAGCCGCGTTGTCGTCGGTTGGCAGGGCTCCGCCCTGCCGCCCTCCTCCGCCTTGCGACGCTCCCCCACTGCCTGAACGGCGTGGGAGGTGCCCCAGCACCAGACCCCGCTCCCTGATCCGGCCTGATCCAAACGAAAGACCCTAGCTCAAATGTTGCTCTGAAGGTGCGGGCCGCGGGGTTCGGGGCCCGGCGCCCGGGCCATACCCCCGTCACGTGCACCGTTGTGGAGGCAAGAGGGGGGCGGGGGCAGGATGGAGCGGCTCGGGACGGGGATCGGGTGGCGGCCGGAGATCGCGGACGCGGTGGAGGAGATGCCGGGCATCGACTGGGTCGAGGTCGTCGCCGAGAACGTGTGCCCCGCGCATCCGCCCGAGTCGCTGCTGCGCCTGCGCGGCCGCGGGGTGACCGTGGTCCCGCACGGGGTCTCGCTCGGCCTCGGCGGGGCCGACCGGCCGGACGAGGGCCGGCTGACCGCCCTCGCCGAGCGGGCGCGGGCGCTCGGCTCGCCACTGGTCACCGAGCACATCGCGTTCGTCCGCGCGGGCGGCGCGCTGACCGCCTCGCCGCGGCTGGAGGCAGGGCATCTGCTGCCCGTGCCGCGCACCCGCGACGCTCTCGACGTGCTGTGCGAGAACGTCCGTATCGCGCAGGAGGCACTGCCCGTGCCGCTCGCCGTGGAGAACATCGCCGCGCTGCTGGCCTGGCCGGAGGAGGAGCTGACGGAGGGGCAGTTCCTGTACGAGCTGGCCGACCGCACGGGGGTGAGGCTGCTGATCGACGTGGCCAATCTGCACACCAACCACGTCAACCGGGGCGAGGACCCGGCTCTGGCGCTGGCCGAACTCCCCCTCGAAGCCATCGCGTACGTCCATGTGGCGGGCGGCTTCGAACGGGACGGCGTCTGGCACGACAGCCACGCCCACCCGGTGCCGCGCCCGGTCCTCGACATCCTGACCGACCTCGCCTCGCACGTCGCCCCACCGGGGGTCCTGCTGGAACGCGACGAGAACTTCCCCGAACCGAGCGATCTGGAGCGGGAGTTGGCGGCCATCGCAACGGCGGTGGAGTCGGGACGCACGGCGCCCGTGCGCCCCGTCCCCGACGCCGACCCGACGCCCGTCTCCGATGTCGCGCCCGGACCGGAGCGGCGGGCGGCCGGCACCGAGGCCGCGCGGCAGCGGCTCGCGCTCGCGCAGACCTCGTTGCTCTCGGCGCTCGTCGCCGGGACGCCCGCGCCGGAGGGGTTCGACCGGGTACGCATCGGCGTGCAGGCGCGCTCGCTGGCCGCGAAGCGCGCGGACGTCGTGGCCAAGGTGGCGCCCGAACTGCCGGTGCTGCTCGGCGAGGGCTACCGGACCGCGTTCCTCTCCTATGCGCAGACGCACCCGATGACCGGGGGCTACCGGCAGGACGCCCTGGAGTTCACGGAGTCCCTGCTGCTCGCCGGCCGGCCTCACGACGCGGGCGTCCGGCGGGAGTTGCGGGAGTGGTGGCTGGACCGCTCGGGTCCGGCGCCCCGGTCGCGCCGCCCGGCGGCACGGGTGGCCCGCGCGGCCCAGCGGGTGCTGCTGGGCCGCTGAGCCCGGCCCCGCCACCCCGACGCCCTGACCTCGGCAAACAAACGGAACGTCACATACCGGAAACACTCTGTCCGGATGGCGAACAGGGCATGGCGTTTCCCAGGCCTCTGGCATAGAAACGCGTCATGTTCTGGGTCCTTCTCCTGCTTCTGGCCTGGGCCTTCGCGGGCACGGCATGCCTGCGGCTGTGCCTGGCCGCGGTGCGCGCCGCGGCCGTCGACGTGGACGCCGGCCGGGGCCGCGATCTGACGCTCTACGAGGCGGCGTTCCTCTCGGGCGGACCGGCGCGGGTCGCCGAGCTGACCCTGGTCTCCATGGCGCGCCAGCGTCGGCTGCTGCTCGCGCACACCGGCTGGGCGACGGTCGTCGACCCGCGCGGGCGGGACGAGATGGAGCGTTCCGTCATAGGGGCGATCGGCCCGGAGGGGCAGTCCCGGATCGCGCCGGTGCGCGCGGCGGCGGCCACCGCGGAAGCGGTGCGCGGCCTCGCCGACCGACTCGTCAGGGCAGGTCTCGCCGTGCCGGACGGGGACGGGTCCACGATCGCGGCCGGGGTCCGCCGCGTGCGGATCGCCGCGCTGGCCGTCCTCGCCCTGAGCCTGACCGCGCTGCTGCTGCCCGGCCCGACCGGGATGCCCCGGGAGCTGATCGCCCTCTGGTTCGCGCTGCCGCTCGCGCTGACCCTGAGCTGCCTGGTCATCGCCCGCTTCGAGGTCCACCCGTACTCGCGCTGGGCCTCTCCGGCCGGCCAGCGCCTGCTCGGCAGCCTGGCCCGCCACATGAACGGCTTCAGCGACGAGCGCGCGTACCTGGCATCCGTGGCCGTACGTGGCATCGACGCGATCGGCGAACCGAACCTGCGCGCCGCCTTCGCCCACCACGACCGGCCCACGCAGGACCGCCCCGCACGCAACCGACCCCCGCACGGCCAGGCTTCCCGGGACCGCTAGGGCCTGCTGCGATCGACGCCGACGGAACCGACGGGCGGGCGTGCGGCGGCCGTGCGTGCCGGAGTGTGCGCCCGGCGCCGGGGCCCGCCCGGGGCGCGTCGGGGGCATCGGCCGCGACACCGGCGGGCGGTGCTTGTCCTTGCCGCCGAGGTGAACGAAACATCGCTTCTGTCGCTGCCGTGCACCGAAGGGATACGCGATGACCGCTGCCGCCGTCTGGACGGCCGCCGGGTCCCTGGTCCTCACCGCCCTCGTCGGCGCCCCCGCCTCCTCCGCCGCGCGCCTCCCCGGTGCCGCGGCGGAACTGCGTGGCGCCGTCGTCGCCGCGGCGTGGGCGCGGGCGGCCGGGATCGACTTCGGCGCGTGCCCGGAGGCGCGGGAGCTGCCCCGGACCATGGAGTGCGGCACGGTCCAGGTGCCCCTCGACTACGCGCACCCCGACGGCAAGCGGATCCGGCTCGTTGTCAGCCGGGTGCGGGCCACGCACAAGGACCCGCGCAACAGCAAGCGCAGAGTGCCCGGTCAGGGCGCTCTCGTGTTCAACCCGGGCGGTCCGGGCGCCGACGGCACCTCCTTCCCGCTGATGGGCCTGCTGCCGGAGTGGAAGCGCGTCGCCTCCGCGTACGACCTCGTCGGCTACGCCCCGCGCGGGGTGGGCCGGTCGGCCCCGCTGTCCTGCCAGGACCCGAAGGACTTCTTCGAGCTCAGGGCGCCCAGAGCAGCGCCGACGCACCCCTCACGGGCGTACAAGGAGCAGCGCGTCGCCGAGGCCAAGGCGTACGCGGGCGGCTGCGCCCGGCGCGCGGGCGAGTCCCTGCGTCACTACAACTCCCTCAACAACGCCCGCGACCTGGACGTGCTGCGGGCGGCGCTGGGCGAGGACCGGCTGACGTTCGTGGGCGCCTCGTACGGCACCTACCTCGGTGCGCTGTACGCCACGCTGTTCCCCACGCACGTCCGCCGGATGGTCTTCGACGCCGCGGTGAACCCGGCGCCCGACCGGATCTGGTACCGAGCCAACCTGGACCAGTCGGCCGCGTTCGAGGCCCGCTGGGCGGACTTCCGCGAGTGGACGGCGCGGCACGACGACGTGTACGCGCTGGGCCGTACGGCCGGGCAGGTGCAGAGGAGCTACGAGAGGGCGCGGGAGCGGCTCGCCGCCGAACCGGCGGGCGGCTCGGTGGGACCGGGCCAGTTGCAGGGCCTGTTCCTGACGGCCGGGTACTACGACGACTACTGGCCGGGCAGCGCCAAGGCCCTGTCGGCGTATCTGAAGGGCGACCCGAAGCCGCTGGTCGCGCTGGCGGCCCCGCACCGGGAGGGGGCCGCCGCAGGGGAGAACGGCAGCGCGGTCTACACGGCCGTGGAGTGCAACGACGCTTCCTGGCCGACGGACTTCGCGGTCTGGGACCGGGACAACACACGGCTCGCGCGGGTGGCGCCGTTCGAGACCTGGAGCAATGTGTGGGCGAACCTGCCGTGCGCCTACTGGCCGGCGCCCCGGCAGCGGCCCCTGGACGTGAGGACCGGCCCCGGCGAGCTGCCGGCGACGCTGATCCTGGCCGCCGAACGGGACGCGGCCGCGCCGTACGCGGGCGCCCTGGAGCTGCGCGGGCGGCTGGCCGGTTCGGCGCTGGTGACCGAGCGGGGCGCGGGCACCCACGGCATCGCGGGCGGGCCGAACGCCTGCGTCAACGCGCATCTGGACGCCTACCTGCTCCAGGGCCGCCTGCCGCGGCCGCAGGCGGTGTGCGCGCCGCGCGCGGAGCCGCGGCCGCACGGCCCGACGTTCCAGGAGACCCGCGTACGCCAGTTGCGTGAGGCCTTGCAGCGGGCGACCGGCCGGACCGACGCCCACCGCTGAGCGGCGGGGCCGTGTCGGTGTCCCGGGGCCCGTCGGCCCCGGGACACCGGCACGCGTCAGGCCAGACCGGCCACCAGCTCGGCGATGTCCTTGCGGCGCCCGGTGAAGAACGGGATCTCCTCGCGCACGTGCCGGCGGGCCTCGGAGGCGCGCAGGTGGCGCATGAGGTCGACGATGCGGTGCAGCTCGTCGGCCTCGAAGGCGAGGACCCACTCGTAGTCGCCGAGGGAGAAGGACGCGACCGTGTTGGCGCGCACGTCCGGGTAGCCCCGGGCCATCTTGCCGTGGTCGGCGAGCATGCGGCGGCGGTCCTCGTCGGGCAGCAGGTACCAGTCGTAGGAGCGCACGAACGGGTACACGCTGACGTAGTCGCGCGGCGTCTCGTCGGCGAGGAACGCCGGGATGTGCGAGCGGTTGAACTCGGCGGGGCGGTGCAGCGCCATGTTCGACCACACCGGCTCCATGGCGCGGCCGAGCCGCGTACGGCGGAAGAGGTTGTACGCCTCCTGGAGCTGGTCGCTGGTCTCGGCGTGCCACCAGATCATGAGGTCGGCGTCGGCGCGCAGGCCCGAGAGGTCGTACGTGCCGCGGATGGTCACGCCCTTGGCGGCGAGCTGGTCGAACAGCTCCTGGACCTCGTCCGCGTAGCCCGCGCGGTCCTCGGGGAGCAGGTCCTTCAGCTTGAAGACGGACCACAGCGTGTAGCGGATGACCTCGTTGAGGTCCTTGGCCAGCTTGCCCTTGTTCGGGACCCTGCCGGACTCGGTGGTGGGGGCGTCGTCACTCATGAGGCTATTCTCCCGCTCCGCCGTGCAGACTCTGCACCGGGGCCGCGGTGAGCTCCTGCAGACCCCGAAGGTCACCCCGCAGCTGGTCCACGGCCGCGTACGCGCTCGCGACACACGCGGGGATGCCCACTCCGTCGTACACCGCGCCGCACACCGCCAGACCGGGCAGCTTGCCGACGTGCTCGCGGATGCGGGCCACGCGCGCGTGGTGGCCGACCGGGTACTGGGGCAGTCCGTCGGTCCAGCGGGTGACGCGGGTCTCCAGGGGCGCGGCGTCCAGGCCGGTCGCCTCACGCAGGTCGTGCCGGGAGACGTCGACGAGGCCGGCGTCGTCGCGCTGGAGGATCTCCGTCTCGCCGTACCGCCCCACCGAGGTGCGCAGTACGACCACGTCCGGGTCCTCCTCGGCGATCCAGCCCCACTTCCGGGAGGCGAAGGTGGACGCCTTGATGGTGCGGCCGTCGACGGGGGGCACCAGGAAGCCGCTGCCCTCGGGCAGGGTGGTGGCGTCGGCGCGGCGGTAGGCGAGGGTGATCAGGGCCATGGAGGCGTACTCGACGGCCCGCAGTTCGGCGGCGGCCTCCGGGGACTCGGCGCTCAGCAGCCCGGCGGCGACGGGCGCGGGCACGGCGACGATCACCGCGTCGGCGTGCAGCACGCGGTCGCCGGCGGTCACCTGCCAGGACGTACGGTCCTGCCTGCGCAGCTCCGTCACCGGGGTCCCGGTGAGGATCTCGCCGCCGCGGGCCCGCACCGACTCCGCGACCGCGAGCGGCAGTCGGCCCACGCCGCCCTCGATGCCCATGAACACCGGCCCGGTCTGCTGCGCGGCGGCCGCCGCGGCCTGGATCTCGCGGACCCCTTCCAGCAGCGAGTCGTGGGTCTGCGCGGCCCGGAAGAGCTGGGGGACGGCCGAGCGCATCGAGATGCGGTAGGCGTCACCGGCGTAGACCCCGCCGAGCAGGGGCTCCACCAGGCGGTCGACGACCTCTCGGCCCAGGCGGGCGGCCACGTACTCGCCGACGGCCACGTCGTCGCCGACCTCCGTGCGGGGCAGCCCGGCGTCGCGCTCGATACGGGCCAGGCCCTCCTCGGACAGCACGCCGGACAGCGCGGAGGCGGTGCCGGGGACGCCCATGACGTGCCCCTTCGGCATGGGGCGCAGGGCGCCGCGGGTCCAGATGGAGGCGCTCGCCGTGGCGGGCGGCTGGAGGTGGTCCGCCAGTCCCATCTCCCGCGCGAGGGTCACGGCCTCGGGGCGGCGGGCGAGCATCGACTCGGCGCCCAGGTCGACGCGGACGCCCGCGATCTCGCCCGGCAGCAGCTTGCCGCCGACGCGCTCGGCCGCCTCCAGCACGGTCACCCGCGCCCCCTGCCGCAACAGCCGGTGCGCGGCGGCCAGCCCCGCGATCCCGGCCCCGATGACGACGACATGGTCCGTGCCCGTACGCGTTGCGCTCATGAGCCCACTCTCTCAGACCGCTCCGACACGCCTGCGCGCCCCGGTGTCCGGGCCCGAGTCATGCCCGAGTCACGAACGTGACCGCATCGGAACCCACGCTCGGCCAACGTCTCGCGTGGGCCGGGAGTCGAAGAAGCGTCAGTGGTCACGACGACCCTCGGGGGTATGCCACATGCGCACACGACGTTCCGTCCGGCCCGCTCACGCGCTGGCCGGGCTCCTGCTCGCCACCGCCCTTTCGCTCACCGGGTGCAGCGCGGGCGACAGCACCGCTGACTCCTCCGCCAAATCCGCGGCGGGCGCGGGCGGCAGCGAGGACCAGCGGGGCGCGGCGGACAGCGGCGGCGGCCGGGCCTCCGGGGCGAGGGCCACCGCGCCGCCCCGGATCACCGCGAACCACATCATCCGCACCGCCTCGCTCACCGTGCAGGTCAAGGACGTGCCGAAGGCCCTCGACGCGGCCCGGACCACCACCGAGAACGCCGGGGGGTACGTCGGCGACGAGAGCACCAGCCGCGACGAGGACGGGCACGAACGCACGCGCGTGGTGCTGCGCGTGCCGGTCGACCGGTACGACGAGGTGCTCAGCGATCTGGAGGGCACCGGCAAGCTGATCGAGCGCACGGCGAAGGCGCAGGACGTCACCGCCCAGGTCGTCGACGTGGACAGCCGCGTCAAGTCGCAGCGCGCGAGCGTGGCGCGGGTGCGGGAGCTGATGGACCAGGCCACCCAGCTCAGTGACGTGGTCAGCCTGGAGGGCGAGTTGAGCCTCCGCGAGTCCGATCTGGAGGCGCTGCTGGCCCAGCAGGCGTCGCTGAAGGACCGTACGAGCCTGGCCACCATCACCCTGTCGCTGTCCCGGAACCCGGCGCCCAAGCCGGTGGTCGCCGGGGACGACGAGCCCGGGTTCCTGGACGCGCTGGCGGGCGGCTGGCACGTGTTCGTCACCGTGCTCCGCTGGATCGCCCTGGCCGTCGGGGCGCTGCTCCCGTTCGCCGCGGCGGCGGCCGTCGTCGCGGCGGTGTGGCTGCGGGTGATACGGCCCCGGCTCCCGCGCCGCCCCGCCGCCGACGCCCCCGACATGACCGCGCCGGACGCGCTGCCGGACTCCCGGTGGGAGCCCGCGCCCCCGGCCGGGGAGCCGGGCGGCGAACCGGGCACTGAGGACTGAGGCGGCGTCGGGGCTGAGGCTGTCTCAGGGCCGGGACGCACTCAGGACCGGGACGCACTCAGGACCGGGGGCGACTCGGGATTGCGGCAGCCTCAAGACCGGGGGCCGACCCGGGACCGGGGACACACTCGGGACCCGGGGGCGGGCTCAGGACCGCGGCAGCCTCAGGACTGCGGCAGCCGCACGACCGGGGCGGCCCGATCCCCGTAGCGTGGGCGCATGGAGATGAAGGCTGCGCGGGATGCCCGGGGTACGAAGGAACGCCTTGTCGTGATCGGCGGCGACGCCGCGGGGATGTCCGCGGCGTCGCAGGCACGCCGGCTGCGCGGGCCGGACGAGTTGGAGATCGTGGCGTTCGAACGCGGCCACTTCGCCTCGTTCTCGGCGTGCGGCATCCCGTACTGGGTGGGCGGCGACGTCGACGAACGGGACCGGCTGATCGCCCGCACGCCCGAGGAGCACCGCGCGCGGGGCATCGACCTGCGCATGCGCACCGAGGTGACGGAGATCGACGTGGCCGCCGGACGCGTGCGCGCGCGGGACGTCGATTCCGGCGCGGAGTCCTGGACGCCGTACGACAAGCTCGTGATCGCGACCGGTGCCCGCCCCGTCCGCCCCGACATGCCCGGCGCCGACGCGCCCGGCGTGCACGGGGTGCAGACCCTCGACGACGGCCAGGCCCTGCTGGACACCCTCGCACGCGCGCGTGGCCGCCGGGCGGTGGTGATCGGGGCGGGCTACATCGGAGTCGAGATGGCCGAGTCGCTCATCAAGCGCGGCTACGAGGTGACGGTCGTCAACCGTGGCCGCGAACCGATGTCGACGCTCGACCCCGACATGGGCCGCCTGGTGCACCGGGCCATGTCGGGCCTCGGCATCACCATGGTCGACGACACCGAGGTGACCAAGGTGCTCACCGGCGACGACGGCGGGGTCCGGGCCGTGGCGACCGCGCACGCCGAGTACCCGGCGGACGTGGTCGTACTGGGCATCGGGGTGCGCCCGGAGACCGCGCTCGCACGGGCGGCCGGGCTCCCGCTCGGCGCGCACGGCGGCCTGCTCACCGACCGGGCGATGCGGGTGCGCGGCCACGAGAACATCTGGGCCGGCGGCGACTGCGTCGAAGTCCTGGACCTGGTCTCCGGGCAGTTGCGCCACGTCCCGCTGGGCACCCACGCCAACAAGCACGGCCAGGTCATCGGCACCAACGTCGGCGGCGGCTACGCCACCTTCCCGGGCGTCGTAGGCACCGCGGTGAGCAAGGTGTGCGACCTGGAGATCGCGCGCACGGGGCTGCGCGAGAAGGACGCCCACCGGGTGGGCCTGCGGTTCGTGACGGCCACCGTCGAGTCGACCAGCCGCGCGGGCTACTACCCCGGCGCCTCCCCGATGGCCGTCAAGATGATCGCCGAACGCGGTACCGGCCGCCTGCTGGGTGTGCAGATCGTCGGCCGTGAAGGCGCGGGGAAGCGGGTGGACATCGCCGCGGTCGCTCTCACGGCCGGTCTGACGGTGGAACAGATGACGGCCCTGGACCTGGGCTACGCGCCGCCGTTCTCCCCGGTGTGGGACCCGGTGCTCGTGGCCGCCCGTAAGGCCGCGGTGAAGGTCCGCGACAGCACGCCGTGATCCCTGCGCCGTTCCGGCCGGCCGGTCGCGGCAGCGAGCGGACCGGACGAGTGGTCCGCCGCAGCCCGCCTTCCCCGGGCCGCGGGCGGTTGAGGAAAGGTACGTACACGCGGACGGCCGTGTTCACCGGTTCGGCGAGCGCATCGCGGGCAGTACTCTCCTGTGGTCATTCCGGTCCATGATCTGAACCCGACGCGGCACACCCCGTGGGTGACGTACGCCCTGATCGCCGCGAACGTCGTCGTGTTCCTGCTCACGCCAGGCATCGCCGGATCCGTCGCGGGCAGCAGCTCGCTGGCGCAGCTGTGCCATCTGGAGTCCTTCACGCAGCAGTGGGCACTGGTGCCGAGGGAGCTGATCCACGGTCAGCTCCCGTCGCTGGTCCCGACGGGCGGCGTCGGGGTGGGCGTGCACGGCCCGGGCTGCGTGCTGGGTCCGCCCGCCTACGACAAGTCGCCCGTGCTGTCGGTCCTCACGGCGATGTTCCTGCACGGCAGCTGGCTGCACCTGCTGGGCAACATGCTGTTCCTGCTCATCTTCGGCAACAACATCGAGGACCGCATGGGGCATGTGCGGTACCTGCTGTTCTACCTGGTCTGCGGATATGCAGCCGGGTACGGATTTGCTCTCACGAACTCCTACTCCGCCACTCCCCTGATCGGCGCCTCGGGCGCCATCGCCGGCGTCCTCGGCGCCTACCTGGTGCTCTATCCGAGGGTACGGGTCTGGATCCTCGTCCCCTTCCTCCTCTTCCTGCCGCTGCGGCTGCCGGCCTGGCTGGTGCTGGGCTTCTGGTTCGTGCTGCAGGCGCTCTACTCCACCGGCCAGGCCGTCGCCGAGGCGGGCACCGTGGCCTACCTGGCCCACGTGGTCGGCTTCATCGTGGGCATGCTGCTCGCCTGGCCCCTCAAGCCGGGCACTCCCCCACCGCCCGAACCGCGCGGCATCCTCTTCGGGCGGCAGACGCGACGGGCCTGGTAGGGCCACACGCCAGGAGCTGGGCAGCGCAAGGAAAACCTGAATGGCTCTACACAAGCGACGTTTGCCTTTCCGGGCCAGCCGTCGATCGTTGAACGATTCAACCACCTATACGTTTTGCCAAATCCTTGAGCCTCCAGCAGGATTCATGCTGACCCATTGCCGACTTTCCTGACGCCCTGTCAGGCGAACTACTCCTGAAGTTCCCCCTGGTAGGAGACTGCCGCGGCAGCCGGTTCCAGTGTCCTGCGCCGGAGATCCGTCGGCAGAATCGGGCGCGGGATTCGAGGATCTCCTCGGCGGTCTTGGTCCAGACGAACGGCTTGGGGTCTGCGTTCCAGTCCTTGACCCAGGCGCGGATGTCGGCTTCGAGGCTCTGGACATTCTTGTGTGCGCCGTGGCGGATCATCTGGTCGGCCAGGAACCCGAACCACCGCTCGACCTGGTTGATCCACGAGGAATCGGTCGGGGTGAAGTGCATGTGAAAGCGGGGGTGTTTGGCCAGCCACGTCCTGATCGCGGGCGTCTTGTGGGTGCCGTAGTTGTCGCAGATCAGGTGGATCTGCAGATGCGCCGGCACCTCCTTGTCGATCCGGATCAGGAACTTCTTGAACTCCGCCGCTCGGTGCCGGGGGTGCAGGGAGCTGATGACCTCGCCGGTGGCGACGTCGAACGCGGCGAACAGCGTGGTCAGCCCGTTGCGGACGTAGTCGTGGGTGCGCCGCTCGGGCACGCCCGGCATCATCGGCAGCACCGGCTAGGAGCGGCCCAGGGCCTGGATCTAGAACTTCTCGTCCACCGAGAGGATCACCGCGCCCTCGGACGGGTTGAAGTACAGCCCGACGACGTCGTAGACCTTCTCCACGAACAATGGGTCCATGGACAGCTTGAAGGTGTCCGTCAGGTGCGGCTTGAGGAGGAACCGCCGTCGCCACTTGCGGACCGTGTCGGCCGAAATCCGCAGGTTGCGGGCCACCTCGACGATGGGCGGGACATCAGGTCCGGCACACGCCAGCACAATCCGAGCCCGTCACGGTCCGCCTCCGCCCGCACGAGTGCCTTCGAATTGTCTGTCCTCGTGGCCGCCCGTAGTCCATACGGGCCGTCAAGTGCTGCCGTTCGATGGACGGTGCAGTCAGGTCCGATGCGGCTGCCGTCCGGCTATGACACCGTCCCTGCGTGGTGCCGGGGGATACGCCCCTACCCAGAGTGGAACGGGTTTCCTGCGGGTTCCGAACCACTTGCCCATCATTCACCTGGATGGTTGCCGGAAGGACTCTTGATTGTCTGGTCCCGTCGTCCTCATCACGGGCGCGCTCACCGGTATCGGCCGAGCCACCGCCTTCGCTTATGCCCGTCAAGGCGCGAACCTTGTGGTCTCCGGCCGCCACCAGGACGTGGGTGAGCAGTTTGTCAGGGAGCTCTCCGACCTTGGCGGCCCGGCCGAGTTCGTGCGAGCCGACGTCCGCTTCGAGGACGAGGTGAAGGACCTCGTCGACCGCGCGGTCGTGCGGTTCGGGCGGATCGACGTCGCCTTCAACAACGCCGGCACCGAGGGAATGCCCAGCCCTGTCACCGAGGTGACCGACGAGCGTTACCAGGCCACCTTCGATACCAACGTCAAGGGAACACTGCTGTGCCTGAAGCACGAGTTCCGGGTCATGAGGGAACAAGACGGCGGCAGCATCGTTAACGTCAGCTCCAACTATGGCCTGATGGGTTACCCCGGGGCGACCTTGTACGTCGGCAGCAAGCACGCCGTCGCCGGCATCACCAAGGCGGCGGCACTCGAAGGCGCCGCTCACGGTATCCGGGTCAACGCAGTCGCGCCCGGCTACACCCGGACGGCGATGTACGAGCGATTCACCGGTGACGACGCGGCGCGTGACGCGGTGGATTCGGTGCTGCCCATGCACCGGGCGGGCACTCCGGAGGAGATCGCCGAGGTCGTACAGTTTCTGGGTTCGGACAAGGCGAGCTACGTCACCGGGCACGTCCTCCTGGTCGACGGTGGGCTCATGGCGGGCGGGCCCCTGTTCCCGAGCTCGTGAACCCCAAGGCAGGTCAGGGGCACGCGGCGGTCAGCCCATTCGCTCGATGATTTCAGACCTCACTCGCCTGGCGGCCCGGGGCAATCGGCCAGGGCTGCGGCGGCGGGCGACAGGTTCCGCGCCTCGGGCCAGCCAGGGAGAGGCGCCGTGTAGCGGCCGAGCGGCAGGTTGACCGCGCCTGGCAAGCGCCACACGGCCGTCGACGCAAGGCGTCGGCCAGGTCCTTTCGGACACCTCAGTCGCCGGTCCGATCCTGGTCGTGACCCCGTAGGCGGCAGCAGCGACCTGCTCACCGGGACTGCGCGGCAGCGAGGCCAACGACGAATCCCCGGCTCAGGAGACCATGTGGCGGGGGTAACGCCCCAAGAGGGTGGCGAACCTCGCACCCGGTGCCGCGGCCGCGACCTCGGCCTCGTCAGGCGCTGTGTCCACGTCGCGCAGGAGCGGCAGGTCGCGCACCCGAAGGCCCGCCCCGGTGAGACGGTCGCGCTGTGCGGCGCCGGTGTACGCGGTGGACATCGGGATGCCTCGCAGCAGCGCCGGGTAGGGCGCGGCCAGGCCCAGCGCCCAGAACCCGCCGTCCTCCGCCGGGCCGAACCACGCGTCGTACTCCCGCCACGCGCCGGGATCCAGGACGGGGGCGAGGAGATTCGGGGTGAGCTGTGGGGTGTCCATGCCGACCAGTAGGGCGGGGCCGTCCGCGACGGTGGCGAAGGCCGCGGCCAGCCGCTCGTCCAGGCCACCGGACACCTGCGGGACCACCTCGATGCCAGTCGACAGCCAGCGTCCGGGCGCGCCGTCCAGGAAGAGCACGCGGCGGCGGGCCGGGCCCCGCAGCACGGTCTCCAGGGTGTCGGCGAGCGCCGCCTCCGCCAGCGCCGCCGCCTGAGCAGGGGTGTACGGCGAGGTGAGCCGGGTCTTGACGTGCCCAGGCCGCGGTTCCTTGGCGATCACCAGAAGCGCGGTCGGCCCGACCGCGCTCTCGGGCGTCAGCCCGACCGGGCCGCTCATCGGGGGGCTCCCGCCAGACGCCGGGGCGGCTCGCTGAGGACCGCGCGCATGTCGCGCACCGCGTGCCAGGTGCCACGCCAGGTGCCGGTGACCTTGGAACGGCCGGCGCGCGGGTAGTACGGCACGTCGACCTCGCGCACCCGCCATCCGGCGTCGGCGGCGCGGACGACCATCTGCAACGGGTAGCCCGACCTGCGGTCGGTCAGGCCCAGATCGAGCAGGACCTCCCCGGGCCACCCGCATCGGACCGAGGTCGTGCAGGCGCAGGCCGGTGCGGCGGCGGATAAGCCGGGCCAGCTCTCGGTTGGCGAGCCGGGCGTGTACCGGCCAGGCACCGCCTGTCGTTGGCCGGCGCCGCCCGAGTACCAAGTCCGCCTCACCGTCCAGGACGGGCTGGGCCAGGGATGGCAGCAGTCCCGGGTCGAGGGAGGCATCACAGTCGCAGAAACAAACCACGGGCGCGGTGACGGCGCGTAGCCCGGCCGCGCAGGCGGCGCCGAAGCCACGCACCGGTTCGCCCACGACGTACGCGCCCAGCGACGCGGCGAGCTCGGCGGAGCTGTCAGTGGAGCCGTTGTCGACGACCAGAATCTGGCCCCGCTCCTGCCCCAACTGCGGCGAGCCGTTTCCGTACATTGCCTCATGTGAGGCCCAGCGTGGGAGACCGGAACCCGCAACGAACAACCCGCTATGGCGGGCGTGCAGCGCCGTGGCGGCGGCGATGATCGAGCGCGCCCAGGCCGCTCCCGGCCCGACGGCTCCGCTGCGTCAGTGGCGCGTGTAGGGGGCGACCAGAACCGCGGTGGCGCCAGCCTGACTCCGTAGTTCTTTGAGGGTCTGACTCGGCGAGGTGTTCTGGCCGAAGGACGCCGGCAGAGGGTTGCGGAGCGCGTACAGCGTCAGCTGGTACTCGTGTGTGTGACCGGCGGGCGGGCAGGGGCCGTCGTACGTCGCCTCGCCGAAGTCGTTCAGGAGTTCCCGGGCACCGTGCGTCAGGGCGTGCGCCTGCGTTCCCGCCGCCGTTGCGGGAAGGCCGACCTGGAGCCAGTGGATCTTCTGGTTCTCCAGGTCGACCATGGACAGGGCGAGTTCGGCGGTCCCGGCGGGGACGTCCTTGAACCTGAGCCCGGGGGAGTAGTCGTGGGGGCTGTCACAGGTCATCAGGGGCAGGAACGCGCCCGACGCGTCGAAACCCTGGCCTCGGCCGAGGGCGAAGGGACCTGTGGGCACCGCCGTCGCCCGGGAGACCGCAGTGGACGGGGCCGACGTCGCCCGGGTGTGCCGGGAGGATGACGAGCACGCGACGGTCGTCAGCAGTGCGGCTGCGGCAAAGGCGCCTGAGACAAGGAATCGACGCTTCATGGTGGAAACGTATGCCAGGCGGACGCCGGCAGCCCGAACCGGCTCACGGCTTCCTGACCCTCGGTCCCCGGCCCCGGATGGGCCGCAGGCATCGGAAGGGCCCGACCCTGTCGAACAGCGGCCAGACCCCCTTGAAGGCGCCCCTGTCGTGCTCGGACTTCCAGCACATCCCCTCCCCGCGGCAAGTGCCGAGGAGCGCCAGTTACTCGCCGGGAAGGCGATCTGGCGGCGCTCCGCGGTCGGCTCGTGCCGGCCGGACTCGATGTGGCTGACGTAGCACCCACGTCAGCCAGCGGTGCTTGTATCTGTTCGGTTTCTGGGAGCCGAACCTGACCGCGCTCCTGACCGCCCGGCTCGCGCGCGGGGTTATCTTCGTCGACGTCGGCGCGAACATCGGCTACTTCACCATGCTCGCCTCCCGAGTCGTCATACCTGCCGGGCGCACAGCCCCTTGGCCATCACATGGCGTCAGCAATTAGCGCAGTTCGGCACTCGGCTGGGAGGGAAGTTCCAGGGCGCAACGGGCGTCGCGATCCCAGACGATGGCGACCTGACCCGGGCTGCGTCGAGCTGCACGAGTTGTTGCGGCATGTCTGGGCGTTCGCTGTGGCGGAGAGCTGTAGGGCGTGCTCGCCGTGCCGGGTGGGATCGCGGCGCGGGCCGGTGTCGGCAAGCACCTGCAGCCATGTGGCCGAGTCAGGATCAAGCTGAGGAGTCACGGGAACCTCGTCCAACTCTTCAGTCCGATGACACCATGACCGGAATTTTACCCATCTGCTCTTGGCCCGGCGGACGGCGGGCTATTTCTTGAGGCGCCGGTTTCCGCCGCGCCAGCCGTGATCCCACAGGCGGACCGCCTCTGCGTCGCTGGGCAGCCGGCTGAACGTGTCTCACCGAGGCGCCGATGTCCGGCCTGGCCCTCGTGGCCATGGGTGGCCGATGGGAGTGGCTCGCCGTCGCCGCCGCGGGCACCGTGCTGTATGTCGCGGACGCACTGCAGCAGCAGGCTGTTCAGGCCTCTGCGTACGGGCTGGCCGCCGTGACGGTGCTCGCTGGTGCACTCGTCCGGGCGCGGGCGCGTGGCGGCGGAGACAGGGGGCTGGACGGTGCGTGAGGGCAGGCGTGTCGGCCACACGGGGCGCGGGGGAGTCATCGGTGGCGGCGTCTGAAGACCACCATCCGCAGGACGGTGAAGCGCACCACGGTCGCCAGGGCGAAGCTCGGTGCGAGCACCAGGGTCTCCGCTGCTGGTGAGGCGGTGGGCTGGTAGTGGCGGAAGAGCAGGAGGGCGCCCGAGGTGACCAGGTACGCCAGGACGAACAGGCCACCCGCGGCCAGATGCGCCTGATGGACCCGGACCGTGGACCCGCGAAAGGTCAGTCGGCGGTTGGCCTCCGTGTTGAGGACGGTGACGACAAGCAGGGAGGCGAAGTTGGCCAGGATGGGCGGCGACCAGTGGCGCAGAACCCAGTACAGCAAGGCCTGGGCCACGGTGGAGGCGACGCCGATCACGACGAACCAGAAGACTTCCCTGGTCAGCGCGGTGCGGCCGGGCCGGGCGGAGGTGCTGTGCCGTGCGCTGAGGCGTCGCACCTCACCATCATGAGGTCACCGTGCGCCCCGTCGAGCCGTGCGGAGCGCCGGTTTCGACCGTTCGGCGGGCGACGGACACCCGTATGCACGCCAGGCACGGAAAGCCGATCCGATCTGTGCCAGTTTGTAGCTGACGGCTTGACAAGCACCAACGGCGCGCTGGGGTTCGATGGCACCCCTTCGAGGGTTGGCCGGGACAGAGGAGGCGGCCGATGGGCAGTGGCGGACGGCCGCCGGCCCCGGGCTCCGGCGGGCCGCAGCGGCCGGGATCGGACGAGGGGCACGTACAGGGGCGCCTCGAGCGCGTGCGCGCTGCCGTGGCGGCGCGGGCCGCCAAGGGGGCCGCTCGTACCCGGGCCCTCGTGCGGCGGGTCGAGCGGACTCCTCCGCCTCCGGGGCCGTTCCGTCCCGGCTTCTGGCGCAGTCCCCTCCGCGGGCCCTGGCTGACGTCCGTGTTCGGCCTGGTGCTGCTGATCGGCATCCCGCTGATCTTCGTCACCGGGATGCTCTCCTACGCCTCCTACAACCCGGGACTCGGCCGCATCAACGACCAGACCCCGGACAAAGACCTGCTGGGCTTCTACCTCTTCGACTGGCCCACACATCCGTACTGGCTGTACCGGCTGACCCAGGGCGTGCACGTGACCCTCGGCGTGGTCCTCGTGCCCGTGCTGCTGGCCAAGTTGTGGTCAGTGATCCCGAAGCTGTTCGAATGGCTGCCGGTCCGCTCCTTCGCCCATGCACTGGAGCGGTTGTCCCTGCTCATGCTGGTCGGCGGGGTGATCTTCGAATTCGTCACCGGCATCATCAACATCCAGCTCTTCTACGTCTTCCCCGGCTCCTTCTACACCCTGCACTTCTACGGCGCCTGGGTCTTCATCGCCGCCTTCGTCGTCCATGTGAGCCTCAGACTCGGACGGATGACCCGCGCCCTGCGCTCCCGCAGCCTGGCAGCCGAACTGCGCACCGACCTCGCCCACACACGGCCAGAACCCCCCGACCCCGACGGCCTGGTCCCAACCGCTCCCGCACCGCCGACGATGACCCGGCGCGGCGCGCTCGCCATGGTGGGGGGCGGATCGCTCCTCCTCCTCGTGGTCACCGCAGGACAGAGCATCGGCGGCTGGCTGCGCGGCACCGCCCTCCTCGCGCCGCACAACCGTACTCCGGGCAGCGGCCCGAACGCCTTCCAGATCAACAAGACCGCAGCCTCCGTCGGCGTCACCCCCGCGCACGTCGGCCCCGCCTGGCGCCTGGAGATCCACGGCCCCGGTCCGACACTCGTCCTCACCCGCGCACAACTCCTCGCGATGCCCCAGCATGCCGCCGCACTGCCGATCGCCTGCGTGGAAGGGTGGTCCACCCCCAACCAGCAGTGGAGCGGCCTCCGACTGGCCGACCTCGCCGCCCTGGCGGGCCTCCCCGACGCCCGAAGCGTCCTCGTGCAATCCGTCCAACCACCCGGCCCCTACAGCTCGGTGGTACTGCGGGACAACCAGATCCACGACCCTCGATCGCTGCTCGCCCTGCGCGTCAACGGCGCGGACCTCTCACTCGACCACGGCTACCCGGCCCGCGTCATCGTCCCGGCCAACCCCGGCGTGAACAACACCAAGTGGGTACACCGGCTCACCTTCAGGACCTGACCATGGCGCGCTTCGTCCGCTGGTACGGCTCCGGCCCCCTCCACCTTCTCGTCCTGATCGCCTCGTTCGCCATCACCGGCTACGCCCTGGTGCGCCTGTTCGCTGTCCGCCCGCTCGAGGTTGCGATCTGGTTCGTCGGCGCGGCGGTCCTCCACGACCTGATCCTGCTGCCCCTGTACTCGCTCGCCGACCTGTCGGCACAGGCTGTCCTGCGGCATCGCGCCACCCGCATGCCACAACCACCGTGGATCAACTACCTGCGCGTGCCCACCTTTCTCTCCGGTGTGCTCCTGCTCGTCTGGTTCCCCCTCATCTTCGCCCTCTCGACCCCCTACCCGGGTGCCACCGGTTTGTCCATGGACGTCTACCTCGGCCGGTGGCTGGCCATCACCGCCGTGCTCTTCGCCGCCTCGGCAGTAGCCTTCGCCCTCAAACTGCGCCGCGTCCGTCGAGCCGCCCCTGCCGCCGAGGAACGACCCGCACCAGGTCACGACGCCGCACCATGACGTCCAGCGAGGACCGGGCGTCGGGCGCCGGCACGGACCCCTACGCGCTCGCCCTGCGCAGCGGCCGCGACCAGGTATACCTACGCTCGGGGGACGGACGTCGGATCCGGATGCCTGTGGATCGCTGGTACGCGCAGCCCACCGTGGCCGACGACTCCGTGCTCAATCGCTGCGTCGGCCCGGTTCTCGACGTCGGCTGCGGCCCGGGCCGGCTGTGCAGGGCACTCCTGAGCCGCGGAATCTTCGCGCTCGGTGTCGACGTGGCTCCCCGCGCCGTGGCTCACACCATCGCTTGCGGCGGAATCGCACTGTGCCGATCGGTGTTCAACCGGCTACCGGCCGAGGGAAGCTGGCAGACCGTCCTGCTCATCGACGGCAACATCGGTATCGGCGGTGACCCGCGCGCCCTGCTGTGCCGCTCCATCCGGCTCACCGCGCCGACGGGTGTTCTCCTCGTCGAGGTCGATCCTCACGACGTCGAGGAGCTGTGCACCGCCTGGTTCGAAGACATCCACGGCCGCAGGGGGCCGCCGTTTCCCTGGGCGTGTCTGGGAGCACCAGCGCTCCACAGGATCGCCGAGGACCTTGCCCTCAGCGTCACCGGCCAGTGGAGATGCGGCCACCGATGCTTCCTCGCCCTCGGCCGCCAGGACTCATCCCCGGGACGTCGTTGCTGAGGCGGGGTTGACGACGCGCTGGCAAGGAGACACGACGTACGCCGCCCAGACGCCGAGCGCGGGGTGCGACACCAGGTCGTCGCGCCACCCGGTCGGGGCAACCGCCGGCGGCCGGCACGTGCGATCAACCGATCGTGCTGATTGGGTGGGGGTGATTCTGCTGTGCAAGGAGGCTGGGATCAATGACACTCGTCAGACACCTGAAGAGACCTGCGGCGCAGGCGGCTGCTCACGTCGTCCAAGCCGGGCCACGTCCGGCCCACGGTAGACGGGCTGCGACACATGAGTGCGCGACCGATCGGTGACCACGCTCTGCTGTCCGACTGCCGCTCGGCCGCGTTGGTGACCTCCGACGGCTCGGTGGACTGGCTGTGTCTGCCCCGGTTCGACAGCCCGGCGATCTTCGCTCGACTCCTCGACGAGGACGCCGGCCACTGGTCCATCCGCCCTACCGGCCCGGTCGACATCAGCCGCCGCTACGTCAAAGACACCCTTGTTCTGGAGACGACCTTCCGCACAGCCGCGGGTACGGCGGTCCTGCACGATGCCCTTGCCCTGGGGCGGCGTGAACGCGGGCACGCGCTCGGTGCCGCTTCTCCCGGAACGCTCCTGCGGCGGATCACCTGCACCGAAGGGCGGGTGAACATCGACATCGACTACGCGCCGCGCCCGGAGTTCGGACTCGTCCACCCCCTGCTCTCAGCCGTGCGAGGCGGGCTCGCGGCGTACGGGGGTGCCCACGTTCTGCTGCTGTCGAGCCCCGTCGACCTGCGGGTGAGCGGCTCCACAGCGCACGGCCGAATCCCGCTCGCGGCGGGGCACCGCCTCGGATTCGCCCTGCACGTCGGGTCGGCCTGGGAAAGGGAGTCGGTGGGCTGGCGAGCGGGGCGGATCCGGCGCCGTATGTCCGACACCATCGAAGGCTGGCGCTCCTGGTCGAAGCTCCACCGCGGCTACGTCGGCCCCTGGCAGGACGAGGTGAGCCACAGCGGACGCGTGCTGAGAGCCCTGACCTTCGCTCCCACCGGGGCAATCGTCGCCGCAGCCACCACCTCTCTGCCCGAGAAAAAGGGCGGGATGCGCAACTGGGACTACCGCTACACCTGGGTCCGCGACGCGAGCTTCACCATTCAGGCGCTCGCCACGGCCGCCTGCGAGAAGGAGAAGAACCGGTTCTTCGACTTCCTCGCCCGGGCTGCGGCAACCCAACTCGACCGCGGCGTCGACCTGCAGATCATGTACGGCATCGGGGGCGAACACGACCTGAGCGAGCGGCTCCTGCCGCACCTGACCGGCTGGCGCGACAGCAGCCCCGTACGGATCGGCAACGACGCATGGCGTCAACGCCAACTCGACGTCTACGGCGAACTCCTCGATGCCGCTCACCAGACCCTTCCGCCCGGTGAGCCTCTCGCCCCGGCCACCCGCACCTTCCTGCTTCAGGCAGCCGAGACAGCCGCCCAGCGCTGGCCCCACCGGGATCAGGGCATCTGGGAAAGACGCGGACCCAGCAGACACCTCCTCCACTCGAAGCTGATGTGCTGGGTCGCCCTGGACCGCGCCATCGCCATGGCCCCCGCCCTCCAGGCCGGCGAACGCCTGCCCCACTGGCAGCACGAGCGCGACCAGATCCGCCAAGCCATCGAACAACGCGGCTGGAACCCCAGCCTTGGCGCCTTCACCCAGGCATTCGACAGTGACGACCTCGACGCCTCCGCCCTGATGCTGCCCATCGTCGGCTTCCTGCCGCCGCACGACCCCCGGATCCAGTCCACCGTGCTGGCCATCGCCACCCAACTGACCGACCGCAACGGCCTGGTCCGCCGCTACCTCACCGACGAGTTGCAGGGAGAAGAAGGCGCCTTCTTGCTGTGCACCTTCTGGCTTGCCCAAGCCCTCGCCCTCACCGGCCACACCACCCGTGCACGACACGCCTTCCAAGCCGCCCTCGCACACGCCAACGACCTCGGCCTGATGGCCGAGGAGACCGACGCCACCACAGCAGAGGCCCTCGGTAACTTCCCCCAAGCCTTCAGCCACATCGGGCTCATCAACGCCGCTCGCGCCATCCGCGATGCCGAGCGACAAACAACGCCCGCCCAGTAGGCCAACAACTAATGTGTAGCGCCAACCGCCCTACCGATCTGCGCACTCACGCAGGCGCACAGTGAATGGTCTCTGCCCGTAACGAAGACGCCCATGACGGCCCCCACCGGCCTTGCCTTCAGCCGGGAAGGTCGGATGCCGGCCATGCGGGTCATGCTGCGGGCGCCCGATCGTCTTCCAGGACCCTGAGGTCGACGTCGAGGTGGGTGTCGTAGTCATCCGGGGCGATGCTGAGTCTTGCCGCAACGAGCGGCCGCAGTTCCTTCTGGGGGCCACGCCTTCCGCGCACCGCGGGCAGTGGCCCGGAAAACATCCGCTGCCACCGGACTGGATGCCCCATGTCATCGTTGGCCAGGCTGATCCCACGGCGACCGACCCCTGCCCGGCACCAAGCACAACCGGCTGCCCAGCGTCGGGGGCAGCGCAGTGATCGCGCGGGCGCTGCAAGAGCTGGAGCCCGACAGTACCGAGCAATTGCCGAGGATCGCCCGAGAGGCGCCGATCTGGCGAGCAGGCTCCGGGACGCAGCGGGACCGCTTCTGCGACTGCGCTGAGCGAGCCACGGGCCAGGGCCTGGATGCGTCCTGACCTGTGGTGCTCGAAATATCCTCGCTCACGGTTCCTCAACGGCGCTGTAGCGCAGCTCGCAGCACTGCGGAGCTCTCGAAGTCCAGCATGGGCGATCGTAGGGGACTCATTCGGGCGAATCGGCACCGTAGGCCGGGCGTGGCCGTGCGGCACGAGATCTTTGCACGCTTACTCTCCGGCTGATTGACCATCAGCATACGGTTCGCCTGCCGGACATTTCCGGTCGGGGCCCGCCCGCTCCCCTGGGGAGACAAGTGACCCTGCCCAGTACGCGTTGTTCCTCGCCGTCCCGCATCGTCGCCGGTCTGCTCCTCGCCGCGCTCTGGCTCGTCGGCTGCGCGGGGAGTGCACCGAGCGAGCGCTCCAGCGACACGCAGGGGTCCGTGGTCGAGGGCGGGCCCACACCGCCGGGCGCGGGGCCATGACTCCAGGATCCCCCGGAGGTGGTGAGCCGCGACGGCTTCCTCAGGACCACGATCGTGGTGGAACGGCGAAAGGTCCGCGTCGGCAACCGCCAGTTGTACGCGACGACCTACAACGGGGCCTACATGCCGCCCACGTTGCGCGTGCGGCCCGGCGACCGTATCGACCTGACCATGATCAACAAAACCGACAAGTACACCAATCTGCACACGCACGGACTCTTCGTGTCGCCGCGTGCTCCCTCCGACGACATCTTCGTCTCCATCAAGTACGGGCAGTCGTACCACTACACCTATCAACTGCCGCTCAGTCACCCCACCGGCACCTTCTGGTACCACTCACACGCGGACATGCTGTCCGCCCCGCAGGTCGCGAGTGGTGAGTCGGGCATCCTCGTCGTCGAGGGCCTGCAGCGGCACCTGCCTCCGTCGTTGCGGAACATCACCGAGCACACCATCGCGCTCAAGGACTTCCAGGTCCAGGGCGACGCGATCAAGACCCATCCCCTGAGTATCGGCGCGTCCACCCACCGCACCGTCAACGGCCAGCAGAACCCGGCGATCCACATCCGGCCGGGAGAGACCCAGTTGTGGAGGCTGGCCAACATCGGCGCCAACATCTACTACAAGCTGCACCTTCCGGGCGCCCGCTTCCACGTGATCGCTCAGGACGGCGTTCCCGTGGGCAGGGTCTACGCCGAGGACACACTGCTCGTTCCCGCCGCCGCTCGCTTCGATGTCCTGGTCCAGGGCGGCGCTCCCGGCACCACCCGGCTGGAGACACTGCCGTACAACACCGGCCCGGCCGGGAACCAGTTCCCCCGGGCCGACCTCGCCACTGTTGTCACCAGTGGCACGCCCATGACGCGGGCCGCGCTCCCGACCGACCTCGGCCCTTACGAGGACTTGAGCCACGCGACGATCGCGGACCGCAAGACCGTCGTCTTCACGGAGAACAAGGCCGGCACGGTCTTCTACGTCAACGGCCGGACGTACGCCCCGAACCGGACCGACTTCGTCTCCACCCTCGGCACCGTCGAGGAGTGGACCGTCCGCAATGACTCGGACGAGGACCACAGCTTCCACCTGCACACCAACCACTTCCAGTTGATGAGCACCAACGGGAAGGCCCACGACCCCACCCACGGCGTGTACGACACGGTGAACGTGCCGAAACGTGGTGCGATCGTCGTTCGCATCCACTTCAGGGACTTCACCGGCAGGACCGTGTATCACTGCCACATCCTCAATCACGAGGACATGGGCATGATGGCCGTCCTGAACATCGCTCCGCCCGGCGCGCGACCCCGGGCCACCCACAGCGGATGACCGCCGACACGCGGTGCGACCGCCCCGTTCACCAGGCCTGACCTGGGTCACTCAGCTTGACGCCCGCCCCGACCGTCCTCGAAAAAACGCCTGCCACGCGTTGCCTTGGGGGACGATGTTGCTGTCACGGACAGAAAGCCCCCTCGGCCGCGTCAGTGGCCCTTGACGGGTACCGCGGTGGTCGGGGTGCCCCCCTGACCCGTGGCGGAGCGGCAGCAACGGGCCCTGCCGTTCTGCCAAGGCGTTCGGTCAGGGACAGCATGTGATGTGCAGGTGTGCCGCGGCGTTGTTGGCGTATCCCCTGGGATTCCAGACGGTCGCCGGGGATTCGGCCTGCACGGCCGCGGTGGAGTCCCAGGCGCGTGCGATGAGCTCGGCCTCACCGGGGGGGCAGAGTGACCATGGCGCGCCAGCGCTGCCAGGTCCAGGGATTCTCCGGGGGGTCGAGATCCGTGGAAGTCCAGGTGCTGCCGTGGTCGGCGGAGACATCCACGCGTGCCACGGTTCGGTCGTCCCCGGCGAAGGCGAACCCGCTGACCTCGGTCGGTCCAGAGGGCAGGTGGTCGTTCTTGCCGGGCCGCAGGATCGCGCAGTGGATGGCGACCGGGCCGAGGGTGATGCCGTCGCCCGGTCCGGCGGCCTCGGGGTCGGCTTCGGGGGGCAGGACGCTGTATTCGGCTTGGAAGTAGTTGTCGGTCGGTTCGGCCTGCGCGCTGATGCGCTGGAGCCATTTGACGCTGCGGGCGCCGATCCAGCCCGGCACGACCACGCGCAGGGGAGCGCCGTGCGCGGCGGGCAATGCCTGATCGTTCATGGCCCAGGCCAGGAGCACCTCGCTGGAAGTTGCCTTGGCCACCGATATGGAGCCGCCGAAGGGCTGGGGTGGGGCGGCCTGCTGTGACACGTCGGCGCCGGTGGGACGACGCAACCGCGTCGTGACTTCGTTGTTGAGCACCGGTCCCGAACACCCGTAACTCGGTGCGGGATACCGGACTGAGCGGGTTCGGGGGTAGATCGGTTGATGGACGGCCCTGGTCCCAGGCGGAAGATACGCCGTAGGTGCCCCTGCGCCAGCGGATCTTGAGCGCGTGTCATTGCCTCTTGACGGGCACAGGCCGAGGCCCCCTGCGCGGAGGCCGGCGGCGCGCACTGGGCCGTCCTTCCGGCCTGGCAGCGGAGGCTGAGCAGTTCCTCGCCTCCGTCGGCATCGCCCCCTCATCAGTCGCCGGGCCGGTGTGGTTGAGCTGGGCGTGATGGTGAAGGGGCCAGTGTCCCCGGGATGATGGGATTCATGAGAGGGCCTTTGACCATGGCTGCCTCCAGAAAGTACCCGCTGGAGTTGCGTGAGCGTGTGGTGCGGATGTATCGCACCATCGAGCCGAAGCCGCAGATCAAGCGGCTGGCCGTCGACCTCGGAGTCCATCCCGAGGCCCTGCGGACCTGGATCCGTCAGGCCGAGGCCGATGCCGGCGAACGCGGCGACCGGCTGACCACCGGCGAGCGCGAGGAGCTCGCGGCCTTGCGTAGGGAGAACGTCCAGCTCAAGCGGGCGAACGAGGTGCTGCGCACGGCCTCGGCTTTTTCGCCGCGCAGCTCGACCCGACCCGGCCCAGGTGACGGCGCTCCTTGACCTGAGGGCGCTGCGCGCGGCTCGTGTCAGACAAGGAACTCGGCGAGCGGGAAGGAGCGATGGCGACGTGGTGGAACCAGATAGTTCTGCCGGTGGGTCGTGTGCAGGATCGAGTTGATGCCGGCGTGGGGGCTGCGCGGTGCGATAGGGAGCGTCATATCTGGATAGTGGCCGTCCATCGAGAGCCGAACGAGATTGAAGAATGCAATCGTCGGCTGGAACGAAATGAAGTGCAACCCGGCCGCTGGCTTCTTGCTGTAGTGGTCTCCCGTCGGATCGGATGTGTAGTGGAATGGATTGTCCAGCGTGTCGAAATCGCCGCGCACGGGGATGGTCGTCCCCGTGGGGTAGGCCTTCCCGTAATTGCTGGTCGTTGGTGACGTGGTGCTGTCCACCTTCGACATGCTCCCAGTGTGGCCGTAGGCGTGGTACCGCTGGACCCCTTGCGCCACTTCGGCCTCACTTTGACCTGGCGGTTGGAGGGCAAGCGTACCCGGCGCGGGCGAGAGGCCGGGCTGGAGCATCGCCTGGACGCGATCCGCGTACTGAGGGAAGTTTTGTTCATACCAGGTCACCAGATCTTGAAACAGATGCGAGAGATGCATGGTGGTCCCCTGTTTGAAGTAACCGTTGGGCCACTGATTGGTGAGGCCAGGTAGAGTCTCCAGATTGGCGATGTTGCCGGGTCCCATATTCGAGTCCAGGGTGGTGGCGAAGCCGAGGAAGCCTTGCGCCTGTCGAGGGATCGACTGTGCACCGGGGATATTAGCTGCCAGCGCCAGCTTGCTCGGCAGGCCCTGTTGCCCGTAGAAACCGCCCCCGGAGAAGCCCTGGCGGATACTCGTCACCTTGAACAGGCTGCCCGCCTGGTTGCTTCCAGGCCCGAAGAGGGCGTTTTGGGCTGCCTTGATATTGGCGAGCGAGTCACTGCGGAGTAGCACGGCCACGTCATTCTGTTCCAAGCGGACCGGCCCGAAGCCGGGCGGGGGCTCGTCGCTGGGAAACGTCCTGGCCTCCTGCAGCGCATATACGGTATGGCCCTCCGTCTTGGAGGTCATCAAATCGACCGGCAGATACGCTGGGTAAGGTGTTCCCGCCTTGAAGAAACCTGACGTCTTGCCCAGAGTTGGGATGTAGTGCTGGAAGTAGGAAGTCCCCAGGCTACCGTGGTGGCCACTCCTGTTGGAGTGGGCGAAAATTGGCGTTCCAGACCCAGGAGGGCGGACTCGAGGTGGTGCTGCGCCTCCTGCAACGCCTTAGCTTTCGCCGGCACATTCAGCCTTGCGGTAATGACATGATCGTGCAGGGCTGGCACCCGGACCGCAATCGCGCCATTCCTACTCTTCACGCCCGAGCCATTGACCATCACCATCTGCTCGTTCTGCAGGATATATTGTTCCTGGATGGGCGGACTGTCGGCGACAGCGGCCCGGTCCGGTGGTTTTGCAATGCTGTCGATCACCTCATAGATGCCAGCGGATGCTAGAGCGGTACCGAGGGTGCCCGCCGTCCCAAGAAGAAGGCGTCGCCTATTCAAGTTCCCGCGTGATCGTTCCGCACGCGCATTTTCGTTGCTATCTGTCATGAAACGTATTCCGCCACTGTGGAGTAGATGCCCGCCACCGCCCTGCATCGAAGGTCTGACCTGCTCGAATGACCGGGACTGACCTTCCTGCCACTAATGGGCATCGGAGGGGTCGGGGGTTGAAATAGAAGGTGAGGACTAGGTGAGTGCGCCGCCGCTGAGGGCCGTCGCCCGATTCGCCGTGCTACCACGTCTCTCCCATAAGGGTCTGCTCGCGATGCGCGGTTCCCAGCGCCGACACAACCTTGCGTACATGCCGCTGGATAGCCGATGACAGTGGGTGTGCTGACTAGTTGCCATCGTCATCACCTTCGCTGTCACGATATAACCACACGCGGCCTGGGCCATTGAAGCCGACACGCGGCCTGGGTCATTGGAGCCGACACCAATCTGGCGCGGCTTAGAACCTATAGGCTCACCCAAGACTCGCTGACAGACAGTGCTGCGACGATTCCTTGAACCCGGGCAGTACACGCCCATCAAGCTCACCGCACGCCGGGTCAGCTGGTCAAGACCGAGTGCGTCCGCGGCTTCGTCTTCGCCACCCGGGCCGAAGTGAACCTCGCGCCCCTTGAATACATCGACGGCTTCTACAATTCCCGCCGCATCCAGAAACGGATCGACTACCTCAGCCCCATCGAATTCGAGGAAAATCACTACGCCGACGAGGCAACGACCGAACCAGTTCCTTCCCGACGTGCTGATGTTTGCGCTGGTCACGAACGCATGCGGGCCACGCGTCGCACTAATCCCAGGCATCAACCGCTGCGCGGATGTGCCGCCACCTCACGAACCGTTCGTGGCGCCAGCGCATACCGCGGGCCTCGGTCTGAGCGGGAGCTCGAAGGCTCGGGCGTATCAAGAGGTCACCGCGGAGCGGGCTCGCACCACCAACACCAACGAGTGCGCGAGGTGGGTGTTGACGCTCGCAGGTGCTGGATTTCACCGGTCTGGCGAGAGGCATCGAGGCCCGTTCTTCAGAACGGCATACATCCAGCACCCGAATCGAACATCCGAGAAACTGCGGGATTCCCTCGGGATTCCCTTGGAAAGGGATTGGTTCTTCAGGTGGGCGATGCCGTGCTCGACCCGGATACGGCGTGAGGAATGCGCCTTGCGCTGCCGTTCGTACATCTCCTCGTACCAGTCGGCGGCGTTCTTCTTGAACTTGGGGCGCGGTGGTGTCACCACCCGGCCGCCGGTCAAATAGTCGGGCCGCCCGGGGGAATCTCACCCCCCGGGCTCCCACGGAACCGTACGTGACAGTCTCCCGTCATACGGCTCTTGTCGTTCTGGGCCTCGATCCCGCCGGGGCCGCCCAGGTCCAGTGAGCGAAGTACTTCGGGCGCAACGCGTGGCCTTGGGCCAGCCGCCGCAGGGCCTGTTTCATCCCGACCTGGTACTTCTTCTGGATCCATCGCAGCAAGTAGGTATTGATGCGATCAAGCAGCGGATACAGCACTGAGCGGTAGAAGCGCCCGTAGTAGTTCATCCATCCCCGAATCACCGGATTGAGCATCCGGGCCAGATCGGATGACTCCTGCGTCGTGCCCCGGTGCAGCCTCCAAGACCGCACCATCTTTCTCAGCCTCTTCAGGGCATGGGTACTGATCGCGGGCAGGAACGCGGTGAACATCACCCCGTGCTTGTCCTTGGCGCCTCGCGGCCGGAACGTGAACCCCAGGAACGTAAAATCGGTGACCGGAAAACGGCCACGACGGTTGTCGTCCCTGCAGTACACGATCCTGGTCTTGTCCGGATGCAGTTCCAGACCGACCTCGGCCATCCTGGACCGCAGCGCGGCCAGGACCCGTTCCGCTTCCGCCAGGGTGCGGCAGTGCACCACCGCATCGTCGGCGTAACGCTCGAACGGGCAGCCCGGATACTCCCGGACCATCCACGCATCGAACGCATAGTGCAAGAACAGGTTCGCCAAGACAGGCGACACCGTTGAACTGAGGCGACCCCTGTGGTGTGGACACTCTGACAATGGATCTTGCAGATCCGAGGGAAGGTGTCCTGGTGGGACGTAGGTCTCCGTATCCGGTGGAGTTCAGGAACGATGCCGTCGCGCTGTACCGCGCGGCGGGCGGGAAGCGCACGTATGCGGCGGTCGCGGCGGATGTCGGGGTGACCGGCGAGACCCTGCGGAGCTGGGTGCGCCAGGCCGACGAACACGCGGGCCGCGATCACGGCCGCGGCGAGCAGAGCGCGGAGAGCCGGGACGAGGAACTGGCCCGGCTGCGCGCGGAGAACGGCCGGCTGCGCAAGGCGGAGAAGGAATGGGAACTCGAGCGGGAGATCCTGCGTCGGGCAGCCGCCTATTTCGCGAAGGAGATGAAGTGAAGGCCCGCCACTGGGACTTCGTCTCCGCCCACGCAGAAGTCTTCGGCGTTCAGCGGATATGCCGGGTCCTGCAGGTCTCGCGCTCGGGCTACTACCGGTGGCTCGCCGGCGCGAAGGCCCGTCGGGAGCGGCAGGCCGCCGACGACGCCCTGCTCGTGGAGATCCGCGAGATCCATACCGAGCACAAGGGCACCTACGGAGTCCGGCGCATCCATGCCGAGCTGCGCGGCTTCGGGCACACCATCAACCGCAAGCGCGTCGAGCTCCTGATGCGCCGGCACGGTATCGAGGGCCGGCACCTACGGCGCCGCAAGCGCACCACGGTCCCCGACCGGCTTGCACCACCGGCCCCGGATCTCGTCCAACGCAACCTCCCCGCCAGGCAGTTGAACGAGAAGTGGTGCGGCGACATCACATACGTGCAGGTCGGCGGGACGTGGCTGTATCTCGCCTGCGTCATCGACATCTGTTCACGCCGGGTGCTCGGCTGGTCGATGGCCACGCACATGCGCACGGAACTGCTCATCGACGCCCTGGAGATGGCCGTGGCGACCCGCGGCGGCCACGTGGACGGGGTGATCTTCCATGCGGACAGGGGCTCGCAGATCAGGTTCAACCAGTGGATGCAACACCGGCTTATTTGATCGATAGTAGATGGTCGTTGAGGGCTTCGGGATCCGCAGGAGCATGGGCCGGGTCGGCTCGAGCTACGACAACGCCCTCGCCGAGTCGTTCTGGCAGGGACTCAAGAGGGAGACGATGTACCAGAGGCTGTTCTCCACGATGCATCAGGCGAGGCTGGAGATCTTCCAGTGGCTCACCTACTACAACGCCCGCAGGCGCCACAGCGCCCTCAACTACCTCTCGCCAGTCGGATTCGAACAACAACAGCAGAGAGCACGTAAACTCACACTCGCAGCATGAACCCCCGTGTCCACACTCCGGAGGACGCCTCAGGGCGGTGACGCGCTGATCGGTGAGGACACCGAGGAAGTAGCCGTCGTCGTCCACCACCGGCCACACCGACAGGCGTCGGGCCTTCATCGCGAGCGCGGCCACTCCCAGCGCCATGCCGGGGCGCGAAGGGCCCACGCTGGTGAGCGGTGGCACGGACGGGGGCCAGCGGCAGGTAGCCGACGTGCGCGCTGCCGAGGACGTCCTGGACTCGATCAACAGAGCTGTCGTCGGAGATCTGGTACGGGCACGGTTTCAGAGCCTCGCTGACCTTCAGGGTGAAGCGGAGGCTCGCCGAGGGAGCTGGGTGAGGGGCACGGCGTCACAGGCGCCTGTCTCCGGGTCGGCCTGGGGCCGCCCGGACACCGTCGATCACCCAGGGTGAAACCGGAAAGTACACCGGGATACGGGAAGTCCTGGGCAATGCCCAGGCTACGCCCGCCGTCGATCCGGATGGTTCCCGCAGTAGTGTGGGGGGGTACCCAAGGGCTTCCCGCGCACCGGCAGACACGTCGGCGTCACCCTCGGGGAGATGAGCGGTCCCCGCTGGCGGACCGGACGGGCGGCGCCCGAGATGTCCACTCCACTTCCTTCCACGGGACCTTGGGCCGGGCCCGGGGCCCCCCACCTGCCCCGGCTCGCGCTGGACCCGACCCTGTCCCACACCGGACTCTTCGACGGGGCGTGGTGGCCCCGCTCCCGCGACATCCGCGCGGAACTGCCGGACATGCTCACCGCGGTCAACGCACACGTAGGCCGCATCCTCCGGGTGAGTCTGTCCAGCACCGCCTGGGACGACGTCCCGCGCACCGTCACCGCGGACGGCCTGGCCGTGCGGATCGGCTGGTGCGCCACCAGCAAGGACACGATGAGCCTCAGCCAGAGCATGCAGGACCACATCCTCGTCCTGGTCATCCCACCCGACACCGAACCGGGTGTGGCCGCCGCTGCCATGGCGACCGCCTCGACGCCGGGCAACAACACCCCGGCCGCCGAACTGCTCGGCCTGCGCCCGGACTGAACCGGTCAGCCCAGCGCCCTCCTGGTGCTCCCGCGCCGAACGGACCACACATCGGGCCGCCCCGCGTCCGCGGCGCAACAGGCGGTGTTGTCAAGTTGCTGTTGCGGCAGGGGAGTTGAGGGGTGCTGGAGGTGCGTTCGGCCGGGCCGGGGGCATCCTGGTCAGGCGGTCGTGAGGGCTTTGGTGACGGTCTTCCGGATGCGGACGGTCGGTCGTCCCGGTGCGATAGCCACTCGCTGTGATCAGATGGCGTCGGGGCCGGAGGTGGCCGGAGATCCGGCTGAAGGCGGCAGGGAACCTCCGGGCCGCTCCGCTGGAGCGGAAGCCCTTCATGGCGCGCTCGCGCCGCCTCATGGGCTGATGACTGTTCTCGGCCCTGTTGTCCAAGTACTTCGCACCGTGGTGCTCGACCGGCGGCATGACCTCGCGGTGGGCGGCACCGTGGCCGCGGAGCCCGTCCGTGACGAGCACGCGGGGTAGGGTCGTCGAGCGGAGCGAGCTGCCGGCGGCCTTGATGGGGCCGGTGATGGTTGAAGTGGCGGGCGTAGTCGCGGAGGACCTGCTCGGCGTGGCCGCGGTCGAAGAGCAGGAGGCGGTCGGTGCATTCCTCGCGGGCGGAGCGGACGAAGCGCTCCGCGTGCGGGTTGCAGTTGGGGCTCCTGGGAGGGATCTTGGCCACGGTGATCCCCTCGCTTGAGAAGACGGCGTCGAAGGCGGCAGTGAACTTCGTGTCGCGGTCACGGATCAGGTGAGTGAACTCGCCTGCCCGGCCGCCGAGGTGCCACAGCAGCTGGCGGGCCTGCTGCGTGGCCCACGCCGCTGCGGGGTGGGCGGTGACGCCCAGGATGTGCACGGTGCGGGTGCGGACCTCCATCACGAACAGGGCGTACAGCCGCCGCAGGTTGATCGTGTCAACGTGAAAGAAGTCCGTGGCGAGCAGCCCCTCGGCCTGGGCCTTGAGGCAGGCGGTCCACTCGCGCTGGGCAGGCTGCCGGCGGGGCGCGGGTCCGAGCCCGGCTTCGCGCAGGAGAGGTCGCACGGCGGCCGGACTGATCCTGTGTCCGAGTCGGCGCAGTTCGCCGTGGACGCGGCGAAAGCCCCAGCACGGGTTCTCGATGCCGAGCCGGATGGTCAGGTCGCGCAGTTCGCCGGCCAGGGGCCGGTGCCCCGGCGGGGGCGGCTGGGTCCACTTCTTGCTGATCAGGTGCTGGTGCCAGGCCAGCCGGGTGCGCGGGGAGACGATCCGGTGGCCGCGAAGCATCTGGGGACAGCACTCGCGCGAAGGCAGCGAGCAGCGCCCGATCCGGCCAGGTGGGCTTCGGGGCGGCCACCTGGCAGCGCAGCACCGCGACCTCGTGCCGCAGGAGCAGGATCTCCGCGTTCTTCGCCGCTGAGGATCGGCACAGCAGCACGAGCCACGCGAGGACGCGCGTGGCGAGCAGGTAGATCATCCGTACGAACACGAGACCCGATCGTGCCGGATCGCTCAGCGCGGGCATCACCCGAGATCAGCCTCGGTGAAGCAGTTCTGGAGCGCTACGGTGTCGGCGGACGCCGGGGCTGATTCATCTCCGCGAACGCATAGCTTGACCACCGTCACTTACCGTGACCACGCACAGATTGACGCCCGCCGTGGCGGTTCTCAAGCTGTAGAAGGGGCTGGTGGAAGGGGCCGTGGTCGTGAGCGGTAGGCAGAGTGGACTTCCCCGGCTGCTGACCGCAGCGGAGAGGGCGGCGCCGGTGGACGCCGTCGATGTGGTCGCAGAGGACCTGCGGCGGCGTTTCGAGGCCACGAAGATCTCCTTCCTCATCGTGGACCTGACGGGGAAAGCGGTGGCGCGGCTGTCTACCGCCGTCGGCGTGGAGGGCGGGCGGGAAGCGGAGCGGATCCCCATGTTCGGCGGCGTCTACGAGCAGGTGATCCGTACCCAGCGGCTGTATCAGGAGGCGACCAGCCAGGGACAGCGGGTGATCGTGCCGGTCACCAACCGGGGGGACGCAATCGGACTGCTGGAGCTGCTCCTGCCCGCCGACCCCGGCGACGACGTCCTTGATGCGGTCGGGGAAGCCGCCCACATCCTGGCCTACGTCGTGATCGCCAACGGGCGCTTCACCGACCTCTACACCTGGGGCAAACGCTCAAGGCCCCCCACGCTGGCAGCTGAAATCCAGTACCAGCTGCTGCCCCCGGCACTGTCGTGCGAGGCCGCACAGTTCACCCTGTGCGGGAACCTGGAGCCCTCCGAAGACCTCAGCGGCGACACCTTCGACTACACCCTGGACCGCGACACCCTGCACGTGTCGGTGACCGACCCCATGGGCCACGACATCGACGCCGCCCTGGCCGCCACGGTGCTGGTGGGCGCCCTGCGCGGCGCCCGTCGCGCCGGAGCCGGCCTGGCCGAGCAGGCCCACGAGGCCGACCAGGCCCTGGCCGCCCACGGCCACGGTCACGCCACCGGGCAACTGCTGCGCATCAACCTCCACACCGGGCAGGCCCGGCTCGTCAACGCCGGCCACCCCTGGCCCCTGCGCATGCGCGAGGGGGCCGCGGAGGCGATCACCTGCGAGGTGGACCATCCCTTCGGGCTGTCCGTGTCCGTGCCACACCCCTACCGTGTTCAGGACATCGACCTGCGCCCCGGTGACCGTCTGCTCATGCTGACCGACGGCATGCTCGAACGTCATGGGGAGAAGGTCGACCTGCTCGCCCTGCTGGAGCGCACCCGGGACCTGCACCCGCGGGAGACGGCGCTGACGCTGACGTCCGCAGTCCTGGACGCCGCCGGCGGCCGGCTGGAGGACGATGCCACCGTGATGTGCCTGGACTGGTACGGCCCTCAGCAGACCCGGCGGCACGTCAGCTCCGGCGCGGACACTCAGCAAGCCTCAGCCGGCCGCGCAAAGCAGTAGCCGTGACCAGGGCGCTCTCCTGGACGGCGCCAGACGGCCGGTGAGTGGCTCTCGCGCCTCGCCTTTTCTGCAAGCCTGAGTCCTCACATTGCCCAGCTGCTGCGGGCGGCTCCGGAGACCTGCCCGAATGAGACATCACGAGGTGTCCGGAGAACCGTCCCACTTGGGCTGTGCTGCCCAGCCCTGCGTGTGCCGAAAACTCATCCGCGCAGTTCACACCGCGTGTGTCCTTGCAGAGCTGCCGTCGAGCCGCTCGCGGATGACCTCTCGACCGCTGTCATTCCTTGCGCCACAATGATATCGTTGCAGTATCGCCTAGGTAGTGGAGATTACATCATGTCTCGCACCGTTATCGACCTCGATGACGCCGTTGTCGAGGAGGTCCGCGCCGCCCTGGGGGTCAACACAAAGGCGGCCGCCGTGCGTGCCGCGCTGCAGGAGGTCGTCAACCGGATCCGGCGGCAGGAGTTCTTCGACGCGATGGACCGCGGCGAGTTCGACTTCAGCGAGATCATCGAGACCACCGGTCCGAAGAACCAGGACGGCACCCTCAAGCGGAACGTCGCGTGACCACCCGCTATCTGATCGACAAGTCCGCCCTGGCGCGCCGTACCAAGTCGGCCGTCCGCGAGGTCGTCGACCCGCTGCACCTGCGGGGACTGCTGGCCATCACCGGGGCTGTCAAGATCGAGATGATGCACAGCGCTCGCGACAAGGCCGAGGCTGCACGCCTGGCCGGGTTCCTGGACGCCTTCGACTACCTGCCCTGCCCCGACGAGGTCTGGGGCCGGGCCGTGGAGGTCCAGCAACTCGCCCTGCAGGCGGGGTTCCACCGCGCCCTGTCGATGGCCGACCTGCTGATCTCGGCGACCGCGGAGCGCCACGGTGCTGTGGTGCTCCACTACGACGGGGACTTCGAGATGATCGCCTCTCTCACCGGGCAGCCGCACCGCTGGGTGGTCACCCCGGGCACCGCCGACTGACAGGCGGGTCCATGGCACACCCGGCTCAGGCTGCGTGCTGGTACTCGTGCAGGATGCCGCCGAGTCGGTCGCGGCGGCGTATGTCCAGGCGGGCGCGTACGAAAGCGCACGGTCCGGGGTCGGCCCGGTCTACCTGACCGGGCCTTCATCTTCTCCTGGCGGTGCGTCAGGCATGTCCAGGATGGGCTCTCGGGTGTAGCGAGGGCTCCCTGGGGA